>JARRKQ010000005.1:0-45772 GCA_037387885.1 Alphaproteobacteria bacterium | reverse complement strand
TTCCCCGATGTCGAGCGCGTCTTCCTCGTGGTCGGTTGCCAGCATTGCGCCGAGCCGCCCTGCGTGCCCGTCTGCCCCACCGGCGCCACCAAGCAGCGCGCCGACGGGCTGGTGACGATGGACTACGACATCTGCATCGGCTGCGCGTCGTGCGCCGTCGCCTGCCCCTATCAGGCGCGGACCATCGTTCATAAGCACAATTGGTATTACGGCGAGGAAACCGCCCAGGAAGAGGCCGTCCGCCACAAGGAGCGCGAGGGCGTGGCGCAGAAATGCACCTTCTGCGTCGACAAGCTCGACGACGGGCTCGAACAGGGCAAGGTGCCGGGCGTCGACTGGTATCACACGCCGTCTTGCGCGGCCGCCTGCATCGCCAGCGCCATCACCTTCGGAGACTTCAACGATCCTGACAGCAACGTCTCACAACTCACGGAAAACAATTCCTATTTCCAGATGCATGCGGAGCTCGGCACCGATCCGCAGATCAAATATCTCTACGAGACCCCGGCCGTGCCGGGCCGCGATCCCAATGCGGACGATTTGAGCGATGACCGCCAGGCCGATCCGGCCAATCCGCTGGTCGGCGAGCGCCAGAAATTCTGGGACTGGCGCGCCGCGATGAACTGGTGCTTCGGCGGCCTCGCCTCGGGTTTCGCCACCGTCGGCGCGCTCGCCTATCTCTTCGTAGACCAAGACGTGCAGGAGCTCGCCTTCGCCCAGTTCGGTGCTGCGATCCTGATGGCGATCGGGCTCTTCTTCGTCTGGCTCAAGATCGGCCGCAAGTTCCGCGCCTGGCGCGCCATCTTCCGGCCGCAGACCTCATGGATGACGCGCGAGCTCTATGCCGCCGTGGTCTTCTTCCCGGCCACCCTCATCGGCCTGGTCTTCGGCTCGAGCACTGCATTGCTGATCGCTGCTCTGGCCGCGCTGGTTTTCCTCGTCTGCCAGGCGAAGATCCTGCACATGGCCAAGGGCATCCCCGCTTGGCGGGCGCCGCTGGTCCCCGCGATGATCTTCACAAGCGGGCTCTTCAAAGGCGTCGGTCTGACCGCGGTGCTGCTCTTTTTCTTCGGCGCCGCGCGCGCCGGCGGCGGTGTCACGCTGGCCTCGGGGCTCGCCGTGGCGGGCATGGCGCTGGCGGTCCTGAACGCGGCGCTTTGGATCCGCTACCGCCAGACGGCCAAGGCCAACGGCATCCCGCCGCTCGCTCGCGAGGCGATCGACGGCATCGCCGTGCCGCTCCACCTCGCCGGCCAGGCCGTGCCCTTCATCCTCTTCGCCATTGCCCTCCTCGCCACGACCGGCCCCAGCATCTATCTCCTGGTCGGCGGGATGACGACGGTGATCGGCGGCTTCTTCTGGAAATACGGCATGGTCGTGCGCGCCGGCTTCCAGCAGGGCTATGCGTTCGGCAAGATGCCCCAGCGTGGCTCGGGTGCCAAGGCGGCCCCGGCCCGCACGCAAGGCTACGCGCCGACGCGGCTCGCGGCGGAGTAGTCCTACCCCCAGACGAGCGCTTCACCGGCGAGCCAGGCCTTGCCGGTGGCGTAGAGCTTTTCGACCTCGGGGCCGGTCAGCCCCGGCATGTCGCGCTTGACCTCATAGCCGACCAGCGTCTGCAGATAGGCCAGATGCTGGTAGCCTTGTGGGAAGCGCGCGAGGATCTCCGGATCGAGCGTGAGCTCGGCCGCGGGATCGAGCGGGTCGAGCCGGTCCTTCTCATAGATCGGCTGACGCAGGACCACGCCCCACTTACCGTCGCGCTTCTCGACGAAGTCGTAGAAGCGGCCCGTACAGACCACGTCGCAGAGCACGTCATGCACCGCACCGCGCTGCGAGATCGTCATCTTGGTCTGGCTGATGGCGCGGCCGCCTGCGAGGTCGATCGACTGGCCGCCGAGGAAATGCAGGATGCTGACGCCCTTGGCCCAGCCCGCCTTGCTCATGGCGATGAACTCGTCGGCCGTGCCCTGCGTCCAGGTCGCCATCATGCGGCCGTCGTCGTGCCAGACCGTGCGGAAGCGCTCCCAGTCGCCGGCATCGCGCCACACCGCCCAGTTCTCGATCAGGTCGCGGATGGCGAGCCGGTCGAGCGTTTCGTCGTTCATTGATATGTCCCCTCGCGGCCCGGCTCGCCTTTCGAGGCGCGCGAAAGCGCACACCTCAAGGTGAGCCTCCAGTGTTGGCCTCAATTATACGATGCTCATCCTGAGGTGCGAGCGAAGCGAGCCTCGAAGGACGGAACCAGGATCGGGTCCCCGGCCCTTACTCCGCCGCGCTCTGCGCCCGCCCGGCTTTCCAGTCGTTCCAGGTCTTGAGGTTCTTGCGCGCGGCGTTGTTCTCGTCCTCCCAGACTTTGTCTTCCGCCGGGCCCTGGCAGCAGAACTCCAGGCGGTACCCATTGGGATCGTGGAAATAAATCGACTGGATCATCCCGTGATCGATCGGACCCTCGACCGAAACGCCCTTGCTTTCGAGCCGCTCCTTCCAGGCCTCCAGCGCCGCCTTGTCCTCGACCCGCATGGCGAAATGCAGATCCATGCCCCAGCGCGTCTTGAACAGCTCGTCGGGATCGTCTTCCGGCCGGTCCGTCACATCGAAGAAGGCGATGTAGTTGGTCATATCCTCGCTGCCGCCGCCGATATCGAAGAAGATATGCAGGTAGTTGACCGGCTCGCCCGTGGTCGGATGCCGGTCGATATGGAGCGCCATCTTGAAGGGAAAGCCGACCACGTCCTCGTAAAAGGCGCGGGTCTCCTCCGCGTCACGGCAGCGATAGGCCGAGTGGTGCAGGCCGTAGACCTTGGGCTGGCTCGGATCGACGGGGCTGAGGGTCATCGGGGTCTCTCCCTGAAGGCAGCGATCGTTACATAACAGTATAGCACGGGATCTTGGCGCGACTGCGCGCTAGAGCCGGCCCGTTTGCTGCTCGGCGTCAGCGTAGAGGATCTCGCGCACGGCCTGGGTCGCGCGGTCGTGGAAGGCAACCGCGGCCGGGTCGAGATCGGCCGGAACGCGCGGGGTCGGCTCGAAATTCCCGTGCGCATCTTCGCCCCGCACCAAGGCCGCGCTGTCCCAATCGCCCGCACTCTGATAGGCGCTGGTCGGCATGTAGTGGATCGAGACGCCGATGCGCCGGTCGGGCGCGTTGTTGGGTCCGGAGGCGTGGGCGAGCCGCACGCTGTGCAGCGACATCTCGCCCGGCGCCAACGGCATCAACACCGCCTGGCCCTCGTCGATCGGCTCGGCGATTTCCTGGCCGCGGGTCAGCATATTGGCCTCGTCGTAGCGGTCCTCGTGGCGCATCGGATCGCCGATATGGGTGCCCGGCAGCACGCGCATGCAGCCGGCCGCCTCGCTCGCGGGCGAGAGCGCGAGCCAGGCGGTCACCACCTCGCCGCCGGCCAAGCCCCAATAAGTAATGTCCTGGTGCCAGGAGACGAAGGACGGACTGCCCGCCTCCTTGATCCAGAAGAGCGTGTTCCAGCAGAGGATGTCGGGGCCGATCAGATCCTCGACCGGATCGAGGATGCGCGGATCGCGGATCAGATCGTCGAGCCACTTGAAGAGCAGATGCGACTTGTTGCGCTGAACCGGCTCGAGCTTGCCGCCCTGCCCGGCCTCGAAGGCTTCCAAGCGGCCGCGCAACTCTGCTACCTCGTCCGCCGCCAACACCGGCACCGGAAAGACATAGCCGTCCCGCCGATACTGTTCGACCAGATCTTCCGACAACACCTTCGGCATTTGGCGGACCTCCCTCGCTACTCGGCCGGACCCGGCGCGGCTTCGGGCGCCATCTGCCGCTTGGGCGCTTCCGCCCGCTTCAACGGGCGAAGCCCGAAGGCGAAGCGCAGCAACGGGATCGGCCGTACCCAGTAATGATAGGTGATGAAGGTGCAGCCCATCGCCACCACGCCCATCGTCAGGAACTTGGGCAGCACCGGCCAGTCGAGCGCGAGAATGTTGTAGCCGACCAGGATCACGAAGAGATTGTGGATGATGTAGACCGGCAGGGTCGCGTCGCGCAGATAAACGAGCAGCGGCCCGCCCTTGGGTTTCAGGCGCTCGATCACGCCGAGCATGCCGCCGAAAAGCCCCCAGCCCGACACGGCGATGAAGATGTAGCCCCAAGGCTCGGTGTGCCAGGTCCAATGGATGAAGAAGGTCGCGATCCCGATGAGGCCGAGCCGCCACCACTCACGGCGCACCGCTCGCTCGAGCGGCGGGTTGAGCGCCAGCACCGCCCCCATCACGAACCACAGCGCGAAGAACGACAGGTGCCAGCCGTCGGTCACCAGGGTCGGATGAACGGCCAGAACCCGCCCATCACGAGCAGCAGCAACACCGCCGGGATCATCGGCAGATAGGCATAGGCGAGATGCCGGCCGAGTGTCGTCGCCTCGGGCAGACGAAAGCGCTCGGCCTTGCCGAGCCACAGCAGGATCGGGCAGGTGAAGAGCGAGATGGTGAAGAGATAGATGAGGAACCAGAGATGCTGCCAGCTCGACTTGTTGATCGAGGCGGCCTTGGGCAGGAAATCGATGTAGGTCAAGTTGCGCGCACCGTCGAAGCGCGGTCCGTCGAAGGCGAAGACGTAGCCCGTGCGCAACTCGACATATTTGAGGATCGGCGTGATGAAGATCATCCCCAGCACCAGCGGCACCAAAAGGCGCTTGGCGCGTTCCCACAAATAGTGATCCCAGGAATAACGCTTCAGCGCCGCCATCGACGTCCAGCCCGAGAGCAGAAAGAAGACCGGGATCGCGCCGATGCCCGTGATCAGCGCCGCCGCGTGAATCCACTGATAGACCGTCGGATTGCGGATCGGGTACGGCGGCATCTGCCCGAACGGCGTGAACGGGATCATCAGATGCGAGACGATCACGCCGCCGAGCACGACGATGTAAAGCACGTCGAGGTCGTAATTCCGGGTTTTCGGCGACGGCGGCATGACACGCGCGTGTCACACTTAGAAGGCATCACTGGCAAGAACCGGGTTCGCCGGCGCTGTCGTTTAAGTGCGCTTCTCGACGATCACCGCGAGCTGCTCGATACAGGTGCCCCAGCCGTCGTAGAAACCCAACTCCTCGTGGTGATCGCGCGTTTCTCGGTCCGCGTGCTTCACCAGTGCCGAATAGTCGGTGCCATCGGCATGGTCCTTCACGGTGATGATCGCCGTGATGGCAAGCCACGGCACGGCTGGCCGCCAGCCCTCGGTTAGCGCGGTCGTGAAGACGATCCGCTCCATCGACACAACGTCGAGGAACGACCCCGGGTTGGGCTTCTTCTCGCCTTCGGGCCCGTGCATCAGCGTATCGAAGGCCCCGCCCGGCCGCAGATCGAAGGCCTGCACCTCAGCCCGCCACGGCTTCGGACACCACCATTCCTCCAGCTGCCTAGGGTCGGTCCACGCCTCCCAGACGACGGACCGCGGGGCCTTGATGACGCGCGAGATCGTGAGGTCGCGTTCGGGGTCGGCGGTCATGATGTCGTCTCCTTCAAAGCGCGGGCTTCCGCGTAGGCGGCGAGCCGGTCGGTGCGGTCCTCCCAGAGGACGCGCTGCTCGGCAAGCCAGCGTTCGGCGCGCGCGAGCTTCCTTGGCTTGAGCGTGCAGGTGCGGACCCGGCCCGTCTTGCGCGAGCGGATGAGGTCGCTCTCTTCGAGCACCGCGATGTGCTTCATGAATGACGGCAGTGCCATGTCGAACGGCTTCGCCAGCTCTGTTATCGATGCGGGACCGCGAGTAAGCTGGCGCAGCACGGCCCGTCGCGTCGGGTCGGCGAGGGCATGAAAGACGTTGTTCAGGGCCGGCTGATAGTTATCCATATGGATAACTATATGGACAAGTGACAGTTAGCGCAATGGCTAACTTTCAAATCGCCATGGAGGAATGGAATGAGTAGCCAGCTTGTCTTCTACACCAACCCGCAATCGCGCGGGCGGATCGTGCGCTGGATGCTCGAAGAGGTGGGCCAGCCCTACGAGACGACGGTGCTCGACTACGGCACGACGATGAAGGCGCCCGACTACCTGGCGATCAACCCGATGGGCAAGGTGCCGGCGATCCGCCACGGCGATGTCGTCGTCACCGAATGCGCGGCCATCTGCGCCTACCTCGCCGACGCCTTTCCCGACGCGGACCTCGCCCCGCCGCCCGCCGAGCGGGCCGCCTATTATCGCTGGCTGTTCTTCGCCGCGGGTCCGCTCGAAGCGGCCGTCGTCAACCGCGCCCTCGGCCTCGAAGTGCCGAAGGACCGGGAGGTGATGGCCGGCTACGGCACCTTCAAATCTGTGATGGACACGCTGGAAGCAACGATCAAGGACGTCAATGCACGCTCGGGCTACATCGCGGGCGACCGCTTCTCCGCCGCCGACGTCTATCTCGGCTCGCATATCGGCTGGGGGATCGAATACAAGTCGGTCGAGGAGCGGCCTGGCTTCGCCGACTACGCCGCCCGCGTGCGCGACCGTGACGCCTGGCGCCGCGGCAACGAGCTCGACGACGCGGCCGCGGCCGAGAGCGAAGCACAAGCGACATAGATAAGCGCCGGTCTCGTTGGGCCGAGGACCGTGATAGGCTTCAGGATCGGTTGTCCCGAACGTAAGCCGCACGCCTGAGCCGTCCCATGACAGGTCATGACCAGAACTGCCGAGGTTGATTGCTGCGTCGTCGGCGGCGGTCCGGCGGGCGTCATGGCGGGGCTGTTGTTCGCCCGCGCCGGCTGCACGACGCTCGTCCTCGAAAAGCATGCCGACTTCCTGCGCGACTTCCGCGGCGACACGGTCCACCCCTCCACGCTTGAGAACATGAAGGAGCTCGGCCTGCTCGAGGCGTTCCTAAAACGGCCGCACCAACGCTTGAGCCGTCTCTCCGGCGTCTTCGCCGGCACGCTGCTCACCGTCACCGACTTCTCCTCGATCGACGCGGCGTGCAAGTTCATCGCCTTCATGCCGCAATGGCATTTCCTCGATTTCCTCACCGGCGCTGCCGCGAGCCTGCCCACCTTCTCCATCGAGATGCGCGCCGAGGCGACCGGACTGATCGAGGCCGACGGTCGCGTCACCGGCGTGCGCGCCGAGACAGCGCAAGGCCCCCTCGACGTCACGGCGCGGCTCGTGATCGGCGCCGATGGCCGCGCCTCGACGATCCGCGAAAGCGCTGGCTTGACCGTGTGCGACGTCGGCGCGCCGATCGACGTGCTCTGGTTCCGTGTCCCCCGCGAATCCCAGAAGACCGACGAGCCGTTGCTGAACACCGGCCCCGGCCACGTCGTCATTACCATCGACCGCGGCGACTACTATCAATGCGCCTTCGTCATCCCGAAAGGCGCCGCCGAGCAGGTGAAGGCCGACGGCATCGAGGCCTTCCGCACGACCGTGGCCGCGACCGTCCCGCGCCTCGCCGCCCATATCGACGCGCTCGCCTCGTTCGATGAGGTCAGCTTGCTCACCGTCAAGATGGACCGGCTGGAACGCTGGTCGCGCCCCGGCCTCCTGATGATCGGCGACAGCGCGCATGCAATGTCACCGATCGGCGGCGTCGGCATCAACCTCGCCATCCAGGATGCGGTCGCGGCCGCCAATCTGCTGGCCGGGCCGCTCGCCGACGGAACGCTTGAGGACGGCATGCTCGATCGGGTCCGCCGGCGCCGCCTGTGGCCGGTCCGCGCCACCCAGTTCGCCCAGCGCCAGGCGCAGAACCGCATCATCGCCCCGCTTCTGGCCGGGCGCAGATCACCGGACCGCGCGCCCCTGCCGGTGCGCATTGTCGCAAGCGTTCCGTGGTTGCAGCGCCGGGCCGCCACGCTCATCGGCCTCGGCGTCCGCCCCGAGCACATAAGCGCGCCCGAACGCCACAAATTGACCGTTTGAGCCCAGGTTAGCGGCGTGACTCCGCGAGGCGGAGGCGCGGCGTCGTGCGCTTCGCAAACCGCACCGTGGTCGGGCCGCCCGTGGCCGCGATCTCGCGCATCAGCTTGGCGCGGATCGCCTCGGCGAAGGCCTCGAAGCCTTCGGCGACGACGATGAAGGCACCTTTGCCGCCGATCACCTTGCTCTTGTAATACTGGTCGAGGTTCTTGTCGGGCGGCCGCCCGTACGGGTTCGGCCGGTCGTTGATGATCGGCAGGCCATTGATGGTGATGCCCTTGGCCAGCACCAACGCGCGCGAGGGCGCCACCGGCCCGCCACTGTTGTTGCGGCCGTCGCCGGAGATGTCGATGACCCGGCGGGTGCCTTTATGGGGGTTCTGGGCAAAGCGCTTGATGGCAAAATCCATGGCGCCGGAGATCGAGGTCCAGGCCGCGGTGACGATCGGCTCGGCCTTCAGCTTGGCGGCGAAGGCCTTGGCCGACGTGAGATCGCTGATCACCATCCAGTCGACCACGATGCGCTGGTAGTGCCCGCCGGCCCACTCGACGTAGGTGACGGCGACCTTGCGGTGGCGGCCGGCGGTGATCGCGCCGACCACCGAGCGGCTAGTGATCGCCTTCAGATAGCCGTCGCGCTGAAGCCCCGCCTCGACCTCGTCGATCGACCCCGAGACATCGACGGCGAGGATCAGCTCGAGATCGACCGCCTCGGCGCGGGCCTGCTGGGACACCGCCCAGATAAGCGCCAAAGCCAGGATACCGCAGCCGATCCGTAGAGCGTGTCGCATTCGCGTCTCCGTCAGCCTCACCATCGCAACACATATGCGATGACCGTTGCGATGACCGTGCGAAAGATTAGAAAGATTATACGACGCCCGAACCGCGCGTCATCCGCGATCGACCATCGCCATGGATCACGAATGCTCGACCGTTCGGGGCGCGTCTAGCGCTTCGCACCCTACGTCTTGACTTTCGCAAGCGCCGCCTCGCGCAGACCGGTCAGCGTCATGGTGGGCGTAATCGCCTCGGGATCGACACGGAGCTCGATCAGCGCCGGCTTGCCCGAGGCCACCGCGCGCTCGAAGGCCGGCGCGAAGTCCTCCGTCCTCGCGACCATCTCGCCATGCGCCCCGTACGCCTCGGCAAGCTTCACGTAGTCGGGGTTATAGAGCTCGGTCGCACTTGGCCGGCCCGGATAGTCCCGCTCCTGATGCATGCGGATCGTTCCGTAAAGCCCGTTATTGACGACGAAGGCGATGATCGGGAGGTTGTGCTGAACCGCCGTCGCCAGCTCGTTCCCCGTCATCTGAAAGCCGCCGTCGCCGGAGAAGGACAGCACCATTCGGTCGGGCATCTCGAGCTTCGCCGCCACGGAGGCGGGCATCTCATAGCCCATCGAACCGCTGGTCGGCCCCAGCGAGATACGCCGGCCCGAAAACTTGAAGAACCGGTGCAGCCAGATCGCGAAGTTCCCGGCGCCGTTGGCGACAATCGCGTCCTCGGGCACGGTATCCGACAGCCAGGCGAGCACCTCGCCGAATTGCAAGTCGCCCGGTGTCGTCGTCGGCGTCGCGTGCGTCAGGTATTCGGCGTGCGCCGTCTCGACCTCGCCCGCCCACACGCTCCCGTCGACCGGCTCCATCGCCACGGCGGCGCGCAGGAACACACCGACGCTCGCATGGATCGGCAAGGTCGGCTGATAGACCCGTCCCAGCTCCTCCGCACTTGGATGTACATGCACCAGCGCCTGGCGCGGGGTCGGAATGTCGATCAGCTCATAGGCCGTCGTCGCCTCGCCCATGCGCGGTCCGATCACGAGCAGCAGATCGGTCTCCTTCACGCGCTCGGCCAACAGCGGATTGATGCCGATCCCGACATAACCGGCATAGTTGGGATGGAGGTTGTCGAAGCGGTCCTGCGCCCGGAACGAGACGCCGACCGGCAACCCGTTGGCTTCGGCGAAGCGCTTCAGATCGTCGCGCGCCGCCTGGTCCCAGCCGGGCCCACCGACGACGACGATGGGCCGCTTGGCCGCCGCGAGGCGCTCGCGCAGCTCGGCGATGGCCTCGGGGGTCGGCGCCGGTTCGGCGACCCGGTGCGGCATGGCGTCCGCCACCTCGCTCGGCTCGACCAGCATGTCCTCGGGCAGCGCCAGGACCACCGGCCCCGGGCGGCCGGCGAGTGCGGTGTGGTAGGCGCGCGAGACGAATTCGGGGATGCGGTTGGGGTCCTCGATCTGGCCGACCCACTTGGCGGTCTCGCCGAACATGCGGCGGTAGTCGATCTCCTGGAAGGCTTCGCGGTCGCTCGTTCCGCGCGCGACCTGGCCGACGAAGAGGATCATCGGCGTGGAGTCCTGAAACGCGATGTGAAGGCCGTGCGCGGCATTGGTGGCGCCGGGCCCGCGCGTCACCATGGCGACGCCCGGCTCGCCGGTCAACTTGCCGAAGGCCTCGGCCATGATCGCGGCCCCGCCCTCGTGGCGCGCGCCGACCGAACGGATGGTCGAATCGTGCAGCGCGTCGAGCACCGCCAGATAGCTCTCGCCCGGCACCAGATAGGTGGTCCGGCAGCCATGGACTTCCAGCGCATCGACCAGCACCTGGCCGCCCGTGCGCATATTGGTCTTGCGGGAAACGTTCATCGAATACCCTGCTGCTTGGCTTGCTGATTTTCTTAGTGGATTGTTTACCGTGCCCGCCGGGCCTTGTCTTTCGCCAGATTCTGCGTCTTTCGGCAGCGGTGCAAACATACGTTAACGTGGATTTCGGATTTCGATGGATTAATTGACATGTGTAGACGTATTACCGAGGGATGGCGGGGCAATGGCGCGCCCGGCGCTCGCGGTCTGCATGTGGGGAACGAACCCGAGGGGATCACCATGATCGAAGGAAATCGCGCCGCCGCGCTCAAGGCCGGCGTCGTTTCGGCAGTGCTCGCTGTTATGATGCTCGCCAGCGGTATTGCCGCCGCCCAATCCTCAGATGCCGTCAAGGCCGCGATCATGTCCGAGCTCGGCATGCGCGCCGACGGCACGCACGCGCCGATCAAGGACGGCGCCAAGGGCTCGAAGTCGGAGGCGGGCGAGACGCTCATCCTCCGCGATCTGTATACCAAGCTCGACTTCAAGCCGATCTGGGTATCCGACAGCGGCCCGACCGCGAGGGCCAAGGTATTCCTCGACCGCCTCGGCCGCGCGAACGAGCATGGCCTCAATCCCGAGCACTATCTCCATGCCCGCCTTGCCAAGGCCGCGGCCGATCTCAGCTCGGCTAAGCGCGGCGAGTTCGAGGTGGCGATGAGCCGCGCTTTCGCGCGCTACGCCGCCGACATCAATGCCGGCCGCATCGGCCCCAACCGGGCGATCCCGAATCTCTATGTGCAGCCTGTGCGGCCCGACCCCGAGCGGCTGCTATTGGCCGCCGCCAAAGTGTCAGACTTCGAAAAGTACATCGACGGCCTGCCGCCGCAGACCCCGCAATATGCGCGTCTGGTGAAGGCGCTCGCCGACTACCGTGCGATCGAGGCGAAGGGCGGCTGGAAGTCCGTTCCCGGCGGTCCCACCCTCAAGCCCGGCATGACCAGCCCCCGCCTCGCCAAGATCCGCGAGCGCCTGATGGTCTCAGGCGACCTCAAGGAGATGGGCGCCAAGCCGAATTTCTACGACAAGGCGCTGACCACCGCGGTGAAGCGCTTCCAGTTCCGCCACGGCCTCAACGAGGACGGCAATATCGGCAAGGGCACGGTCGCGGCGATGAACATTCCGATCGCGGTCAAGATCCGCCAGCAGGTCTTGAACCTCGAGCGCCGGCGCTGGATGCCGGCCGATCTCGGCGACCAGTACATTTTCGTCAACATCGCCGACCAGCATTTGAAATGGGTGACGCGCGCGCACTCGCCCAAGCCCAAGACGATCCATGTCGCCCGCGTCGCGGTCGGCAAGCGCTATCACCAGACGCCGGTCTTCTCCGGCCTCATGTCGTTCGTGCGCATCAACCCGCACTGGAACGTGCCGCAGAGCATCGCCCGCAAGGAGATGCTGCCCAAGCTGAAGAAGGATCCGGGCTATCTCACGCGCAACCACTATCTGCTGCTGCAGCGCCCGCTCGACAACGACAGTGCGGTCGACCCGCACTCGGTCGACTGGTCATCGCTCAGCCGCTCGAACTTCCCCTACTTCATCCGTCAGAAGCCGGGGCCGTGGAACGCGTTGGGGACGATCATCTTCATGTTCCCCAACCCGCATAACATCTTCATCCACGATACCGCCGCGCGGTCGGTCTTCGCACGCGAGCGGCGCTACTTCAGCCATGGCTGCATCCGGCTCCAATTCCCGAAAAAGTTCGGCGAGCTCGTGATGGCGCCCAACCAGGGCTGGGACCTCCAGAAGATCAACGAGACGATCAAGGAGCGAGAGGAGACGCAGGTCGGCCTGAAGCGCCGGCTGCCGGTCCACATCACCTATCTCACCGCCTGGTCGAACAAGGACGGCACGCACCACTTCCGGCCCGACATCTACAAGCGCGACGCGACGCTGAACCAGGTTCTGTCGAGCGCCATCAAGGACGCCAAGCGCTCGATCACCGAAGCCGTCGGACCGGGCAAGAGCGGCTAGACCGGGTACGTCGTCTCCGAAAAAGCCGCCGCGCCCCGCCCCTGCGGGTGGAACCGAAAGCCCCGGGGGCGCGGCGCGACGAACGGTCTGCACTGATGCTGTACGGGGATCCCGGCGACGGACCCGGGTGAGGACCTACAGCACGCAGACCTTACCGGTTTTCTTCATATACGCCTCGTAGCCGCCGACCTCGCTGCAGCGCGGCGCTTTGCCGGCGTCCTGCGCACGTTTGATCGCGCGGTCGGTCGGGCTCACCGTCTCGATCTTGCAGCCCTTCTCATGCGCCAGCGCCTGTAGCCGCTTCTGCCGGCGCACCATGGCGCGGCCCTCGATGCCGGGCGCGTCCTGGAAATCCATCAAGAAGAACGGCAGGATGAAAACGACGCCGGCAGCAGCGGCGAGGACGTTCTGAGCGACCTTGCCTTCTTCCTCGCCCTTGAGCTTGATGATGCGTTCGGCGTTGGTGCGGCTTTCGGCGGCGATCATGTCGCAGCTCATCTTCTCGTCGCCGATCTGGGCGGCGTCGATCGGGGCGGGCTTGCGCCCGGCGCACCCGCTGGTGATCAGCGCAACGGCGACGAGCGTTGTCGTGGTGGAGCGGATCGCATTCATGACGTGGTCTCCTGCACTTCCAACTGGCCGCACCGCGATTGGCGGTCAGGAGACAACCGGGCCTTGGAAAAGCGAAGCCCCCGGGATGCCAAATGGGGTCCACAGATTTGCGAAACCCCGGCGGGCTTCGAAGGTGCGGGAGGGAGAACCGGAACTCAGCCGAACCAAAGCTCAGCCGAGAATGGTACGCAGCTGGCGCTCGCCGAGCGGCATCGCCGCCTCCGACTTGAAGGCCCGCCAGAGCTGCTCCTTCGGCGTGCCGGCATAGGCCGGCGGCATCTCGTCGTGTTCGCGGTCGTGCCGCCAGGCCGAGGCCGCATAGCGCAGGGTCATGGCGCGCACCTCGCGCGCCCGCGCGGTCGTCGAGAGATTTGGATCGAGCTCCGCAGCCAGCGCGCGCAGCGCCTCGTCCCGGTTGCGGATCGCTTCCTCGAGCCACCACGGCACGCCCCCTTGCGGGAAGCAGAGACCGAAGGCCTCATCGATCGTGCGGCAACTATGCGCCAGGAACTGCTCCAGCGCCTCGCCCAGCCAGCGCGCCAGCTCCTCGTCGAGCGGCTCGTCCGCCTGACAGCGCCGGCAGATCTCGCGTAGACTTTCAATGGTTGCAATCATCGCTCCCAAACGGGGTCAACAGGACGCCCCGCTCCTTTCTTTTTGGTTCGATCGGTGGTGATCCCCCCAATGGTTCGCCGGTGCTGTCCCCCAATGTCGGACGCTGCCTGACGTCGGCAGGCGTGCCGAGCACCGCGCGGCAATCCCGGCAATTTATAAATGAATGAACGTACATTCATTTTAGCCTCAAATAAGAACTCAAACCTCCAACAGCCGGGCGCACGCCGCGGCGGTCGCGTCGGCCTTGGCGGCAAGTTCGCCCTTGATCACGCCGAGGATCTTCGTGTCGATCACCTGGATGATGGCGCCGACGACAAGCGAGGCGGCCAGATCGGTATCCTGACGCGGAATCTCGCCGCGTCGGATCGCCGAGGTGATGACGGCACGGAAGGCGATATAGGGATTGCCGAGCTTGCGGGTGACGCGCCGCAGATGCAGGTGGCGCGCCACGAAGACATAACTCACCAGAAGCCAGTCCTGATCGAAGCGCTCGAAGACGTAAGCGATCATGGCGCGGAACTTGGCCTGCAGGTTGTCATGCGCCTGGGCACGCCGGGCAAGCTCCTGGCCCATCTCCGAGAAATGCTCGGCGAACAGCGACCAGGCCAGCTGTTCCTTGCTCTCGAAGTGGTTGTACATCGCGCCCTGCGAGATGCCGGCCTCGCGCGCGATATCGCGAATCGAGGTCTCGGCCACGCCCTGCTCGACAAAGAGCTTGAGCGCGGCGCGTTCGATGCGTTCCTTCGTGCGGGTGCCGTCGCGCATCGCCGGATGCCTCAATGGACTCCTTAAAATGAACGAGTGTTCATTCATTTTATGCTCGCGCCGTTGCGCCCGTCAAGGGCTCTCTATTGCCGTCTGGCCAGCCTGACCGAACGTCTAGGCAATCCAAACGACTCTGGACTGCCCGGGAACTGCCCGCCATCGACCGGGATGGCGGATCGGCAACCCAGGGCGCTTCGCATTGCCCGGGGATCGCCGCATCTGAGGTCGAAATGGATTTCCGTTCACCGCAACCATCGAGGCCGTCATGACCATCCGGTTCCCCTCCCGCGCCGCCGTTTCCGTCGCCTTGGGGATTGCGGCGCCGATCCTCTCCAGCGCCTGCGCCCATGATCTGCAGCAGAGTGCCGGTACGCACCGCCAGGTCGACCCCGCGAACGCCGAACCGCTCTATACGACCCCTTACGCCGCCGCGCCGGGCCGCCAGGCCCGGGGACGCGCCGCCATTCGTCTTCCCGCCGCGCGGCGCGGCCGGGGACCCACATATGTCGAGGCGGTTTTCGAGACCCGGAAATCGGCGGTCGGCCCGCCCTTCCGCGAGCGCTTTCACGGCTTCGCCACGGTGGCGCCCAATGGCCGATCGGTTATCGAGATCGAGAACATCGCCCAGACGATCCGTTGCCGCGGCCGCTCGCGGGTCACCGCGCCACCGACCGGCCCCGGCGCGACCGGGTTGCGCGGCGAGGCCTTCATCTCGTGCAGCGACGGCCGGTATGCGACCGCCGATTATCGCTACGTCACCAACACGCGCGGCGACGGCGAGGGCCGGGACTATCTCGGCAACCGCTTCACCATCCGCTTCATGGTCGTGCCCTAGAAGCGCCCCCGGAAACGCCCGGAAACGTCAGAAGCTATAGATCAGCTTCGCCTGCACGTAGTCGTCGCGGCGTAGGCCGTAGAAGATGTTCTTCGGATTGCCGGTGTTGAAGAAGCGCGCCTCGAGCTCGAGCTTGAAGTGGCCGGAAAGACGCCGGCTCGCCTCGACGAAGATGCCCCGCGTGCCGCCTTCCTGAATGTCCTGCACCACGCCGAACAGTAAGGTCGTATCCTCGGCGTCGTTGGCGGTCCAGCGAAGCCCGGCGAAGATGTCCCGTTGGAACGGCGTGACGGCGTTGCGGCCCCGTTGGTCGTAGTGGACCTCCATCAGCACACCCAGATCCGATTTCGATTTGAAGATCGAATAGAAGGTGTATTCGAAGCCCGCCACCGCCGCCACGTAGTCGTCGCGGATGCCGCGCGCATCGGGCTGGCCGTGCCGGTAGAGCCCCTCGAACTTGAGCAGCCAGGGACCGGTCGTGTACTGCGCGGCAATGCTGCCCTGGTGGATCAGCGGATAGAACGGCACCAGCACGATCTCACCGGTGCTCGGCCGCAGCGACGGCACCAGGGCCGGATCGCGGCTCGTCCCATAGAAATAGGCAAGGTCGAGGTCGAGCTTGCCGATCGTTTTGTTGAAGCGGATGGCGAAGTCGGGATGGCGCTGCTCGAGCTTGCTCTCATAGCGCGCCTTCCGCGTATCGATGTAGAGCGGCGGGCGCAGCCGCCCGCTCCGCCCCGGAAAGGTCCGCTCGCGAAACCACGGCAGGAAGAAGACATCGAGCGTGCCCCAATCCTTGGCGAGCGTCAGCATCACCATCGGCTGGCCGAGCTTGTCCTCGCCGTCGGGGCTTTCGACCCCGTCGGTCTGGTTGATGATGTCGATCAGGTGGTTCGATTCCGCAACGCCCCAGAAGACCTTCGAGACGCCGGCGCGCAGCTCGAAATCCTTGGGCAGCCGGAGCAGGAACGCCGCCTCGCGGATGTCCCAATGGCTGCGCTTCTCATCGGCCGAGTCGAGCCGCCCGAACGGCTTGAAGGTGAAGCGGTCGCCGTTTTCGAAGCGGTAGACAAGCTCGACCTCGCCGTCGAGCGAGACCGTGGCGCGCTTCTGGCTGGAGAAGACCGGCGACTGGGTGAACAGCCGTCCTTCGAGCCCGACATTGCCGGAAACGGAAAGGTGGCCATCGAAGGGATCTTTGGGCTTATCGCCCGACGCCTGGGCCCAGGCGCCCTGCATTAGGCCGAGCGCGGCAATCAGCGCCGCCGCAACGAGGGCCGCCGTCCCTCGGACCATGACCGTCTCCCCTTTCGCCCGCCGTATTTTTTAGTTCAGCGCGCGCGCCGCAAGGCGTTCCGCCGAAAATCACCGTCGCGCAGCCCCGTGCGGAACTTGTACTCCTGCCACTGGAGCGCGGTGCTCTTGCCGGTCTGGTGGTTCACCATCGTCAGCAGATGCGCTCGCCAGTACTTGCCGAGATACTGTTTGTAGTTCGTGAAGGTGAGCGTCTTCAACTTGGAGTTCTTGCGGTCGTAATAGTCGATCTTCTGGATCCGATACTCGGTCTTGTCGATCCAGGTCTCCTGGCGCGTGTAGCCCGAGCGCTTGTCGACCGGATAGCGGTTGATCACGAAGCATTGCTGCTTCCCACAGGCCTCGTCGCGCAGCCATTTGTACTTGTACTTCTCGATCTCCTGGCTGCTGAGGTCCTCGTAGGAGAACTCGCTGCCGACGAAGGAGCCCGACTTGTTCGACGAGCTTATGCGCTTGACCCGCCGGAGCGCCGGCAGGAAGAGCCACTGGTCGTCATCGCCGGACTTGTGGCTCCAGGTCAGCAGCGCGGTGCCGTCGATGTCCTTGGGCCAGTCGAAGACGATCATGGACTTGTCGCCGTCGCCTTTGCCCTCGAGCAGGCGCATCCGCATCTGACGCTTGGCCGACTGGCCTTGCGAGTTCTTCAGCAGCATCACCAGCTTGGCCTTCGCATCGCCCCAGCCGAGATCGCGCTTGTCGGTCTCGACCGCGATGGCGAGGCCCTTGGCCTCGGCCGTCTCGGCATGCGCCAGCGTGGTGATCGCGCTCGTCAGCGCGGCAAGGACGATCGCCCCGGCGACGAGAATGAAGCCTCGCAGGCAACGGTCACGCGGATTGCGGTACAGCGTCTGCATTCGATTTCTCCTCGAGTGTCATCAAGAGCGGCGGCAGCAACAGGAAGTCGACCAGCAGCGCGATGCCGATCGTGGTCGCGGTCAACAGACCCATATCGGCATTGACCGAGAAACTCGACCCCGCAAGCACCAGGAAGCCCGCCATCAGCACCAGCGTCGACACGGTGAGCGCAACCCCCACGGTATGGAAGGCCGTGCGCACCGCTTCCTTGGGGCTGGCATCGTGTTCGCGGCGCGCCCGCAGGTACTTGCTGAGGAAGTGGATCGTGTCGTCGACCACGATACCGAGCGTCATCGCCGCGACCACCGCGACCGCGAGCCCGACCTGGCCGACCAGAATGCTCCACAACCCGAAGCCCATGCCGGCCGGCACCAGGTTCGGGATCAAGCTGATCAGGCCGATCTTGAGCGAGCGGAAGGCCAGGATCAGCAGGCCCGAGATCAGCACCAATGCGATGAATGTGCCGAGCAGCATGTTGGTGATGTTGCGTTCCGAGATATGGGCGAACATGAGCGAGGCACCGCTGGGGGTCCCGCGCATGCCCGCCGGCAGGTTCGCCGCCTGCCACTTCTTCAGGCGCTGCTCGAAGTCGCGCATGGTGCCGGCGCTGACGTCGCGCAGCGTGACCAGCAGGCGGGTCGCCGACTTGTCGACATTGATCTGGTCGTTGAGATCGAGGCCGAACGGCAACGACATCTCGAACAGCAGCAGATACTGTGCCGACAGGTTTCGCTCGTTCGGCAGCTTGTACCAGGCCGGATCGTCGGCGTGCATGTTGCGGTTCAGCCGCTTCATCGTGTCGGTGATGGTCGAGACATGCACCGTCTCAGGCTGCGCGCGCAGCCAGGCGGCATACTTGTCGAGCGCCTTGAGGAACTGGGGGCCCGTGATGCCGCTGGTCCGCCCCGACGGCACCGAGACCTCGACCTGATAGATCCCGGTCAGGTTCTTGGTCATGAAGTCGGTGTCGGTGCGGAACTGCACCCGCTCGTCGAAGAACTTGACGAACTGGTCGTTGAGCTCGATGCGCGGGATGAAGGCGAACAGCACCACGATCACGGCGCCCATGCCGTAGAGCAAGGGCCGCCGGCGCGCGATCACGAAGTCGGCGAGGCGGTCCATCATCGCGATGCCGCGGCTGTTTTCCGACCGCGCGCGGATCGGCACGATGGCGACGAAGGCCGGCAGGAAGAGCAGCGAGAGCACCAGCGCCGCCAGCACGCCGGTCGCGGTGATGTTGCCCATGTCCCAGAACGGCGGCGCGTCCGACGAGTTCATCGATAGAAAGCCGATTGCCGTGGTCACGCTGGTGAGCACGATGGGCGTGAAGTTGACCCGCATGCTCTCCACGACCGCCTCGCGGCGCGGTCGCCCTTTACGCATCTCGGAGAACATGGTGACCAGGAAGTGGATCGAGTCGGCGACCGCGAGCGTCATGATCATCGTCGGCGCCATCGCCGAGGGCGGCGTCAGCGCGATCCCGGCATAGCCGGCGGACCCCATCGCGAAGACGACCGACAGCACCACAACGAGCAGCGTGGCGACCACGCCGACAATCGATCGCAGCAGCACCGCCATCACCACCAGCAGCACGCCAAACATGATCGGGATCAGCAATTGCCCGTCCTGCTGGCTCGCTTCGGAAAACGCGTTGTCGAGCATCGCCGTGCCGGTGAGGCGGATCGAGATCGCCGGATGCTCCTTGGCGATGGCCTTGGCGAGCTTGCGCGAGGCCGCGACCAGCTCGGTCACCGCGGTGGTGGAGCTCTCCGGCAGCACCAGCGTCACGTTGACGCCGGTGACATGGGCGCGCGTCGGGATCAGCCGGCCTTTCAGTCCGGGCTCGCTCAGGGCTTCCTTCTGCCGCATCGCCAGCTCGGCCTTGGTCTTCGTCTTGGCGTTCTCGACCAGGTCGGCGACGATCAGCTCGTCGCCCTTGGCGCGGCTGTATTGGAAGTTGGTGACCGAATCGACGCGCTTAGAATAGGGCAGCTTCCAGGCCGCCTTGGTCAGCGCCTCGACTGCGGCGAGCGCGTCGCCCTCGAACACCTTGCCGCTCTTCGGCACCACCACGAACATGATATTGTCGAGCTTGGTGTAGATCTTTTGGTTCGCCTGGAAGGTGCGGAGCTCGGGGTTCTCCTTGCTGAACCAGATCTGATAGTCGGTGACGAAGGTCAGCCGTCCCGCCCCGCTGCCGGCCGCGAGCGCCACCAGGATGCTGATGATCATCACCGGCCAGCGGTAGCGGACGACCCATTCGCCCCAGCGTTGGGCGAAGGACCGCGTCTTGGTCGCCTTCGGCAATTCCGTCATGGTCGTCGTCCCCTTCCCTCGAACGGCTGCTTGCCGCACCTGCCGCTGGTTGTTCCCGAGCCGTGAATTTCCATTCCCGGGAATGAACGGTGAACACTAATCACTGAACGAAACAAAAATTGTTCAGGAATTAGGCAAAAAAACACAGGCCGCCTCGCCCGTTGCCGGCTCCCATTGCCAGCCGGGGCGTCAGCGTGCGCGTACTCCTTCGATGATCAGCCGGGTGATGCCCTTGATCCGCCGCTCGAACTCGTCCTCCGACATCCGCATGATCGAGGCCGGGTCCACCACGCCCTTGCCGGCGTAGAGAATGTCCAGGGCCGTTTCGCCGGGATCGTCGGTCGCGATCTCACCGGTGTGCACGCCCTCCTCCAGAACGCTGGCGATGTGGGTGACGAAGCCGAGCATGAGCGACTTGACGGTGGCGTAGTGCTTGTCGTGGACGTGGTTGACGAGCTCGTCGAGCTTGGTGTCGCATTCAAAGCGTCGCCGGTTCTCCGCCGACATCTCGTGGATCATCGTCGCCAGCTTCTCCAGCGGCCCGATATCCGTCCGCTCGGCGACCTCGCGGCAGATCCCGTCGAGGGACATCATGCAGCGCCGGGCGATCGAGACCCCGATATCCTCCTTGCTCTCGAAATAGCGGTAGAGGTTGCCCGCCGACATGTCGCAATCGGAGGCCAACTCCGCCATCGTGGTCTTGGCGAACCCGTAGTGGCGAAACCGCTCCTCGGCGGCATCGAGGATCTTTTCGCGGATTTGCGGATCGATCTCCATGGGACCCGAGAGTAATACCTGAACACTGAACAATCAAGAAAATATTCAACGTTCAGTCCGTTGCCCCTCGAATACCTCTCACCCGGGCGTCCAGTCCTAGGTCCGCCGCCGATCCGGAAATGGGGATGATTATTGTCAAAAGCCGCAAGATTCCGCTGGTACCGGGTCAAACCGACTTTATTTTCCGGTTGCGCCGAATTGCGGGTGTCGGTTAACCATCTGTTTACGTATAAGGGTCACAACGGTTTGGGGATGCCATAAGCTGGCCCGGATAAACCAGGGTCGGCGAGAAGGATCAGGAGAGACCATGACCGATAAAGCCGGATCGAAGAACCCGAATTGGACCCGCCGCCAGGCTTTGGTGGGTGGCGGCGCTTTGCTGGTTGGCTCCACGCTTGCGGCGCCCGCGATCGCGCGGACCAAGCTGCCCGGCGTGCGGCGGCTCGCATTCTTCAATCTGCATACCCACGAGAAGATCGACGTCGAGTATTTCGCCGATGGGCAATACATCTCCGATGGCGTGCATGCGCTCGACCATTTCATGCGCGATGTCCGCAACGGCAAGCAGCACCGCATGGACCGCGACCTGTACGATCTCCTCTACGATCTGCATTCCAAGATACGCACCAACGAGCCTTTCCACCTGATCTCCGGCTACCGCTCGCCCGGCACCAATGCCTGGCTGCGCAGCATCGGCCGCGGGGTCGCCAAGCACAGCCTGCACATGCGCGGCCTGGCCGCCGACATTCGCGTTCCCGGCCGCAGCACGCACCAGGTCTGGCGTGCGGCGCGCGGCATGAAGCGCGGCGGCGTCGGGCTCTACACCCGCTCGGCGTTCGTTCATGTCGATATCGGCCGGGTGCGCTATTGGGGCTCGTAAGCCCGACCGAAGGTTCGGCCATACGTCCGCCTACAAGATCGTCCGCCCACAAGACCGACCGCCCATTAAAACCGCCCACAAGCCCTTATGCAGCGCAGGCAGGTTTGCGACATCATCACCGCAGTTTGCGTCCGCCGACCGAGCGCATATCTTTCCTAGTGCCACCTCGCGCGGTTCCGACTAGGATAAACGGGCCGTTTGCGGGCTGTGCAGGGGTGTCGATGCGCTGATGTTCAAGGGCTTATTCCGCAAGAGCGATACCGCTGAGCGATACCAGGACTCCGGCGAGGATCTTGGCGTCTTCACGCTGTCCCTGAGCGGCGTGGAGGATCCGTTCGACCCCGATCCGCTGTGGGACCGCAAATATGGCGGCCAGGCCGGCATCGCCGAGCAGATGTCGGGCGACAACGATTTCCGCCTGCAAGCCGCGCTCGACGGCTGCCGCGGCGTCAGCTTCGCCCGCGACACTGCCGGGCGCTTTCGCGAGCAATCGCCCGTCTTCACCGATGTCGTCGTCTGGATCAACGGCAAGCGCTGGCAGGCCGACGCCATGCATGGCGGCCGCCGCATCGAGGCGCTGGCGACCAATCTCGCCGATCTTCACCGCCGCAAGTTCGGGCGCTCGCTGCCCAAGGAGCGCAAGCCCAACTATACGGTGATGCCCGACGATGCGCTCGCCGAAGAGGCGGTGGTTTTCCAGTTCGGCTTCGGCGTCTTCGTGCCGTCGAGCTGGGACGTGCTCGAAGGCACGGTCTCGCTGCAAAAGGCGGGCGAGGATGGCAAGGCCGGTGATCTGCCGCAATGGTCGTTCTGGCGCAACGGCGCCCAGCTCCGCCGCCCGGTCGGCGTCTATCGCGGCCAGGACTCGCTGCTCATTTCCGCCGACCAATCCTCGCCGGTGCGCTCGCCGGTCTGGTTCGGCCAC
Organism: Alphaproteobacteria bacterium; assembly: GCA_037387885.1. GTDB lineage: Bacteria > Pseudomonadota > Alphaproteobacteria > JAPULJ01 > JAPULJ01 > DATKZM01. The sequence goes on along the minus strand of JARRKQ010000005.1, from coordinate 23,392 downwards.
GGCGAGGGCTACATCTCGATCAACCTCAACACCGCCGACAGCGAGCGCGTCTTCACCGACCAGGAGCACATCGTCGTTGCCAAGGCCAAGGAGCCGACCAAGATCACCGCCACCTTCCAATGCACGCTGGAATCCAAGAGCGGCGGCCGCGAGGCCATGACGCTCACGATGAAGCGGCTGAAGGAGCCCAAGGTCAACGCCTGGCCCGACGAGAACATCCCCGCGAGCCATATCGCCCGGCCCAAGCCGCCGGAGAAGAAGCCGCCGCCCCCGCCCGAGCCCGAGGCGCGCAAGACCGAGATCGTCCAGATGGACGAGGCCGATCTTCTGGCCGGCAGCGACGTCACCAAGATCAGCAACCGCGGCGGCGGCGAGGAAGACGACAGCACCCCCATCTCGACCCGCTACATGCTGAAGCTCGCGGGCATCGCGCTGCTGCGCATTGACGGCGAGCGCTATGTGGACGGCTTGCGCGACTGGACCATCTGGTTCGACAAGGACGGCCAGCCGGTCGATTTCGAGATGGCGCGCAAGTTCGACACGACCAAGGGCCTGGCGCTCGCCGCCACCTCGTCGGAGCCGATCCTCTATTACCGCCTACCCAAGAGCGACAAGTTCAAGCAGGTCCAGGCCGTGCCCTGCGTGCTGGCGACCGAAAGCGGCGGCTATCTGGAGCTCGCCCCGGCGCCGGTGCCGGCGGTCTATCACGGCATCCTGATGCTGAACCCGGGCCTCTCCTTCCCGCTCAGCCCCAAGCCGCTCGTCCTCGGCCGCTCGAACATCACCCCCGATGCCGAGCAGCCCGACCTGCCGCTCGAGCTCTTGAACCACCCCGACGGGCTCAACTGGGAACCGGGCGCGGGCTACGAGGGCGCCAAGCTCAACTCGCTCAATCTCTCGCGCCGCCACGTCACCGTGCAGCTCGACAAGAACGAGCTCAAGATGACCATGGCCGAGGGCAAGATGCCGGTTTTCATCGTCGATGCCGACGGCAAGTCCCGCAAGACTTTGGAGCCCGGCGCGCGCCGACCGGTCTCGCTCAAGCCCGGCCAGCAGTTCCTCATCGGCAACTACTTCATGCGCTTCCACGAGGAAACGCCGAAGACCATGCTGTCGCGCGATGCCTCGCGCTTGCGCAAACGCTCGCCCGAGCAGCTCGGCGCCTGAGCCGGTCTCCGGCTGCCCGCAATCCTTTCCCCCGCGGACGACAATGCATAGTCTGTAGGCATTGATGCGACCCAGGCCGCCAACGCCCGATGGCTTCGGCGCGGGGATGGCCAGGGCGCGATCAACGCCCCCATTTAACAGCGACCGGGTGGGAGGCATGTCACGGCACCGCGGGGATACCACCTTGGATGCACACGCCAGCTCGCTGGATGAGCTACAAAGCGCACACGACCAGCTCACCCGGGAGCTGAAAGAGGCGCTGGACCGGGAAGCCGCTACCGCCGACATATTGCGCGTCATCAGCAGCTCGCCGACCAACACGCAGCCGGTCTTCGACGCGATCGTGCAGAGCGGCTCGAAGCTATTCCCCGAAGCGGCGATCGCCGTGGCGCTGCCGATCGACGGCGAGGTGCACGCGGTGGCGATCGCGGAGTCGGATGCAGCGCGCGCCGAGGCCTGGCGCCAGCGCTTCCCCTTCCCGCTCGCGCGCGAATACATGCACGGGCTCGCGATTCTGGATGCGCGGGTCGTCGATATTCCCGACGTTGCGAACGCGACGGACGAGTTCAAGGCCGGAGCGCCCAACTTCCTCGCCAGCGGCTACCGGGCCGTGACGATGATGCCGATGATGCGCGGCGATGGCGCAATAGGCGTGCTGAGCGTCGTGCGGCTTGCAGTCGGACCGATTTCCAACGAACAGCTTGCCGTGCTGCGCACCTTTGCCGCGCAGGCGGTGATCGCGATCGAAAACACGCGGATGGTCAATGCGCTGCGCAAAAGCACGGAGGAGCTCCAGCAATCCTACAAGCTGGTCCAAAGCCAGGCCGACCAGCTGCGCGAACGGTCCGACGAGCTCCGCCAACTGAACCACCAGCTCGAAGAGCGCGTGGCCGCCCAGGTCGCCGAGATCGAGCGCATGAGCCGGCTGCGGCGCTTTCTGCCGCCCCAGGTCGCCGATCTGATCGTCTCGTCCGGCAGCGACAAGCAGCTGGAGAGCCATCGCAGTGAGATTACCGCGCTCTTTTGCGACCTGCGCGGCTTCACCGGCTTTGCCGAAAGCGCCGACCCCGAGGACGTGATGGTGCTGCTGCGCGCGTATCACGACGCGATCGGCAAGATCATCCATGACTACGGCGGCACCCTCGAGCGCTTCACCGGCGATGGGGTGATGGTGATCTTCAACGACCCGGTGCCGCTGCCCGACCCGGCCCTGCAAGCGGTGCGAATGGCGCTCGAGATGCGGCGATCGATCGGGGCGCTGACGGATAAATGGCAACGCATGGGCCATGAGCTCGGCTTCGGGATCGGCATCTCGCACGGCTATGCGACGCTCGGCACGATCGGCTTTGAGGGACGCTTCGACTACGCGGCCATCGGGACGGTCGCCAACGTCGCCTCGCGCCTCTGTGACGAGGCCACGTCCGGACAGATCTTGATTAGCGCGCGGGTGTTGATGGCGGTGGAGGATGCCGTGACCGTCGAACCCACCGGCGAACTGTCCCTCAAAGGGATTCGCCGGCCGGTTTCGGTCTACAACGTGCTCGACGCGACGCTCCCTTCGATCTGATACATCGCAACGGATTCCCTGCGCGCGCAAAATAGGTTAGCTTGGCGCCGCTCGGGCATGCGGCGCCTCTGAGGACAGCACCATGGCAGTCATCTTCACTCTCATACGTCTCGTCGTCGTAGCGGCGATCGTCACCGGCGTGCTTTACGGCGCCGGGTTCCGCATGGAGAGCGTCTATGCCGGCCGCGGCGATACCAAGGACACGAAGGAGACCGAGGACCGCACGCTCTTCCTCAATCTGATCAAGTACCAGGTCGTCAAACCGCGGCCTGATTCGGGCCTCGAGCTGATGGCGCCCGACCACTTCCTCATCGAGCGCGCGACGCCCAAGAAGGTGGCGCTGAGCGACGCGCAGGAGGAATTCCACAAACAGCAGGTGCGCCTGCACGGCATTCTCTATTTCGCGCCGGTCGGCGGGCTGATCCGCGAGCAGGTGCGCCTGTGGAACGACACCCGCTATCTGGCGGCGATCCGCGACAACCGCCCGCGCAAGGGCGACGACTTCACCAACGAATGGGAGGTCTTCTCCAAGAAGGGCCATCCGCTGCGCACCGGCGATCTGGTGCCGGAATCCTTCGGCTTCATCCTCGACAACCGGCTGCGCCCCGGCTTCTCCGACTGGGCGGCGGTCTCCCGGCGCGGCGGCACGGTCACCTTCCGCACCCGCGTCAAGGCGTCGACCGCCGGCCAGGTCATGGTCCAGGTGGTCGGCAACCCCGTCTCCTGGTCGCCGCGCTCGGGCAAGGTCAAGCGGCTCACCGGCAAGCCGCAATTCGGTTGCGGCGAGCCAACGGGCGCCGCCCTCGTCTTCCCGATGCCGCGCGGCAGCGCGTCGCTGCCGATCAGCGTTACCGTCGAGCCCTCGGTCTCGTGCGAGCGCCGGATCAACGGCCTCGCCATCCGCATGACCAAGGACGCGGTCGGCAAGTACACCGCCTACGAATGGCGGCCGATCAAGCGCGCGAGCTCGGCCACCAGCAAGTTCGTGATCACCACCTCCGACGGCGTGCTGCTCACCGAGCCCGACGGCTCGGGCCGCCCGACCCAGGCCGCCTACGATCTTGGCCTGGTGCCGCTGGTCGGCTTCGGCCCCGGCGCGACGTTGGCGCTGAGCGGCATCATGGCCGGTGCCAAGCTGCCGCCGCGCGGGGTGACCGCCGCCATCACCATCGACAGCCGCCTGCAGCGCGCGGCGCAGGCTGCGGTGCTGAAGCAGATGGAGCGGATGAAAAATTCGCGCGGCACCAAGGACCGTAAATCCGCGATCGTCTTCCTCGACGCCGATACCGGCGCCATCCTCGCCGCCGCCAACTTCCCGCTGATGCCGGGCGGCGCACGGGCCTGGGACTATGCGGCCTTCAGCGCCGCCTATCCGCTTCGCGATCCGGCGACGATCATCGCCTGGGGTGTCACCGACATCAACAATGCCCCCGGCTCGACCTTCAAGCCGCTGGTGGCACTCTCGACCACGCGCATGGCCAAGCCGGGCCGGGAGATCCAGTTCTTCCACCGGGTACTCGAAGGCCTCGCCCCAGGCGAGATATCCTCCGTCATGGGGCTGACGCCCGGCCAGCACGCCTACCAGCCCAACGGCCCTGGGACCAAGCAGAGCATCGCCAACTTCGGCACCCAGGGCCTGGGCCCGTTCAACGGCATGCCGCCCCGCAACGCCGAATGCGTCCGCGGCACGACCGACACGCGCACCGGCCAGCCCCCGGGGACCCTCGGCGTGCGCCAGGGAATCCAGCATTCGATCAACGTCTATTTCGCGCGCCTCTCGAACCTGCTCGACGCGCCGCGGCTAAAGAAGATCGTCGCCACGCTGGTCAAGAACAAGGCCAAGCACAATCCACAGACGCCGCTCGGCGAGGCGGGCGTGACGCGGCTCATCGAATCGCTGCGCTCGCTCGGCGTCAGCGACAAGACCCGCATGGATCTCGCCACCAACCTGCCGCCCGGCGTCGTGCTGCGGCGCTTCAACACCGGCACCGCCGCCGACGTGCTCTACCCGCAGCTCGCCAGCCAGGCCATCCTCCTCGTGCCGATCGACGCCCGGCCCGCGGCGATCGCCACGCTTCGGCATGTCTCCGCGCTCAACGGCATCGGCCAGTCGGTCGCGGTCCATCCGCTGCACATGGCGCGCGGCGCCATGACGATCGCCTCGGGCAAGCTCAGGACCCCCTATATCTTCCACTCCTGGGGCGGCGACATCCTGAAACCGCCGCCGGCCAAACCGCTCTTCGAGCGATCCGATCCGGCCTTTCAGCAGCGCATGGACATGCTTCTCGCCATCCGCCAGGGCATGAAGCTGGTGCCCGAAACCAGCACCGCCCGCGCCGCTTTCGCGCGCACCGGCGACATCAAATGCCGCGCCTACGGCAAGACGGGCACGGCGGAAATCGTCAAGAACACCGGCCAGCACTCGGCCTGGTTTATCGGCTGGCGCGAGCCCAAGGGCAAGCCACTCACCGCCGAGGAGCGCCGCCAGCGGCGGCTCAACAATCTCGACATCCATCCGCGCGAGCGGCGCCTCGTCTACGCCTGCATGACCACCCACGGTTTCGGCGGGTTCCGGACCGGCGGCAGCAGCTGTGCGCCGATCGTGGCCGACACGCTGGTCGCGATGGAGAAAAAGGAAGAACCGAAGAAAAAGAAAGCGCGGCCCGGAGGCAGGGCGCGTCGAAACTAAGCGTGAATTCACCCTCCGTCTGATCAGGCCAGCCCCGTACGCCCATGTCGCTCCGGCGCATTACCTACGTCACCGGCGAGTATTTCGGCACGTTTCTGCCGCCTGTGCTGGCCTATCTGTTGCTCGCTCTGTGGGCAGCGCTGATCTGGCAGGTCGCGCGCGCCGCCCCCGACGGCGCCTTCCCGCCCACCGTCACGGTGCGCGCGGCGAACGCTCCGGTGGTCCTCGGCTGGCGCGAGCTCGGTCAGCATCAGGGACCGCGCTCGGCCGCCAACCGTCATCTGCAGCTTTCGCGCGGCAGCGGCGGCTGGCTGATCGGCAACCGCGCCTACAACCGCCGCATCGACGCCCAGACGACGCTCTACGATTCGATCTTCGTCCAGCGCTGGCGGCTCGCGCGCGGCGATACGATCTCCTTCGACGGCCCGACCCTGCGCGTGACCGACATCGGCAAGGACTTCATCACCATCCGCCATGTGGAGAAGAACCGTGAGGTCACCTGGCGGGCCAGCGAGCTGATCCCCAAGGGCGAGCCCGTCACCAAGGTCTGCAAGGGCTGGATCCAGCGCCGGGCCTACCACGCTCGCTGGTCGCTTTACGACACGATCGGCGGCGACAAGGAGCTCGTGCTGTTCACCATTGGCGGCGGGGTCAACTGCACCGACCGATGGAAGCTCACCTCGCTGCCGCCAGGGGCGATCAGCGTCGCCTGGCAGCGCGGCGGCTTCTGGCTCGTCCCCGGCGGGCGGCGCTACGACACGCTGATGTCGCGCCAGGGCAGCAAGAAACGCTTCGCCTTCGACGCCATGACCCTGCCCCTCAATGGCCGCGACGGGCGGGTGGAGAACATCATCCTCGGCCGCACCAAATATCGCATCCGCGAGGTCGGCGCCGACATCACGCTTCGCCCCTCGCTCAACATCGATTACTTCACCGACGAAGACAAACCGCCCTCCAACTACACCCGCGTCAATTGGATCGGCGATGGCCGCGGCGTTTTCGCCTGGGCGCTCGCCGTCGGTTGGCGCCTGCCAGCGGGATTGATCCTGGTGCTGATCGCAGCGGCGGTCCTGTGGTGGTTCTGGCAGCGCAAGCGCGAGCGCGAGCTTTCGACGCTCATCTACACGATCGCCGCGGTGGGGCCCGCCGTCTTCGGCGTCTGGGTGACGAACCTGCTGCGCACCGGCGCCGGAAGTCCCGACGACATGCTGCTGATGGGCGCGGTCTGGACCGCCTGGTTCTGGGCCACGGTGATGCTCGTCTGGTCGCGCCGGCTCTTCGGCTTGAGCGGCCTCCTTTGGGTCGCCGCACTCTTCCTTGCCTTGGCCGGCACCACGACGCTTCTGCAACTGGCGGCCGGCGCCGACAACTCGTGGTGGCTCGGCTTCGTGCGCAAGCACGCCGTGCTGCTCGCCGCTTACGGCTGGGGCATCTGCATCCTCTGCGCCGTCCCGATCACGGTCTTCGAGCGCATCTGGATGTGGATATTCAGCCGCGAATCGGTGATTGCCGGTGCGGCCATCGTGATGGTGGGGCTGATGATCCTCCAGCTCATCGCCGGCGGCGAGGAAGGCATCGGCGGCATCCAGCCGGTGGAGCTTATGAAGTCGGTGCTGGTCGTCCTGCTCGGCTTTGCCGGGCTCCATATCACCGAAACGCGCCGGCGCGGCACGCGCGCCTACCGGCACTCGCCGCTCCTCTTCGTCCTGCCTTATCTCCGCTTCGTCGGCCTGCTGCTGATCGTGGTGATGATCATCGTCGTCGGCGTGCGCGACTTCTCGCCGATCGTGATCCTGGGCGTGCTTATGATGGCCTGGTTCTGGCGCCTGGGTAAGATCGAGAAGACCGAGCGCGGCTCGGCGTTCTTCTGGCGCTGGTTCCGCCCGCTCGTCCTGCTCTTCGTGATCGGTTTCGGCGCCGGCGGCTATTGGATCTACAAGCACCCCGATGCGCTGCCGACGAGCTTCCCCCAGCGCGACCGCATCCTCGTCTGGGCCGAGCCCGCCAAGCACCAGCATTCGGGCAGCCAGGTCCTCGGCGGGCTGGAGAATATCTCCACCGGCGGCTGGCGCGGCGCCGGCGCCAACTGGTTCGGCAAGAACGGCTCGGTCCTCACCGTGCCCGCGGTGCAGGACGACTTCATCACCGCCTTCTTCCTGCACAAGTTCGGCGGCATCGCGGGGCTGGTGCTGATGGGCTTCCAGCTTCTCTACTTGATCATCCTCTACCGCTTGAGTAGGCAGGTGGCCGAACGCACCGGCGAGGGCGACTTCGACGAGCAGAATGCCGGCACGGTAATGAGCTACACCGTCTACGGGCTCGCCGCGATGCAGGCGACCCACTGGACCATTGCCTGGGGCAACTCGCTGGGGCTGCTGCCAGTGATGGGCCAGCCGATGACATGGATCTCGGCCGGCAACTCGCACCTGATGGGCTTCGCGCTGCTCACCGTCAGCATCGGGCTGATCACCGCCTGGTTCTCCCGCGCGCGGATGTAGCGGATACGATCAATTAAAGCCGCCTAATCCCCCCTCTCCCGCTTGCTGGAGAAGGGTTCTATTTCTGCTTCTGAGCCAGAAACGTGTCGAGCCGCGCCGGATCATAGAGCGAGGTCGTCTCGGCCGCCTCAAGCACCTTCCGCCAGGCTGGCCGATCCTTGCGCAGCGTCGCGAGCAAACGCTGTGCGCGGGTATGATCGCCCGCCTCCGCCGCCCGGCGCACGCCTTGGAGGCCGCGCGACCAGGCTACCAGCACGCGCCGCGCCGCCGCGTGCCCGGCGCCGGGAAAGCGATCGTGCACGCGGCCCAGATCGCGCCGCAAGGTCGCCACGACAAGCCCGAGCGCGGCGTTGTCGCGTCGCGCGAGCAGCGCGTCGATCACCCCCTCGCCCGCGACGATCTCGCCCAGATCGCGCGCGAGCGTCACCCGCTCACGGTCGCTCCCCACAGCGCCCACGACGCGCAGATAGGCAACGAGATCCGCAAACCCCTTCGCGTCATTCCCGATCCCGAAGCGCTGTGTGAAATGCCCGACAGCAGGTCCCAGAAAATCGTGCCTAGCATCGTGAAAGTAAGGCCCGTTCGCCAGCCCCAACAGGCTCGGCGTGTCGACCGCCCCGCCCGTGCCGACATCGTGGCGCCGGCCGTCGGTGAAGCCGCGCGCGGGGATATGGCACGAGGCGCAGGCCTGACCGCCGCCCTTCTTCCCCGCCTTGAAGAACAGGCGCTCGCCGCGCTTGGCGTTCGCCGGCGCCTTCGAGGTCAACCGCCCGTCCGGCCCCAGCAAGGGATTCGCCGGGCGTTTCAGCGCCCCGACATAGGCCGCGATGGCCTTGAGGACCGTCTTCAACGGCGCGGCCCCGCCGAATTCGTCGACGATGACATGCCGCGCGAATGCCGCGATCGTCGCAAAGCGCCCGCGATGGCCGTAGGGCGCGGTTCGCGCAGCACCCCGCAGGCTTGGGATGCGCAGCGGATTGAAGCGGCCGTCATCGGCGGGCCGGTGGAACACCTTGCTGGTCAGATCGACCGTGCCGTTCCGGCTCGAGAGACCGGGCAGGAAGAGCCGGGCATTCACATGTCCGCTCGTGTGACAGGTCTCGCAGCTCATGCCGATCCGCCGCGCCTCCGGCCCCAGCACCTGCGGCGCGCGGAACAGCACGGCGCCCAGCATGACCTGCGCGCGTTTTTCTTGCGACAGCGCCGAGAGATCGAGATAGCGCCGTGGCCGCGTCTTGAGCGCCCCGGCGAGCGCATCTCCGCGCGGCAGCCACAGGCTGCGCTTGTCGAAGGAATCTGCCCCCGCCATAGCCGCAAGGCCAATCGTGGAGGCGAGGGCAATCGCGCTGATCGGTCCCAATCTCATGGCCAACAGTAGTTGCGCCATCGCGGCGCTTTCAAGGCGGGCAGATCACACATGCCCGCACATTTAAGCGAGCGGCGCTCACACCTCGACGACGAAGCACGGCGAGAAATCGGGATTTTCCTTATGCCCGTTAGGTTTCCGCGTGTAACCGCGCGGATTGCAGACGACCCGCGTTGCGCCGACCCGGTAGTCGAAGGGCGTGTGCGTGTGTCCGTGGATCCAGAGCTCCGGCTGGGCCTCCAGGATCAGCGGCTCGAGATCGCTCACGAAGGCGGCGCTCACCGGATCCTCGGCATAGCGCGGGGCGAGCGAGCCGCGATGCGGCGCATGATGCGTGACCACGACGCTCGGCCCGTCATGCGCTTCGGCGAGCCGTCCGCCGAGCCAATCGCGGCTCCGTTGATGGATCGCGATCGTATCCTCGGGGGTAAATATTTCAGACCCGTATGAGACGATCTTGAAGTCAGGCATGAACTTGAGGCAGCGTTCGAACGCCTCCGCCTTCACCGCTTCGCCATAGAGCCCGAAATCGGTCCACAGCACCGCGCCCAGAAAGCGCACGCCGTCGATCGTCACCGCCTCGTCGTCGAGCACCTGCACGCTCGAGCCCTCGGCCGCCGCCTTCATCGCCGCCGTCACCGCGCCGACCTCGCCGTTGTAGAACTCGTGATTGCCCGCGACATAGACGACGGGCTGCGCGAAGCGGGCCTTCGCCCATTCGATGCCGGCCGCGCCCTCGTGGATGTCGCCCGCCAGCACCACCACATCGGCGGCGCTTGCATCGAGCGCGATATCGGAAAACTCGAGATGCAGGTCGCTTGCTATCAGAATACGGGTCATCGAAACCTGTGCGTATCACCCAAACGTAAACCGGGCGGCATCGCTGCCGCCCGGCTTTATCTTACGGAGAGTTGGGCTACGCCGCTAGCGGCACGCCTCGCCGTGGTCGTTTCCGTAAGCGGCGCGCGAGAAGCGCACCGCCGGGCCGGTGTCTCCGCCTTCGGTGCCGAGTGATGCGGTAAAGACCGTCGTTTCGGCGCCGTAAGCGGCGTTGCTGACGATTACACCCACGGCGGGCGCGCCAGCGGCGGCAAGGAGCGCGAGGGCGAGAATGGCAATCGGGGTCAGGATCTCGCGTTTCATCGATCTGGCTTGCCTCTATGTCTGGGGCCGAGGGAGGGGCGGCCCCTTCGATGAGCGGCACTGTGCTTGAAGTCGGCCAAAGCCGCTATGACGGCGGTCACACCCCCGAAAAATGCCGAAAAGCCGGGCCTGACGGCGCTTGATGGCCGGGGCCTGCGCCCGCATAGTGCGGCCCAACCCAAGCCCGAGCGAAAGCCCGAGCCCAATTCATCGAGGAAGCGAAAACCCCATGGACTCCGTTCATTTCAGCGAAGAGCACGAGCTGCTGCGCAACACCGTCCGCCGCTTCGTGGAGGAGGAGGTCGTTCCCAACGGCGATGACTGGGAGGCGGCCGGCAACATCCCCCGCGAGCCCCTGAAGCGCATGGGCGAGCTCGGCCTCCTCGGCATCCGCTATCCCGAGAAATACGGCGGTGCCGGCATGGACACGATGGGCACCGTGGTCCTCGCCGAGGAGCTGGCGCGCTCCACCTATGGCGGCTTCACCGCGATGGTGATGGTGCACACCGACATGGCCTCGCCGCATCTGGAGCGCTACGGCACTGAGGAGCAGAAGGAGAAGTATCTCCCCGCCATCATCAAGGGCGATCTGCTGACCGCCGTCGCCGTCACCGAGCCCGATGCCGGCTCCGACGTCGCGAACCTGCGCACCCGCGCCCAGCGCTCGGGCAATGGCTGGGTCTTGAACGGCGCCAAGACCTTCATCACCAACGGCGCCAATGCCGATCTCCTGTTCGTCGCCGCGCGCACCGACCCCGACGCCAAGGGCTCGCGCGGGCTTTCGATGTTCGCGGTCGAGCGCGACACGCCGGGATTCTCCGTCGCCCGCAAGCTCGACAAGATGGGCTGGCTCGCCTCCGACACCGCCGAGCTCGTCTTCGAGGACGCAAAGCTCCCCGCCGACGCGCTGATCGGCGAGGAGAACAAGGGCTTTTATTCCGTCATGGACAACTTCCAGAACGAGCGCATCGTCATCGGCGCCATGTCGATGGCCGAGGCTGCGAAGGCCATCGAGATCACCCTCGACTACGTGCGCACCCGCAAGGCCTTCGGTGGTGTTCTCTGGGACAAGCAGGCGATCCGCCAGAAGCTCGCCATGCTCGCCGCCAAGGTCGAAGCCGGCCGCCGCCTCACCCACCACGCCGCCTGGTGCGACGCCCAGGGCCAGGACGCAACAAAGGAAGTCTCGATGGCCAAGGCCTTCTGCGGCGAGCTGGTCAACGAGGTGATGTATGCCTGCCAGCAGTTCCACGGCGGCATGGGCTACATGCGCGAGAGCCCGATCGAGCGCATGACCCGAGACGCCCGCATCCTCGCCATCGGCGGCGGGGCTACGGAAGTGATGCTGGAGGAGGTGGCAAAGCGGATGTAAGGGCGACCAGATGTCGGTGCGGGCATCCTTCGAGACGCGGCCTAGCGGCCGCTCCTCAGGATGAAGCGTTGGTAACTCCCGGTGGCTCCGAGATCTTTCAGGCCCCAACAACAAAGCCAATGTTTGACTTCATCCTGAGGTGCGAGCGCCAGCGAGCCTCGAGGGACGGCCCCGAGCTCCATCCTGCCAAACGCCCCCTATCCCCGCTCCGCCTTCATCAGCGCCAGCGCCTGTTCGGCCAGCGCCGACCAGCGCTCGGACTGCGCGGGCTTGACCCAGATCCAGCCCTTGAGCGGCGGCTTGGTCTTGAAGGGCGACAAATATCGCCAGCCGACCAGCCCCGCCGCGTCGGCGTCGAAGTCCTTGCCGAGCCGGAATCCCATATCGCCCTCGCCGCCGTAGAAGGCAAACACCTTGCCGCGATAGGCGACCGCCGCGCGCGACATCATCCGCCCCGGCTCGACCCCGTCATGTTCGGCCGTCATCCGCCCGACGATGCCCTCGAACATTTGCCGGCCATCCGCGTCACTCTGCTTTGCCATTCCCGCCCTGCCCGATCGTTGTCCCGCTTGCATTGCCCTTGCATTCGGAGCCGAGTCCTAGCAAAGTCCCCAAGGCAGGGAAAGAACAAAACAGGATCATGCGTCATGACAGGCTCGAGCTTCGGCGGATTCCCGCGCGACGATTCCCGCGCGACCTGATCGGTGTCCTCGCGGGCTTGAAGGCGAATAATGAGCGCGACTGGTTCGACGCCCACCGCGCCGAATACGAAGCGCTGTTCAAGGAGCCCGCCCGCGATTTCGTCGCCGCGATCTCCGGCCGCTTGCCCGAGCTCGCCGAGGACCTCGTCGCCGAGCCCAAGATCGGGCGCTCGATCCACCGCATCAACCGCGACACGCGCTTCTCCAAGGACAAGACGCCCTACCAGCCGCGACTGCATTTCGTTTTCTGGCGCGGCGCCAAGCCCGCCGGAGCATCGGGCTTTCATTTCGTCATTCACGCCGACAGCCTGGGCGCCGGTGTCGGCAATTGGGCCTTCAGTCCCCAGCAGCTCGAGCGCTACCGCGCCGCCGTCGCCGACCCCAAGTCGGGCGCGGCGCTCGCCAAGGCGATCGAGACGGGCACAGCGGGACCCGGCATGATCCTCGACGCCCCGGCCCTCAAACGCGTGCCGCCGGGCTTCGACGCCGAGAGCCCGCAGGCCGATCTGCTGAAGCACAAGGGCATCGTCGTCCGCGGCGACCGGGCAATTCCCGACGCGCTCTTTGGGCCCGGCGCGGTCGATCTCGCGCTCGATCTCTTCCGCCCCTTCGTGCCTCTCCACGAGTGGCTGGTGAAACACACGGACTAGGCCTCGGCCGACGCCTCGTCCCATTCGGCGCGCACCTGCGCGTCGTCTTCGCTTGCCAGATACCGGTCGCGCAGACGCGCGAACGCCGCGCCGTCTAGCAGCCGCGAGAGCGCCCACACGGCCATGCCCCGGACCAACGGCGAGCCGTCGCCAAGCCCCGCTTCCGCCACCGGCGCGAGCGACGCCTCGCCCGAATTGCCGATCGCGATCATCACGTTGCGCACGAAGCGGTCGCGCCCCGTCCGCTTGATCGGCGAGCCAGAAAACATGGCCCGAAACGCCGCATCGTCGAGCGCCGCCAGTTCGGCGAGCTTGGGCGCGGTCAGCGCTTCGCGCGGGGCGAAAGCCATCTCCGTCGTCTGCGAGGCGAACTTGTTCCAGGGGCAAACGGCGAGGCAATCGTCGCAGCCATAGATCCGGTTGCCCATCGCCACGCGGAATTCCCGCGCAATGTGCCCCTTGTGCTCGATGGTGAGATAGGAGATGCAGCGCCGCGCATCGATCCTGTAAGGCGCGGGAAAGGCATCGGTCGGGCAGGCATCGAGGCAGCGCCGGCACTCGCCGCAGCGATCCTCATGCGCCACATCGGGCGCAATCTCCAACGTCGTGAACACCTCGCCCAGAAAGAGCCACGAGCCATGGTCGCGCGAGACCAGGTTCGTGTGCTTGCCCTGCCATCCGACGCCGGCGGCTTGTGCCAGCGGCTTTTCCATCACCGGCGCGGTATCGACGAAGACCTTCACCTCGCCGCCATGGCTCTCCTGCAGCCAGCGGGCGAGGCGTTTCAGGCGCTTTTTCACCACGTCGTGATAGTCGCGCCCGTGGGCGTAGACCGAGACCGCCCCTTCGTCCCGCCGCTTAAGCGCCGCCAGCGGACCCCGTTCGGGTCCGTAGTTCATGGTGCAGACGATGACGCTTCGCGCTTCCGGCCACAGCGCCTGAGGGTGCCGCCGCCGCTCCGCCTTCGCTTCCATCCACGCCATCTCACCGTGGCTGCCGAGATCGAGCCATTCGGCCAGCGCATCGCTGGTCGCGTCGGGCACCGTTGCCGCCGCGAACCCCACGGCATCGAAACCGATAGAGCGCGCCTCATCGGCGATGGCGCGCTTAATGTCGGACACTTCAGTAGCCGGCTGCGTTTTGACGGGCGTCATCCCCGCCCGCGATACGGCGCCACGCCCTGCTCGGGGATCCAGAGGTCGGGGGGCGGCGCGCCGGTCTGGTAGAAGACGTCGATCGGCATGCCGCCGCGCGGATACCAGTAGCCGCCGATGCGCAGCCATTTGGGCGTCATCGCGTCGATCAGGCGCTGGGCGATTTCCACCGTGCACTCCTCGTGGAAGGCGCCGTGGTTGCGGTAGGCGCCGAGGAAGAGCTTCAGCGACTTGCTCTCCACGATCAACCGGTCGGGCAGATAGTCGATGACCAGATGCGCGAAATCGGGCTGGCCGGTCACCGGGCAGAGCGAAGTGAACTCGGGCGCGGTGAAGCGCACGATGTAGTCGACCCCGGCCTGCGGGTTCGCTACCGTGTCGAGCACCGCCTCGTCGGGCGAGGCCGGCAGCTCGGCCGGCTGGCCCAGCACCGACAGGCGTTCCTGATCGATATCGCTCATGGCCTTGAAACTAAGCCGGAATCCGGCCCCGGCCAAGGGGCGATGCCGACCTCCCCTGACCGGCGTTTTGGCGGCGCCACAATCCCGATCCATATCGATCGTGCGTCATCGCATCGGAGGACACCGACATGCGCCGCTTCCTGCCCGCCTTGCTCCTCGTTCTCGCAACCGGCGTCGCACCGCGCGTCGCCTTGGCCGCCGAAGTCGCGATCAAGGCCTATGCCCTGCCCGCAGGCGGCGGCCACCCGCACGATGTCGCCGTCGAGGCGAGCGGCATCGTTTGGTACACGGCCCAGCACGACGGCAAGCTCGGCCGGCTCGATCCGGCGACCGGCAAGGTGGATCTGGTACCGCTCGGACGCGGCTCGCGGCCGCACGGCGTCATCATCGGACCCGACGGCCATGCCTGGGTGACCGACGGCGGCCAGAACGCCATCGCCAAGGTCGACGTGAAGACCCGCGCGGTCAAGGTCTGGAAGCTGCCGCAGGGACGCGGCTACGCCAACCTCAACACCGCCTCATTCGACAAGCGCGGCCGCATCTGGTTCACCGGCCAGAGCGGCATCTACGGCGTGCTCGATCCGGCCTCGGGCAAGATGCAGGTCTGGGACGCGCCGCAGGGCCGCGGGCCCTACGGCATCACCACAACGCCGGGCGGTGACGTGTACTACGCCTCGCTCGCCGGCGACCACATCGCCCGCATCGATATCGAGACCGGCAAGGTGACCGTCATCGAGCCGCCGACCAAGGAGCAGGGCGCGCGCCGCGTCTGGTCGGACTCCAAGGGCCGGATCTGGGTGAGCGAATGGAACGCCGGTAATCTGAGCCGCTATGACCCTGTGACCAACGCCTGGCGGACCTGGAAGCTGCCCGGCGCGTCGCCCCACGTCTATGCGGTCTACGTCGATGCGAAGGACATCGTCTGGGTGAGCGAATGGACGGCGAACGCGATCGTCCGCTTCGATCCCGCGACCGGAAAATTCCAGGTCTTCCCGAGCGACAAGGCCGACGCCAATGTGCGCCAGCTGCTTGGCCGGCCGGGCGAGGTCTGGGCGCCGGAATCGGGCGCCTACCGCCTCGTGGTTTATCGGACGCGGCCTCAATAAGGCTACGCCGGCAGCACTGCCGTTACACGCAAGCCGTCAGCGCGAGCGCAGCTCGATCCAGCCTACACCGTCCGTCGCGCCTGTCCCGATCTCGGCATAGCCAAGGCGCTCGTAGAAGCGCCGCGCGTCGTCGTTCGGCACGTCCACTTTCAGGCTGTGCGGCGCCCCGTAATGCGCCCGCGCATGGGCGATCAGCGCCGCACCGATGCCCTGTCCACGCGCACCGCGCCGGACGTAGAGACTGTGGAGAAAATGCTCTGGCGCGAAATACGATAGAAACCCGCCGATCGCCCCATCGGGCTCCGCGACCCAAAGCTCCTCGTGCTCGGCATAGCCCAGAAAGTCCTCCACCCGGAAAAACCCGGCCGGCCGCCAGTGAAACTCGGCGTCGCCAATCTCGACATAGAGCCGCGCGCAGATGCCCAGATCCGGCAGCTCGGCGCGGCGAATTGCCGTGCGCGCGGCGCTCGGGTCATCCTGTAAGCGCACGTATCAAACGCCCTCGACAACGACCGCGTCCATGGTCGCGTGGCCTTTGCGCAGCTTGGCGATGTCCTGATAGGTGTCGGAATTCCAGAAGGCCTTGGCCGCGTCCTTGCTCGGAAACTCCAGCACCACGAGCCGCCGCCCGTCGGGATCGGGCCCGTAAACCTCGCCGCCGCGCACCAGATACTTGCCGCCCGCCGCCTCGATCGCCGCCGGCACGGCCTCCTGATAGGCCTTCATGCCCTCGGGGTTGGTCACGTCGATCCGCGCGATGATGTATCCCGCCATTTACTTATCTCCCTCAGCCTTTTTTGTCGGGGCCTAGAGGCCCTGGACCATCACCGCCTCGACATCCGCCTTGCCTTCGCGGATCTTGGCGACCTCCTGATACTCGGGCGATTTGAACCACTTGCCCGCAATCTCTGCCGTCGGGAATTCCAGCATCACGATCTTGCGCCCATCGGCCGAGCCCTCGACCGCCTCGGGCACGGCGTTGCGCACGAGCATCTTTCCGCCCGCGTTCTCAATCGTTTGCTTCGCCTTGGTAAACCGCCATCGTCCCCGCCTCCCAATTTCGTCGATTTGTGTTACAGATTTCCGGCTTCAGGTTTCGTTGTCGGCTGGCCGGCTCCAAACCGGCGCCCGCCGCTCCAGAAAAGCGCGCACACCCTCCTCGAAATTGCGCGTAGCCGCAAGGTCGCTGACATGCTCGAGCTCGAGCGCCAGCCCTTCGTCGAAGGACCTGGCACCGCCGTCGATCACGCAGCGCCGGATGGCGGCGAGCGCTTCGGGCGGCTTGGTCGCCAGCATCGCCGCATAGGCACCCACCTCTTCGCGCAGTTTGCCGGGCGGGCAGACGAAATCGACCAGCCCGGCGTCTCGCGCCTCCTCGGCCCTGATCAACTCGCCGCGAAAGAGATAATCGAGCGCCCGCGAGCGCCCCATAAGCCGCGCCAGCGCTTGCGTGCCGGCGATCGGCGGGAGGTAGTTGATATTCACCTCGGGTGAGCCGATGCGCGCGTCATCGGCGGCGAAGCGCAAATCGCAATGAAACGTCATCTCAAGCCCGCCGCCGACGGCAAGACCGTGGATCGCCGCCAGGAACGGCTTGGGCGAGCCGCGCAGCACACGGACGATGCCGTGACAATATTCTGCCCAGTCGCGCATGCCCTCGCGGCCGATCCCCTCGAAGAGCTGGAGCTCGGCCCCGGCGCTGAAATGCCTTTCCAGCGCGCTCGCGATCACCACGACCCGTGTCGCTTCATCGGCGATCAGCGCATCGAGCGCCGCGCGCATTTCGTGCAGCATCGCGTGATTGAAGGTGTTGATCGGCGGCCGGTTGTATTCGATCCAGCCGACGCCGTCGGCGCTCGTTACCCTCAGAAATTCGTACGTATCGTGCGGCATGCGTGCCCTCCCCGTTTGAGCGCGATCATATCATGCGCGTCGCGGCGTCAAATGCCCGCATCAAATAAACGGATCGTGCGCCCATTGCAGCAGACCCTGACGCTGGCGCGGCCGGCAGGTCCAGTCGCCGGGGTCGCAGTTGGCGCGTATTTGCGCCGCGTGCCGGGCGAACGCCCGCCAGCGCTTGATCTGCTTAGCGTCGACCTCGGGAATGCGCCGGCCAAGATAGTAGCGGCAATACCACTGGAACCAGCCGCGCGGATCGGGCCCGTAGATCCAGCCCTTCTCGCGCCAGACGCTGAGCGGCTGCCGGCTCTTCACCCCGAAATAGTTGAGCGCGGGATCGGCAACGTCGCTGATCTCCGCGCCACGATCTCGTAGCGGTAGTCCCGCTGCATGCGGTCGTTCACCACCACGATGTCGCCGATCTTGTACATATTCCGTCCGTGCCCCGGCGCGCTGCGCTCGCCACCCCGTCAGGCCAGGATGCGCCAGTACATGATCGCAAGCCCGATCATGCTCGCATTCCAGATGAGCGTGCGCACCCACGGGACGCCCCAGAGATAGGCGGCAACGAAGGCGATCCGGGCCCAGAAATAAAGATGCGCGCCCGCCACGGTCCAGTGATCGCTTTTGTGGGCAAGCTCGATCACGATGACCGCGATCGCGAAGACGGGCAGCGTCTCGAGCAGGTTGCGGAAGGCGCGCTCGGCGCGACCGGCAGGCCCGCGGGGTGCGATCGCTTCGTCACGCGGGCCGACCGTATAGGCGTTGCCCACCTGCGCTTTAAAGGTGAACGACTGCAGCGCGAGTTGCACAACGACGAGCAGGCCGGACGCCGTCAGGAGCCAAAGCTCGGTGCTCATGTACGCCCTCCCGCCTCAGCGGCGCGGTCGTCGGGGCCAGCCCCTCGGCTTTCGTGGGCCGCACGCAGCGCCTCGAACCGGCCCGCCTCGATCGCTTCGCGGATATCGCGCATCAAATCCTGATAATAAGTGAGGTTGTGCGCGGTCAGCAGGATCGGCCCCAGCATCTCCTCCGCCTTGAAGAGATGATGCAGATAGGCGCGCGAATGATCGCGGCAAGCGGCGCATCGGCACGCGGGATCGAGCGGCGATGGGTCCTCGGCGTGGCGCGCATTCCGCATATTGAGCGTGCCGCCGCGGATGAACGCTTGGCCGGTGCGCCCCGAGCGCGTCGGCAGCACGCAGTCGAAGAGATCGATGCCACGCGCCACCGCGCCGACGATATCCGCCGGCTTGCCCACACCCATCAGGTAGCGCGGCGCGCTGGTAGGTAGATGCGGCAGCGTCGCGTCCAGCATCTCGAACATCATCGCCTGGCCTTCGCCCACCGCGAGGCCGCCGATTGCGTAGCCGTCAAAACCGATATCCGTCAAAGCCTTGGCGGATTCTTCTCTGAGATCGCGGTAAGCACTGCCCTGAACGATCCCGAAGAGCGCATAGCCCGGCCGCTCGACGAAGGCCTCGCGCGACCGCGCCGCCCAGCGCATCGAAAGCCGCATCGACTCCGCCGCCTCCGCCTCGCTCACCGGCCATTTGGTGCATTCGTCGAAGACCATCGTCACGGTCGCGTCGAGCTGGTGCTGGATTTCGACCGAGCGTTCGGGCGTCAGCGTCACCTTGGCCCCGTCGATATGCGAGCGGAAGGTGACGCCCTCCTCGGTGATCTTGCGCAGCTCGGCCAGCGACATGACCTGGAAGCCGCCCGAATCGGTCAGGATCGGCCCGGGCCAGTTCATGAAGCGGTGCAGGCCGCCGAGCTTCTCGATGCGCTCGGCGCCGGGCCGCAGCATCAGGTGGTAGGTGTTCGCGAGCACCATCTCCGCGCCCGTCGCGGCGACCATCTCGGCGGTCATGCCCTTCACCGTCGCCGCCGTGCCGACAGGCATGAAGGCCGGTGTCTCGACGGGCCCATGCGCGGTTTCGATCCGCCCCCGCCGTGCCGCACCGTCGCTCGCCAGCAATTCATAGCCGAAGGCGCTCACACCGCATCCTCCGGATGCAGGAGACAGGCATCGCCGTAGGAATAGAAACGATAGCCGTCCGCGATCGCATGCGCGTAGGCCGCCTTCATCCGGTCGAGCCCCGAGAAAGCCGCGACCAACATGAAGAGCGTCGAGCGCGGCAGATGGAAATTGGTGATCAGGAGATCGACCGCGCGGACGCGATAGCCCGGCGTGATGAAAATATCGGTCTCCCCTTCGAACGGCGCCACGGCCCCGTCCGCACTCGCGGCGCTTTCAAGGAGGCGCAGGCTCGTCGTTCCAACCGCGACGATGCGACCGCCGGCCGCGTGCGTCTCCGCGATCTTTTGGGCCGCGCCCTTGCTCACGGCGCCCCATTCGGCATGCATGACATGGTCGGCCACGCGCTCGGCTTTGACCGGCAAGAAGGTGCCGGCGCCGACCCGGAGGGTCACGAAGGCCGAGCCGATCCCAGCCGCCGCCAGCCGTTCGAGCAGCGCGTCGGTGAAATGAAGCCCCGCGGTCGGCGCCGCCACCGCGCCCTCGCGCGCGGCATAAACGGTTTGATAGTCGGCTTTGTCGCGCGCATCTGGCCCCGCCTCGCGCGGAATGTAGGGCGGCAGCGGCATGGACCCATGCATTTCCAGCGCCGCCATCAATGCCGCGTCATCGAGCCCGAAATCAAGCGACACCTCCCCCGCCTCGCCCTTTTCAGTGACCTCCGCCTCGAAGTTGTCCGCGAAAGTAATACGGTCGCCTGGCCGCAGCCGCTTGGCCGGACGCGCGAAGGCGCGCCAGCGCCCGGGCGCCTCGCGCTTGTGGAGCGTCGCCTCGATCTTCGCTTCGCCGCGCCGGCCGGTGAGCCGTGCCGGGATCACCTTGGTATCGTTGAAAACCAGCAGGTCGCCAACGCGCAATAGGGTGGGTAGGTCACGAAAAACATGGTCGCGAAGCGACCCGCTGCTCACCTCCAAAAGCCGCGACGCGTCGCGCGGCTCGGCCGGCCGCGCCGCGATCCGCTCACGCGGCAGCTCGAAATCGAAATCGTCGACGCGCATCGCCGCTCTCGCATCTCCATCCATGGGCCCTTAGATAATGCACGCGCCCGCACGCCACCACCTGCGGCGCACAGGTATACTGTCGATAACTTGAGGACGCCGGGAGCGGCATGACCAAGGCCCACGCCATCGACCAGAGCCCCGAGGCTGCGGCCAAGCCCGCCGCCCGGCCCGACGCCGCAGCGGTCGAAACCCCGTCGGGCAAAGGCGCGGGCGACGAGAACTTCCCTGTCGGCTCGCTGCTGATCGCCAGGAAGCACCGACCGGATGTCGCGGCCTTCTACGCCTTCGCCCGCGCCATCGACGATATCGCCGACAACCCGGAGCTCGCGCCGGAGGAGAAGGTTGCTAGGCTCGACCGGATGGACAAGGCGCTGCTCGGCGAGGACGATGACCCGGCGCTCGCCACCGCACATAAGTGCCGCGACAGCCTTGAGCGCTGCGGCATCACCGTTCAGCACTGTCGCGACCTCATCACCGCCTTCAAGGGCGATGCGACCAAGCTCCGCTACGATGACTGGGACGATCTGATCAAGGGCTACTGCCGCTACTCCGCCTCGCCCGTCGGCCGCTACCTCCTCGACCTGCACGGCGAGGACAAGGCCGGCTACGTCAATTCGGACGCGCTCTGCGACGCGCTCCAGGTGCTGAATCACCTGCAGGACTGTCAGGACGACTACCGTGAACTAAACCGCGTCTACCTGCCCGGCGACTGGATGGCGGCCGCCGGTACCACGATCGAGGATCTCGACGGCGCCGCCGCCTCGCCCGGCCTGCGCAAAGTCTTCGACCAATGTCTCGACGGCATCGACGAGCTTCTTGAAACCGCGCGCGCCCTGCCCGGCCGCCTGCGCTCACGCCGGCTTGCCATGGAATCGGCGGCGATCGTCCGCATTGCCGAGGACCTCGCCGCAGCGCTCCGCCGCCGCGATCCCGTCGCCGAGCGTGTCGAGCTTTCGAAACCCCGCTTTCTTTGGTGCCTCCTGCGCGGCATCATCGATGTCTGGTTTGGCCGCGCGCGGCGGAATGCCGCATGACTTGGATTAGTTGCTGCGCTGAACCGCCCGAAACGCCAAATATGTCCCCCGGCGACGATGCGAACCGACCGAAAGACTTGACGCCATGACCGCCACTGCCGCCCAAACCGACTTGCCTGTCGACGGCCCGCTCACCCCTGAGCAGGTACAGCGCTTCCACGACGAAGGCTTTCTCGTCGTTCGTGGCCTCTACACCGCCGAAGACATGGCCCGCATCGAAGCCTGGACCGACGAGGTCGAGGCCTGGCCGGAGACGCCGGGCAAGCACATGATGTATTTCGAAAACAGCCTGAAGGACGGCACGCGCGTCCTCAACCGGCTCGAGAACTTCGTGCCCTATCATCCCGGCTTCAATGATCTTCTGCGCGACGGCCGCATGATCGGCGCGGTCTCGCAGCTGCTCGGCGAGCGCGCGGTCCTGTTCAAGGACAAGATCAACTTCAAGATGCCCGGCGGCGACGGGTTCAAGCCGCATCAGGACCAGCAGGCCGGCTGGGGCACCTACGCCGATTTCTTCATCACGGCGATGATCAGCATCGACCGCGCCACGGCCGAGAACGGCGCGCTCGAGCTCGCCGCCGGCCACCACGACAAGGGCCTCGTCCACAAGGAGTGGGAGCCGCTGAACGACGACGACATGGCCGGCATGGACTTCGTGATATGCGAGACCGAGCCGGGCGACGCCGTCTTCTTCGACAGCTTCGCGCCCCATGGCTCGGCCGCCAACATGACCGACGAAAAGCGGCGCATCCTCTACATCACCTACAATCGCGCCTCGGCCGGCGATCACCTGGCGCAGTACTATGCCGACAAGCGCGAGAGCTACCCGCCCGACGTCGAGCGCGACCCGGACAAGGAGTATGTCTTCCGGGTGTGAGGGGGCTCAGCGGTCCTTATTCGTAGGGGCGGGTTTCTAACCCGCCCGTGGACGTTGCCGGTGTCACTGTCGGCGGGCGGGTTTGAAACCCGCCCCTACGAATACTGTTCTCGCCACCTCACCGTCCATTAAGACAATTCCACCTCGCCCGCGCTATGATCCGGCCATGACGGTTTTCACCATCATCCTCGCGGCACTGGCGGCCTTGGCGCTCCTGGGCTGGCTCTACCTGCTGTTCTTCCGGCGGCGGTTCTGGCTGGCCAACCAGCGCCTGCGCCGCAAGGTCAAGGATCTCGACGATTGGCCGGCGGTGGCCGCAATCGTGCCGGCGCGCGACGAGGCCGATATGGTCGACCGTGCCATCCGCAGCCTGCTAGACCAGGACTATCCGGGCCAGCTCGCGGTCATCCTCGTCGACGACTATTCGACCGACGGCACCGCCGCCGCGGCACGGCGCGCGGCGCGAGAGAGCGCCCGGCCCGAAGGCTTCCACGTCATCCCCGCCCGCGCGCTCCCGCCGGGCTGGACCGGCAAGCTCTCGGCCATGGAAACAGGCTTCGAGGCGCTGCTCAAAGGCAGTGAGCAAAGCGGTGTCCATGCCCGCTACGTCCTCTTCACCGACGCCGACATCGTCCACGATCCCCTGAACCTCAAGCGCCTGGTCGC
>JARRKQ010000004.1:0-37364 GCA_037387885.1 Alphaproteobacteria bacterium | reverse complement strand
GCCGCCGTATCGCCGCCGCGTCGTCTCGATGAAGGCCCAGGCGAAAAGCAGGATGAGGAAGAAGCCGATCCCCACCATGATCCGGAAGGTCCAGAAGAGCGGCAGCACCGCCGGTACGGTGTCGCGGGCGGCGAGCTTGATCTGGTCTTCGGTGGCCGTCACCGGATCGTCCGTATGGCGGCGCAGCAACAGGGCATAGCCCATATACTTGCCGTGGTTGTCGAAGAGCTGGCGGGCCTCGGCGTTGGTCTTGTCCTTGCGCAGGACGCGGAGCGCCTTCAGGGCCTTGATGCCGCTCTTGATGCGCAGCTCGACGACCTTGAGCTGGTCCTTGATCCCCGGCAGCTCTTCGTCGAGCGAGCGGGTGGCGATGATGCCGAGCACATAGGGCACGCGCACGGCCCATTTGGTCGTCTGCGTCTTCTCGTCGGGCCAGCCGAAGACGGTGAAGGCGGCGGGCGGCTTCTCGGTCTCCCACATCGCCTCGATGGCGGCGAGCTTCATCTTCTGGTGGTCGGTGAGCGTGTAGCCGCTCTCGTCGCCGAGCACGACGACCGAAAGCGCCGAGGCGAGGCCGAAAGACGCGGCGACCACCATCGAGCAGCGGGCGAGCTCGCGGTGGCGGTTGCGCAGGAGATAGAAGGCGCTGATCGACAGCACGAACATGGCGCCGGTGACGTAGGAGGCGCTGACCGTATGGACGAACTTCGACTGGGCAACGGGGTTGAAGAAGACCTCCCAGAGCGAGGTCAGCTCCATGCGCATGGTCTCGTAGGAAAACTTGGCGCCGACCGGGTTCTGCATCCAGGCATTGGCGATCAGGATCCAGAGCGCCGAGAGATTGGCGCCGAGCGCCACCAGCCAGGTAACCGCCAGATGCTTTCGCCGCGACAGCCGGGTCCAGCCGAAGAAGAAGACGCCGACGAAGGTCGATTCCAGGAAGAACGCCATCATGCCTTCGATGGCCAGCGGCACCCCGAAGACGTCGCCGACATAGTGGCTGTAATAGGCCCAGTTGGTGCCGAACTGGAACTCCATGGTGATGCCGGTGGCCACCCCCATGGCGAAGTTGATGCCGAAGAGCTTGCCCCAGAACTTTGTCGCCTCGCGCCAGACCTCGCGGCCGGTCATGACGTAGACCGTCTCCATGATCGCCATCAGCACCGAAAGCCCGATAGTGAGCGGCACGAACAGGAAGTGGTACATGGCCGTGAGGCCGAACTGGAGCCGCGACAGGCCGACGACGTCGAAGTCGATCATCGCGCGGCCTTTCGGGTCACGGTCAGGTGCTGCTCGACGGCGGCGCCGTCGATATCGGGACGCGTCTCCGGTCCGAAGAAGGCGAGCCAGATCACGGCGATGGCGGCGGCCTTGAGCGCCAGCACCAGCGTGATCTCGCGCATGAGGGGATGGCCGCGATGGCCCATCGGGGACCCCGTTGTCGAAGCGTCGTCCTGAGGCCGCACTCTATCACGAGGCCGAGCGCGCCCCATCCCACGAATTGTCGCGGCTCAGCATGGCGGGAACATGGCGCCGGCATGGCGGCCCCATAGCGGTAGCGGGCCGCTTCCTCTATATACGGCGCCACGGGAGGCTTGACCCTTTGCGCTATATCAGCACCCGCGGGAGCAGTCCCGCCTTGGCGTTCGACGACGTTCTGCTCGCCGGCCTGGCGAGCGATGGCGGGCTTTACGTGCCCGAACGCTGGCCGAGCCTGAGCGCGGACGATCTGCGCGGCTTCGTGGGTCTCGCGTACCCCGAGCTCGCGAAGCGCGTGATCGCGCCGTTCGTGGGGGAGACGATCGGTGCGGCCGCGCTTGCCGCCATCATCGACGACGCCTACGCCAGTTTCGATCATCCGGAGGTGGCGCCGCTGATCGAGCTCGGCGCCGGTCATTGGCTGATGGAGCTGGCTCGGCGGCGATCGCCGCCTGCCGCGACCGCGCCGCGCTCGACATCTTCATCCTGCATCCGCATGGCCGGGTCTCGGAGGTGCAGCGCCGGCAGATGACCACGGTGCAGGCCGAGAACGTGCACAACATCGCGGTCGAGGGGACCTTCGACGACTGCCAGGATCTGGTGAAGGCGCTGTTCGGCGATGCGGGCTTCCGCGCCGAGATGCGGCTTTCGGCGGTCAACTCAATCAATTGGGCGCGCATCATGGCGCAGATCGTCTACTACGTCTGGGCCGCGAGCCGCCTCGGCGCGCCGGAGAAGGAGATCGCCTTCGCCGTGCCGACGGGGAACTTCGGCAATGTCTTCGCCGGCTACGCCGCGCGCGAGATGGGGCTGCCGGTCAAGCGCCTGCTGGTCGGCTCCAACCGCAACGACATCCTGACGCGCTTTTTCGAGAGCGGCGCCATGGAGATCCGCGGGGTGGAGCCGAGCCTGTCGCCGAGCATGGATATCGAGATCTCGTCCAACTTCGAGCGTCTGCTCTTCGACCTGCTCGACCGCGACGGCGCCCGGGTGGCCGCGACCATGACGGGATTTCGCGAGAGCGGCCGCTTTACGCTCGACCAGACGACGCTCGACCGCGCGCTTGCGGTCTTCGCCGGCTGCCGTCTCGACGACGAGAAAACCAAATCCGTCATCGCCCGCATCCACAAGGACACCGGCATGCTCGTCGACCCGCACAGCGCCATCGGCATCGAGGCCGGGCGCAGGCTCGGCGCGGATCTCGGCGTGCCGGTGGTCTCGCTCGCGACCGCGCATCCCGCGAAGTTCCCCGATGCCGTCGAGGCCGCGACGGGCGTCCGGCCGGATCTGCCCGCGGCCCTCGCCGACCTTTATGAGCGCGAGGAACGGTTGACCGTACTGCCCAACGATCTCGCGGCGGTGCGCGCGCATATCGCTGAGCATGCGCGGCCAGTGAATGTTCGCGAGGGCGCGGCATGAGCTCGGTCACCGTCACCACGCTTGCGAACGGATTGCGGGTCGCGACCGACCGGATGGAGCATGTCGAGACGGTCTCGCTCGGGATCTGGGTCGGCGCGGGCACGCGCGACGAAAAGCCGGAGGTGAATGGCGTTGCACACCTCCTGGAGCACATGGCCTTCAAGGGCACGGAGACGCGCAGCGCGCGCGAAATCGCCGAGGAGATCGAGGCGGTGGGCGGGCATCTGAACGCCTATACCTCGCGCGAATCAACCGCCTATTACGCCAAGGTACTGGCCGAACACGCGGCGCTCGCGGTCGACATATTGGCCGACATTCTGCAGCACTCGACCTTCGACGAGGACGAGCTTGCCCGCGAGCGCGACGTGGTGCTGCAGGAGATCGGCCAGGCGCACGACACGCCCGACGACATGGTGTTCGACCATTTCCAGGAAACCGCCTTCCCCGATCAGCCGATGGGCCGGCCTGTGCTGGGTACCGTGGAGATCGTCGAGAATATGCCGCGCGCGGCCCTGGTCGACCATATGAGCCGCACCTACGGGGGCGAGCGGATGGTGCTCTGCGCGGCCGGCAAGATCGACCACGAGGCCTTGGTTTCGCTGGGCGAGCGGCTGCTGGCGCAGGTGGGGGCCAAATCGGCGACCGACGCCACGGCCGCGCGCTATACCGGCGGCGAATTCCGCCAGGACCGTCATCTGGAGCAAACGCATCTCGTCTTCGGCCTGCCGGGCTATGCCAACAAGGAAGCGGATTATTTCGCCATCAATCTCTTCTCGACCATGCTCGGCGGCGGCATGTCGTCGCGGCTCTTCCAGGAGGTGCGCGAGAAGCGCGGGCTCGTCTATTCGATCTACAGCTTCCACTCGCCCTACCGCGACGGCGGGCTCTTCGGCATCTATGCCGGGACCGGCCCCGACCGGCTCGACGAGCTGGTCGAGGTGATCGGCGAGCAGGTGAGCGATCTGGGGGCGAATGCCAGCGACGGGGAGATCGAGCGCGCCCGCACGCAAATGAAAGCGTCGCTATTGATGGCGCGGGAGAATACCGGCGCGCGCGCCGAGGCGCTGGCGAACCAGCTCCTGATCTATGGCCGGCCGATCCCGGTCGACGAGATCGTCGCCAAGGTGGAGGGCGTCGATCGCGCCGCGCTTGCCCGTGTGGCCGACCATATCGCGCGCGGCCCGCTCACCGTCGCCGCGCTCGGCCCGGTGAAGAGCCTGCCCGCGCACGACCGCATCGCGGCGCGCTTTTCCTGAGCGGGGCGGCTCAGCCGCCTTTCACCACCCTGTCGTACCAGAAGGCCGCCGTGAGGCCCCAACACACCACGTTCAGGATAACCGCGCCGATGACGAATGTGAGGTCGGCCTGGCCGCCCCGGAACACGAAAATCGCCACCAGGGTCGCCGCGATCCCGACGATGGGCCCGCGCAGCCACCACTTGCCGGTGAGGAATGGGATCATGAAGGCAAAGCCCCAGATACCGCCCCAGACCACCGAGCGATATAGGAACGCCTTCGAGGTCAGCAGCTTGAGCGCCGGTTCGGGCGGATTGAGCAGCCCCGCAGCGAGCCCGCCGCGCAGCACGAGATAGAACAGGATCACTCCGAAGGCGCCAGACGCAAAGGCCAGCGATCCGCGTCGTAGAATTGTCATCTGCGCAACCTCCCCTTTCCCCCGGACCGCGAGCTACGGGCCACCGATCCGAATGCGCGATCATGCGCGTCGGCGCTTATCGGCCGAGTTTGCGGTGAAAATCAAATCACAATTACGGTACGGCCCCCGGCCCGGCGCTCACGCCCGGCCCGACTGGCCCGACAGCTTGGCGAAGTCGACGCCGATCTTCGCGATGGCGCGCTGCCATTTATTCTCCAGGTCGGTATCGAAGATGAGCGCCTCGTCGGCCGGTACATTGAGCCAGCCGTTCTCGTGGATCTCCGATTCGAGCTGGCCCGGCCCCCAGCCGGAATAGCCGAGCGCGAGCAGACATTTCCGCGGACCGTTGCCCTCGGCGATGGCGCGCAGGATGTCGACCGAGGCGGTCAGCGCCACCTCGTCGTCGACCACCATCGTGCTCTCGTCGGTGAACTCCTTGGAATGCAGCACGAAGCCGCGGCCCGCCTCGACCGGCCCGCCCGAATGCACGGGGATGGTACGCTTGCAGCTCTCGGGCTCGATGCCGACCTGATCGAGCAAATCCTCGAAATTGAGGTCGTCGAACAGCTTGTTCACCACGAGCCCCAGCGCGCCCTCGTCGGAATGCGCGCACATATAGATCACGGTGCGGGCAAAGCGCGGATCGGGCATAGTGGGCATCGCGATCAGGAGCTGACCGGTGAAGAATCCCTGAGCCGGATCGCTTATGGCCATGGTCTGAAACCATCGTGGACCGGCGCTTTGCGGTCAAGGGCTAGCGGGGCGCTAACGCGAAGTTTACTGCGAAGCGCGACCCTCGACCCTATATTTTTGGGTGCGGGGTACGCTCAAGGGGTACGCCCATATGTCATCCCGCGCTCGCCCTGCTCAAAAGGAAGGCCCAGCCTCGCCGTGAGCGTATCGCCAACCAGAACAGGCCTCCGCCGGATCGCCCGGCCGGCGCCCAGCTTTGCTGGAATAATGCTATGCGCCCTCGCCGCGCTGGCGGCGGTGGTGGCCGCCCCGGCGGCCTCGCTGGCGAGCGCCTCGGACTGGGCGGTCAATACCCATTCCAAGGTGCGGCTGATCGCCGCCGCCTCGGGGGTCGGCACGCAGCGCCAGATCCGCCTGGGCCTGGAGTTCAAGCTCAAGAAGAACTGGAAGATCTATTGGCGCTCGCCGGGCGATGCGGGATTTCCGCCGCGCATCGACTGGGCGGGCTCGACCAATCTGCGCGATGCGACGATCGCCTGGCCCGCGCCGCATCGCTTCACCGTGCTCGGCTTCAACACCGCCGGCTACAAGGATGCGGTCGTCCTGCCGCTCACCGTCCGGCTCGCCGAGGCGGGCAAGGACACGCGGCTGGTGGCGAAGGTCGACTACCTGACCTGCGATGAGATCTGCGTCCCCTACACGGTGAACCTTGCCCTCAATCTGCCGGCGGGACCCGCCCAGACGACGCGCTTTGCCTACGAGATCGACCGCTACCGCGCGCTGGTGCCCACGAACGAAACGGTCAGCGGCATTAAGATTGAGCGCATTGCCGTGCGCGAGCGCGGTGCTGCCACCACATTGACCGTGATCGCGCGTTCGGCCAAGGCGTTCCAGGCGCCCGATCTCTTCATCGAGGGCCCGCCGCGGCTCGAATTCGGCAAACCGGCCGTGGCGCTTACGCAAGGCGGGCATGTGGCGCGGCTCACCCTGCCGGTCCGCAAGGTCGGGAAATCGGCACCTGAAGCGACAGGCGCGCTGCTGACGCTTACGCTGACCGATGACGGGCGCGCGGTTGAACGTAGCGGTGTGGCCGAGGCGGCGAAAGGCCCGCCCCCGGCGGCGGGACGCAGCTTCCTCGCCGTGCTTCTGCTGGCGCTGCTCGGTGGGCTGATCCTGAACCTCATGCCCTGCGTGCTGCCGGTTCTGTCGATCAAGCTGCTCGGCATGGTCGGGCATGGCGGGGCGGAGCGCCGTGTGGTCCGCAAGCGTTTCCTCGCCACGGCGGCGGGCGTGCTCGCCTCCTTCATCGTGCTGGCGGGTGCGATGGTCGGCCTGAAAGCGGCCGGCGCCTCCGTCGGCTGGGGCATCCAGTTCCAGCAGAGCTGGTTCCTGATCGCGATGGCGGTGATCGTCACCCTGTTCGCGGCGAATTTGTGGGGGCTGTTCGAGATCCGGCTGCCGGGGACGATCGCGGACCGTGCCGCCACGGTGGGTCGTTCCGGCAGCCTCAAGGGCGAGTTCGCGACCGGAGCCTTCGCGACATTGCTGGCGACGCCGTGCTCGGCGCCGTTCCTGGGCACCGCCGTGGGATTTGCCTTGTCGCGCGGCGCCTTCGAGATCTTCGCCGTCTTTCTGGCGCTCGGCATCGGCCTTGCGCTGCCCTATCTGCTCGTTGCGGCGGTGCCGGCGCTGGCGACACGGATGCCGCGGCCCGGCCGCTGGATGGTCTGGCTGCGGGCGGTGCTCGGTGTCGCGCTCGCGGCGACGGCGGTCTGGCTGCTGAGCGTGCTGATGGTTCAGGTGGGCGAGCGCATCACCTGGCTGATCGGTGCGATCCTGGTGGCGCTGGTCGTGCTTCTCTGGCTGCGCGGGCGGATCGGCGAGCGGCTGCGTCCGGCGGTGCTGGCCGGGCTCGCGGTCCTCGTCGTCGTGGGATTGGCGCTGCCGAGCCTCGTCCCGCCGCAGGCAGCCGCGCCGGTCGAGACGACGGGCAAATGGCAGCGCTGGGACCGGAGCGCGATCGCGGGGCTGGTCCGCCAGGGCAAGGTGGTCTTCGTCGACGTGACCGCCGATTGGTGCATCACCTGCAAGGCGAACAAGCGCCTGGTGCTGGCGCGCGAGCCGGTCGCTTCGGCGCTCGATGGGCGCAAGGTGGTGCCGATGGTCGCCGACTGGACGCGGCCCAACGATGCGATCGCGCGCTACCTCGCGGAATTCGGGCGCTACGGGATCCCGTTCAATGTCGTCTACGGGCCGAATGCGCCCGACGGCATCGCTTTGCCGGAGCTCTTGACGACCAGCGCCGTGCTCAACGCCATCGCCAAGGCGCGCGGCGTTGCCCAAGCCAAAAGGTAGAATACAAACGCAACAGATTTGGTCTGGCCCGCGAAGCGGGTCTGGATTTCGCGGGCGCAAGGACTATCTTTGTGCGGCCGGGGCGGCGGTCGTCCCGCGCCCAGAAAATGGGACGATCGGGAATATATTTGGTGGCCTGCTGATCTCGGAATTCGTGCGACGAATTTCCGGGGCAGGACACAAGGAGAGGACAACGGCTATGGCGATCAAAGAAGGGGACAAGATCCCGTCAGTGACCCTGAAACACATGACGGCGGACGGGATGGCCGACATTTCCACGGATGAGCTTTTCGGCGGCAAGAAGGTTGTGGTGTTCTCGCTGCCGGGCGCGTTCACGCCGACCTGCTCGGCCAAGCACCTGCCCGGCTTCGTGCAGAACGCGGACGCGCTCAAGGGCAAGGGTGTGGACACCATCGCCTGCGTCTCGGTCAACGATGCCTTCGTGATGAACGCCTGGGGCAAGGACCAGAATGTCGGCGACAAGGTTTTGATGCTGGCCGACGGCAACGCGGAGTTCTCCGACGCGGTGGGCCTGAGCTTCGACGGCAGCGGCTTCGGCATGGGCAAGCGCGCCCAGCGCTACGCCATGGTGGTCGAGGACGGCGTGGTGAAGACCCTCAACATCGAGCAGCCGGGCGCCTTCGAGGTCTCCAGCGCCGAGGCGATGCTGGACGCGGTCTAACGGCCGAGACGAACACCGAGTAGCGCGAAGGGCGGGTCCGGGACCCGCCCTTTCGCGTATCGGGGACGGCGCGGCTCAGATCGGCTTTGCGTCGCCCGTCCAGTGCATTCCGAACTGGAACATGTAGGCTGGGAAGCGCTCGGCGCGCAGGTTGCTGAGGGCGAAACCGGCCTCCTTGATCATATGCGCCGGACAGCGATTGAGATTGCAGCCGCCGGCGATCCGGCCCCAGGGCCGGTTGATGGTGTCCTGAAACCAGCCGCACCAGGATTTGTCGACGCGCCCGTGCTCGACGAAGAGCAGCCGACCGCTCGGTTTCAAGACGCGGCGGAACTCGGCGAGCGCCCGCTCCGGCTCCGGGATGGTGCAGAGCGAATAGGCGACCACGACCGTGTCGGCGACCCCGGTTTCGATCGGCATCGCCTCGGCACCCGCCTTGATCACCTGGAGGTCGAAATCGACCGCCGATTGCCGCGCTTCGGAGAGACGCAGCATGGCCTCGTCGGGATCGACGCCGATCAGCGTGTCGACCTTGGCCGGGTCGTAATAAGCCAGGTTGAGGCCGGAGCCGAAGCCGGCTTCGACCACGACGCCCTCGGCCCTGGGCACCACGCGCCTGCGGCGATCGGAGAAGGTGCGTCCGGCGCAGACGGTGTTCACGAGCGCCGGAACGAACCGGCCATCGAAGACGTTTCTGTTCGTACTGGTCATGGCTAGGGGATCCATTTGCATGGTGTGATGAGGGATGGGAATGGGCCGGCGCGCCGGCTCAGGCGGCCCGGCCGTGATAGCCGGCGATCTGCCGCACGAAGCGGCGCACATGTTC
The DNA here is from genome assembly GCA_037387885.1 of Alphaproteobacteria bacterium. Classification (GTDB taxonomy): domain Bacteria; phylum Pseudomonadota; class Alphaproteobacteria; order JAPULJ01; family JAPULJ01; genus DATKZM01. Next base: position 28,257 of record JARRKQ010000004.1, on the reverse strand, counting down.
GGCGAGGACGGCGGCGTGGCTGTGCAGGCTGAGATGCCCCGCGCCTTCGAGCTCGACATACGCCGCGCGCGGAAACGTTTCGCGGAGATGCGCCATGACCCGTTTCGTCGCCGGCGTCGTATGGGTGCCGAGAAAGAGCTGGGTCGGCACGTTGATCTCGCCGATCCGCGCCACGATCTCCGGCGCGTCGAGCATCAGCCGCCATTCCGCCGCCACCCGCGGCATGCTTTCGATGATGATTTTGCGCATCGGCACGGCGAGATCGCGCCAGACATGCGGGCCGGACCAGTAGGCGACGAAGGCCGCGGCGGCGTCCTCGTCCCGGTTCTGGCCGACGAAATCGATGTGGCGCCGGGCGAGCATCTCGATTTCGGCCCACAGCTCCCGGTCCTGATCCCGGTCTTGGTGTTGGCGCAGGAGATGGAAGGCGACCGGCTCGATCAGCGACAGGCTGGCGATCCGCTTGGGATGGCGGATGGCGGCCCGGAGCGCGATCACCGCGCCGGCCGAATGGCCGACGAGATGCACCGGCTCGCCGGCGATATCGAACATGGCCTCGACCGCCAGCAGATCGGTCTCCGGGGTGAGGGCTTCCCCGCGCGGCCAGGGCTCGGATTGTCCATAGCCGCGAAGGTCGGGGGCCAGGGTGCGGTGGTCGCGAAGCAGGTGCGCTTTGACGGCGGCCCAGGCCGCGCCCGCGCTGGCGCTGCCGTGCAGCAGCACGACCGGCGCGCCCGAACCGGCGTCGAAATAGTGGCAGGTGTGTCCGTCTCTGGTCTGAATGGTCGGCATGATCGGTCTCCGATATTTGCCTGATGGCGAGTGCATCGCTATGTGATGCGGGGCTTCTAGAGATCGGCCGTCCCCCGACCGTCCCTTGAGACCTCAACGGATCGCCGCCACGGATTGTGACCTTCGTCTGTGATCGTGGTTTGTGACCCTGCGGATCGCGACTTATGCCCAGCCTCGACCTCCAGGTGCTCGGATTTCCCCAGGCGACGCTCGATGGGCGGGCCGTCGATCTGGCGCTGAAGCGCGGCCTGGCGCTGCTGGTCTATCTGGCCGAAGCGCGGGCGCCGGTCTCGCGCGAGGTGCTGGCCGATCTGTTGTGGCCCGAGGCTGACGGCGAGGCCGCGCGCACCCGGTTGCGGCGGACGCTTCACCGGGTCCGGACGGCGCTCGGTATCGAGGCGATCGTCGGCGACCGCACATCGGTCCGGCTCGCCCCTGAGCTCGACGTGTCGGTCGATGCCCATGCCTTCGAGAAGGCGGGCGATGTCGGCGACTTCGAGGCCGCCGCCGGGCTCTATCGGGGCGCGTTTCTGGAGGGCTTCGCGCTCGATGGCTGTCCGGACTTCGAGGACTGGGCCTTCTTCCGCCGCGAGGCTTTGCGCAGCCGATTGGCGCAGGTTCTGGAACGGCTTTACGAGACCAGGATGGCGGCGGGCGATCCGCGCGCGGCGGCCACCGCGGCGACGCGGCTGATCGCGCTCGATCCGTTATCTGAGTCGGCGCACCAGCATCTCATCCGCGCGCATCTGCAATCCGGCGACCGCGGTGCGGCGGAACGTCAGTATGCGGCCTGTGCTCAACTGCTCGCCGACGAGCTGGGCGTCGAGCCGGACCCGGAGACGCAGGCCACCCTAAGAGACGCCGCGCCGCCGGGCGGGACGATGCCGCGCACGCGCTATGCGGTGAGCGACGGTATTCATCTCGCCTATCAGACGCTGGGGGACGGCCCACTCGACATCGTGATGGTTCCCGGCTTCGTCTCGCATGTCGAGCGGGCCTGGGAGGACCCGCGCATCAGCGCCTTCCTCGACACGCTGTCGGCGCGGAGCCGGGTAATTATTTTCGACCGCCGCGGCGTCGGCCTCTCCGACCGAGTCGGCGCGGCGCCGACGGCGCAGGCAACCGCCGCCGACATAAGAGCGGTCATGGACGCCGCGGGCAGCAAACGCGCGCTGCTCTTCGGTGCGTCGGAGGGCGGGCCCGGCTGCATCCATCTCGCGGTGGACGCGCCCGAGCGGATTGCCGGGCTGGTGCTCTATGGCTCACTCGCCAAGGGGAGCTGGGCGGAGGACTTTCCCCATGCCCTGACCTATGACCAGTTCACGATGTGGCTCGAGCGCCTGGTCAGCAATTGGGGCGGGCCGGCCGAGATCGAAGTCTTCGCGCCGAGCCTGGTCGGCAACCGCCAGGTCGAGCACTGGTGGTCGGGATTGCTGCGCACCGCTTCGAGCCCCGGCGCCATCAAGGCCGTGTTGGAAGCGCTGCGCGACATGGACGTGCGGGATCTGTTGCCGCGCATCACCGTGCCGACGCTGGTCCTGCACCGGCGCGGCGACCGCGCCATACGCTTCAAGGCCGGGGAAGCGATGGCCGCCGGCATTCCGGGCGCACGGATGGTCGCGCTCGACGGCGAGGACCACTGGTTCTGGGTCGGAGATCAGGCGCCGTTCTGGACGGCGTTTGTGGAGTTCATCGAGACGCTGCCGCAGGGCGGGCGGGTTTGAAACCCGCCACCAAATATTGGCGGCGAATATTGGCGACGGCCCCTAGCGATACGCCTCCAGCGCGGCGCGGGCGAGAGCGTCGGCGCGCTCGTTCTCCGGGTGGCCGGAATGGCCCTTCACCCAATGCCAGTCCACCTCATGATCGGCCAAGGCCGCATCGAGGGCGCGCCAGAGATCCTGGTTCTTCACCGGCTTCTTCGACGCGGTCTTCCAGCCCTTGGCCTTCCAGCCGTGGATCCACTTGGTGATGCCGTCCTTGACGTAGGTGCTGTCGGTGTGGAGATCGACGCGGACGGCGCGCTTTAACGCCCGCAACGCTTCGATGGCGGCCGTTAGCTCCATACGGTTGTTGGTGGTCGCCGCCTCGCCGCCGGAGAGCTCGCGCTCCTGGCCGTCCCAGCGCAGGATGGCGCCCCAGCCGCCAGGCCCCGGATTGCCGCTGCAGGCGCCGTCGGTGAAGATCTCGACCGATTTGCCGGTGCTGATCGTGGTCATTCGGCTAGGCTCGTTCAATCCAGGCCATAGGCGCCGGGCCCTTTCACCGATTGGTGGAAGCGGAGCTTGTTCAGATACTCGATCGGGTCCTTGGGCTGCACGAGCGCACCCTCGGGATGGTGCAGCCAGTCGTAGAGCCGCGTCAGCAGGAAGCGCATGGCGCTGCCCCGCGCGAGCAGCGGCAGCATCTCGAGCTCCTCCGCGGAGAACGCCCGCACCTTGCGATAGCGGCTCAGCATGTGGCGCGCCTTGGTGATGTTGAAGCTGCCGTCGCGCTCGAAGCACCAGGCGTTGAGGCAGATCGCGATGTCGTAGGCGAAGGCGTCGTTGCAGGCGAAATAAAAATCGATCAGCCCGGTCAGCTTGTTGAGCAGGAAGAAAACGTTGTCGGGAAAGAGGTCGGCATGGATGACGCCGGACGGCAGGCCCTCGGGCCAGCACGACTCCAGATCCGCGAGCTCCGTCTCGATCACCTCGGCGAGGCCGGCGCGGACTTCATGCGCGCGCTCCGCACAGCGCTCGAAAAGCGGCCGCCAGCCCGAGACCGACAGCGCGTTCTTGCGGGTCAGCTTGAAGTCGCTGCCCGCCAGATGCATCTGCGCCATCGCCTCGCCCAGAAGCGCGCAGTGCTCGGTCGCGATCCGCCGCGGCCACATGCCCTGCAGGAAGCTGATGATTGCCGCCGGGCGGCCGGCGAGCGTGCGCAGCGCCTTGCCGTCGCGCCCGTGGATCGGCGTCGGGCACTGGATGCCCTGCTCCGCCAGGTGATCCATCAGGCCTAAGAAGAACGGCAGGTCGTCGGGATCGACGCGCTTTTCGTAGAGCGTCAGGATGAAGGGGCCGCGCTCGGTCTGCAGCAGGTAGTTCGAGTTCTCGACGCCTTCGGCGATGCCTTTGTAAGATTCCACCGCGCCAATGTCGTACTCGGCGATGAACGCCGTGAGCTCGTCATCCTCGACTTCGGTATAGACGGCCATGGGCAAGCAGCTTCGTGTCAGCGATGCAGCGGTGTTGGGGGGATTGGTCGGCGGAGAGAACGGAGCGCAACGCTCCCCCCTGATAGCGCGGCCGGCGGGGGCTTATCAACAGGCCCTTGCGATGCGGTTGGCGATAAGGTGTTGCGGGGGCGATGCGGACCGGGATGCGGAAGCCGTTCCCCTTGTCTGCTCCTGACGCGTCGCCTAGAGTGGCGCCCCGTTCGCCGGCAGGCCCCTTCACAGTGATGGGACGCCGGCATCCAATAGGAAAGGGTCGCACATGACCGATCCGGTGATCGCGCAGACCACTCCCTACGGCGTCAATGTCGAGGCCGGCAAGAGTTACGCTTGGTGCGCTTGCGGGCGCAGTGGAAACCAGCCGTTTTGCGATGGATCGCACAAGGATACCGGCATGTCGCCTATCGTCTTCAAGGCCGAGGAGACGAAGGAAGTCTGGCTCTGCGGCTGCAAACGTACAAAAAACCAGCCGAATTGCGATGGGTCCCATAATCGTCTTTGAGCGGGCGCGCGGCGGAACCGGCCGCGCCGGACCCCGCGCCCGACGTCATGGGCTCTCTGTAAGCCTGCTGCTCGGTCTGGTGACGCTGGTGCTGGTGAGCTGCGGCACCCAAAAGACCGCGGTGTGCCCGCGCGTCGCCATTCTGAACCACGCCTCGAGCGTCACCAAGTTTGCGCCGACCGGCCCGATGTCGCCGGCGAACGCCGCCTATTCCGTCGAGATGACCGACATCAAGATGGAGTGCAAATACGGCGGCGGCAATCTGAGCGAGCTCGAGGCCAATGTCGAAGTGCTGGTGACCGCCCGCAAGGGACCCAAATGGCAGGGCGGCCGGGGCAATGCGGTTTATTTCGTCGTCGTCACCGACCGCTCCGGCACCGTGCTCGCCAAGCGCACCTTCCCGATCCGCTTCGAGCTCGGCAACAAGGCCTCGCTGGATTTCCGCGAAGCGTCGTGGATGTTCGTCGACTTGGCGCAGGGCAAGCGCACGGGCGGGGCGGCGTTCGAGATCTGGACCGGCTTCCAGCTCACCAATGACGAGCTGCGCTACAACCGGGCGCGTCTGGGTCTTTAGGCGATAATTTTCGACGGTATCGGGCGGGGCCCGCGTTCATATGATGACGCGGCCCTCTTGCCACGCAATGGGACCGCGGACCTGCCGGTCTGGTCAAGACCACCGACATTTTCGTGGAGGATTGAATGCGATCATCGCTGATGGTTACCGCCTGCCTGCTTGCCCTCGCCGCCGCGCCCGCCGCCCAGGCGACCGGCCTTGCGACCTGCAAGTCCGGCCCGAAATCGGGCTGGCAGCCGCAGGACGCATTGAAGACGAAGCTGGCCGGTGAGGGCTGGAAGGTCCGCCGCATCAAGGTCGATGGCGGCTGCTACGAGGTCTACGCCATCAATGCCAAGGGCGAGCGGGTGGAATCCTACTTCCATCCCGTCACCTTCAAGCACGTTCTGACCACCAAACACTAGACGACCGCCAAGCGTGATGCAGGAGCGCGTCGACACCGATGTAACCGACCGGGCCTTGGAGAAATCCAAGCGCTCGGTCGCGGTGTGGGACCCGCTGGTCCGGATCGGCCATTGGGGGCTGGTGACCGGCATCGCCGTGACCTGGCTCACGACCGAAGGGCCATCGGTGGTGCACGATACTGTCGGCTATGCGGTCTTGGCGCTGGTCGCGCTGCGCCTCGTCTGGGGCTTCGTCGGACCGCAAAAGGCGCGCTTCCTCCGCTTCGTGCGCGCGCCCGGCGCTACGCTCGATTACGCACGGCGTCTTCTGCGCGGGAATGAGCCGCGCCATGTCGGCCACAACCCGCTTGGCGGCTGGATGATCGTCGCCCTACTGGTGACGGCGGGCGCGGCGGCGGCCACGGGCTGGCTCTACACGACCGACCGGTTCTGGGGCGTCAAGTGGATGGAGGAGCTGCACGAGGTCTTCGCCACGCTGATCCTGGTGCTGGCGGCGCTGCATGTGATCGGCGTGATCGTCACCTCGATCCGTCACCGTGAGAATCTCGTCGCCGCAATGTGGACGGGCCGCAAGCGCGCACCCGAGGGTGACGACGTCCCCTGAGCGCGGCGCCGCCTCATGTTGACATTGCCCTCTGCTCCGCTAGGTTGACCCGCAGTGGCGGCGCCGTTTTGCGTTGCTGTGCCGCAGACCCTTGCGGGAGAGATCGGGCGACATTTCGAAGACACGCCCGGCGCCGAAGGAGCAACCGCCCCGGAAACTCTCAGGCACCCGGACCGCAGGGCGAGGCTACTCTGGAAAGCAGGCGCGTGCCGATATCGCGTCTCACCGAAGGGGTAAGCCGGGCGCGCCGTGTTTCGAGCCTGCGCCCAGGCGAAATCTCTCAGGTCCCGAGACAGAGGGGGCGTCGTGAGCCGGCCTGCGCCGGTTTGCGCGCCGCGTAACCCGCGAATCCCTGTGGCGAAGGACCTGAACCGGTGGCCGATACCCAAACCCTCAAGCGCACGCCGCTCCACGATCTGCATCTCCGCCTCGGCGGCAAGATGGTGGAATTCGCCGGCTATGACATGCCGGTGCAGTACGCGCCCGGCGTGCTGAAGGAGCATCTGCATACGCGCACGAGCGCCGGGCTCTTCGACGTCTCGCATATGGGCCAGGTGCGGGTGACGGGCGACGATCCCGCGGGTGCGCTGGAAAGCCTGGTCGTGGGCGACCTGCAATCGCTGAAGCCCGGCGAGATGCGCTACACGCTCTTCACCAACGAGGCGGGCGGCATCCTCGACGATCTCATGGTGACGAATGCGGGCGATCATTTGTTCGTGGTCGTGAACGCGGCCTGCAAGGCGCAGGACATCGCGCTCATGCAGCGCGGCCTCGACGGCAAAGCCACGGTCGAGCCCCTGCCCGACCGCGCGCTGATCGCCGTGCAGGGCCCGAAGGCAGCGGAGGCCGTCGGCAAGCTCGCGCCCAAGACCGCCGATCTTTATTTCATGCAAGGGTCAGCGATGCCGGTGAACGGCATCGACTGCTTCGTCACCCGCTCGGGCTATACGGGCGAGGACGGGTTCGAGATCTCCGCGCCGGCCGGCGATGCCGAAGTCATCGCGCGGACGCTGCTCGACGATCCGGATGTCGAGCCGATCGGGCTCGGCGCGCGCGATTCGCTGCGCCTGGAGGCCGGGCTTTGCCTCTACGGCCACGACATCGACGAGACCACGAGCCCGGTCGAGGCCTCGCTGCTCTGGACGATCGCCAAGCGGCGGCGCGAGGACGGTGGCTTTCCAGGCGCCGATGTCGTCCGCGGGCAGATCGCGAACGGCGTGGCGCGCAAACGCGTCGGCCTCCGACCCGAAGGCAAGGCCCCGGCGCGCGAGGGCACGGAAATCGCCGATGCGGACGAGCGCATCATCGGCAACGTGACGAGCGGCGGCTTCGGGCCCAGCGTCGGCGGACCGGTCGCCATGGGCTATGTCGAGACCCAATTCGCCAAGGTGGACACGGTCGTCAATCTGATGGTGCGCGGCACGGCGCGCCCGGCGGCGGTGGCGCGGATGCCCTTCGTTGCGCCCGGATACCGGCGGCCCGATTGACACGGAACGAACGCATTCAACGAAGCAGGCAAATGGGGACAGGATATGAGCGGGATCAAATACACCGAGGATCATGAATGGATCCGCGTCGACGGCGACACCGCCGCCTGCGGCATTAGCGACTATGCGCAGGAACAGCTGGGCGACATCGTCTATGACGAGCTGCCCGAGGTCGGCAAGGCGCTCGCCGCGCGGGACGAGATCGCCGTCGTCGAATCGGTGAAGGCCGCGAGCGAGGTCTACGCGCCCGCCAGCGGCACCGTGGCCGAAGTCAATGAGGCGCTCGCCGACGACCCGACATTGGTGAACCAGGACGCCACCGGCGGCGGCTGGTTCCTCAAGCTCAAGCTCGACGACCCGGCCGAGCTCGACGCGCTTATGGACGAAGCCGCCTACAAATCCTTCGTCGAGGGGCTCGATTGAGCGTTTTTACTTATCCAAGCCTTGGAGACCCGGCATGACCGACCCACGCCGCTCGCTCGTGAGCCTTCAGAACCGCGAGGATTTCACGCGCCGCCATGTCGGCCCCGGCGCTTCCGAGATCGCGGCCATGCTGGAGGCCGTCGGCTATGAGACGCTGGAGGCGCTGACCGACAAAGCCGTGCCTAAAGCGATCCGCAGCGACGCGCCGCTCGCCCTGCCGGACGCGCTCACAGAGGCCGAGGCGCTGGAACGGCTGCAGGCGCTAGCGGCGAAGAACCGGCCGCTCGCCTCGATGATCGGGCTCGGCTATTACGGCACGCATCTGCCGCCGGTGATCCAGCGCAATCTGCTGGAAAACCCCGGCTGGTACACCGCCTACACGCCCTATCAGCCGGAGATCAGCCAGGGGCGGCTCGAAGCGCTGATCAACTTCCAGACCATGGTGATGGATCTGACGGGGATGCACCTCGCCAACGCCTCGATGCTCGACGAGGCGACGGCGGCGGCCGAGGCGATGACGCTGGCGCGGCGCGTGGGCAAGAGCGGATCGAACGTGTTCTGCGTCGACCGGGATGTCTTTCCGCAGACGCTCGCCGTTGTGGAAACCCGCGCGGCGGGGCTCGGGATCGACGTCGTGGTCGGCGACCTCGCGGACGGGCTCGGCGGCCAGGACTGCTTCGGCGTACTGCTGCAATACCCGGCTTCGTCCGGCGATATTCGCGACTACCGCGCGACCGTCGAGGCGGCGCATGAGGCGGGTGCGCTCGCGGTGGTCGCAGCGGACCTGTTGGCGCTGACACTCCTCACACCACCCGGCGAATGGGGGGCGGATATCGTGGTCGGCAGCGCCCAGCGCTTCGGCGTGCCGATGGGCTTCGGCGGGCCGCACGCCGCCTATTTCGCAACGCGCGAGGAGCATCGCCGGGCGATCCCTGGCCGGCTCGTCGGAGTCTCGGTCGATGCCGCGGGCAAGCCCGCCTACCGCCTGGCGCTGCAGACCCGCGAGCAGCATATCCGCCGCGAAAAGGCGACGAGCAACATCTGCACCGCGCAGGTCCTGCTCGCGGTGATCGCGGGCATGTATGCCGTCTATCACGGCCCCGAGGGGCTGAAGACGATCGCGCAGCGGGTGCACCGTCTGGCGACGATCCTCGCCAAAGGCTTGGCGGATCTGGGTTTTTCGGTCGAAACGCAAGCCTTCTTCGACACGGTCTCGGTCGCGGCCGACGGCAAGGCGGCGGAGATCGCCGAGCGGGCGCGGGCGCGCGGGGTCAACCTGCGCGAGATCGACGCCGACAATATCGGGCTGTCGGTGGACGAGACCACCACGGCGCGCGAGATCGAAGCGGTCTGGGCCGCCTTCGCCGACAGCGACGCGCCGGGGATCACCACGGCCAATCTGGACAGCTCTGTCGAGGACGCGCTGCCCGAGGCGCTCCTGCGCACGAGCGAGTTCCTCACCCATCCGGTCTTCCACCTCTACCGCTCGGAGACCGAGATGATGCGCTACCTGAAGCGGCTGCAGGACAAGGACATCGCGCTCGACCGCTCGATGATCCCGCTCGGCTCGTGCACGATGAAGCTGAACGCCGCCGCCGAGATGCAGGCGGTGACCTGGCCGGAATTCGCTAATCTGCATCCCTTCGCGCCGATGGATCAGAGCGCGGGCACGCGCGAACTCATCGACGAGCTCGAAGCCTGGCTCTGCGAGATCACCGGTTTCGACGCCATTTCGGTGCAGCCGAACGCCGGCAGCCAGGGCGAGTATGCGGGGCTGCGGGTCATCGAGCGCTATCACGAGGGGCGCGGCGAAGGCCAGCGCAAGGTCTGCCTGATCCCGAGCTCGGCGCACGGCACCAACCCGGCGAGCGCAGTGATGGCGGGATTGAGCGTCGTCGTGGTCGGCTGCGACGAGGCGGGGAACGTCGATATCGAGGATATAAAGGTCAAGGCCGCCGAGCACGCCGACACGCTGGCGGCGCTCATGATCACCTATCCCTCGACCCATGGCGTCTTCGAGGAGAGCATCGTCGAGATCTGCCAGATCGTTCACGACCATGGCGGCCAGGTCTATCTCGACGGCGCGAACTTGAACGCCATGGTGGGGCTCGCCAAGCCGGGGCTCTTCGGCGCCGACGTGGCGCATTTGAACCTCCACAAGACCTTCTGCATCCCCCATGGCGGCGGCGGGCCGGGGGTCGGGCCGATCGGCGTGGGCAAGCATTTGCAGCCCTATCTGCCGAACCATCCGCTGGTCGGTGAGGCAGGACCGGAGACGGGCATGGGCCCGGTCTCGGCCGCGCCCTGGGGCAGCGCGCTCATCCTGCCAATCTCCTGGGCCTATATCGCGATGATGGGGCCGGCGGGTTTGAAGCGCGCCACCGAGGTCGCGATCCTCAACGCGAACTACATCGCCAAGCGTCTGGGCGAGCATTTCCCCATCGTCTATTCGGGCCCCGGCGGGCTGGTCGCGCATGAGTGCATCGTCGATCCGCGCGCCTTCAAGGGCTCGGCCGAGGTCACGGTCGACGACATCGCCAAGCGGCTCATGGATTACGGCTTCCACGCGCCGACCATGTCGTGGCCGGTCGCGGGCACGCTGATGATCGAGCCGACCGAGAGCGAATCGAAGGCCGAGCTCGACCGCTTCTGCGACGCCATGATCGCGATCCGGGCGGAGATCGCGCGCATCGAAAGCGGTGACTGGACGCAGGACGACAATCCGCTCCACGGCGCGCCGCACACTCTCGATGAGGTGACGGCGAGCGAGTGGACCCACGCCTACGACCGCGAGACCGCGGCCTTCCCGGTAGCGAGCCTGCGCGAGGCGAAATACTGGCCACCGGTGGCGCGCATCGACCAGGCTTACGGCGACCGGCATCTGGTGTGCGCCTGCCCGCCGCTCACCGCCTATCAGGACGCCGCCGAATAGCCACAATTCGCCGGCTTGAAGGAGGCCAGGGCGCACGCTAGGGTCCGGAAAAATGCCGGACCAAGATCGCAACACGCGCCGCTAACTGCCCGCAAACTTGTGTGATTGCGGACGCATGCGGCGCAGGGGGCCTCGCCCCCTCGGGTCAATTGACGAAGGACGGATCAATCATGCGTTGGCTTCTGGTGGGAATGGCGGCGGTGCTGCTCACCACATCAGCCGCAACGGCGGAGAGTAGACGGGCGCGCTGCATCGCCGGCGACTATTCGGCGAAGGCGGTCAAGGCGAAGATCCGCAAGGGCCTGAACGAAAAGCAGCGCGCCCGGGCCGAACGGCGCGCACGCCGGCGGGCCGAGCGGCAGGTTCGGCGCAACCGCGACTCCTGCTATCGCTGGGGCGCCACGCGTTTCGTGACGAAGCGCTATACGGCCGCGCGTGCCGCCTGGCTGCCGCTCGCCGAAAGCGGTCACGCCCGCGCGCAATTCGGGCTCTACAAGCTCTATGCCGGCGGGCTCGGGGTTAAGGAGCGCGACGAAAAGAAGGCCTACGAATGGCTGCTGATGGCCGCGGAGGCCGGTCTGCCCAACGCGCAATACACGATGGGCGACGTGCTGCTGCGCGGCAAGGGCGTCGAGAAAGACGAAAGCGCGGCGGTCGGCTGGTACGAAAAGGCCTCCGAGCAGGGCCACGCCGAGGCGCGCTTCAAGCTCGCCGCGCTCTACTATGCCGGGATCGGCGTGCCGAAGAACATCCCCAAGAGCCTGGCGCTTTACAGGGCTTCGGCGGATGCCGGCCATCCCGAGGCGCTGACGACCATGGGCGTCTTCTATTTCAACGGCCGCGTCTTCAAGAAGAGCGAGGTGAAGGCGCGCGACTGGTGGATCAAGGCGGCCTATGCGGGCGAGGTGAATGCGATGGTCTTTCTCGCGCGCATCTACCACAACTCGACCCGGCTCGCGCGCGATTACCCCAGCGCCTATGTCTGGTACACGCTGGCCGCCGAACGCGGCGACCAGCAGGCGGTCAAGGAGCGCAAGCAGCTCATGAAGGTGATCCGCTCCAAGGAGCTGCGCCGCGGCCAGGCCGAGCTTGAGCAGATCCGCCCGAAGGTGCGCTGAGGCAGCTCGCGCCGGGGCAGCTTAGCTGCCGCCCTTGATCAGCTCGCGGCGCAGCGATTTCTCGATCACTTCGAGCGCCGCCTGTTCCTCGTGGATCTGCGTCGTGATCTCGATGCCGAAGCTGCCGTCGAGATCGATCTTGACCGCGATACCGCCGACCGATCCCAGCCAGATGCGCTCGCCGACGGCATTCTTGGTGTCGGCCTCCATCACGGTCGGATGGCGGCGCGACAAGGCCTCGACGACGATGTCGACCCAGCTATAGGACCAGTAGGGCTCCTTGTCCCAGTTGACGTGCAGGACGTCGCCGACCTTGGTGTCGGAAAACCAGATCGAGGGTTGCGTCCCTGGCCGCCCGCCCACGAGGCGGGACTTCCAATTGCGCCAAGTTTTGCCGAGTGAATCCATGAGCGATCGGCGAATTGCCAGTTGCTTGAAGGCGGCCTGGGACGATCGTCTCCTAGTTTTCTAGAGCAGATCGCGACCAGATTGAATCATTTCTTGATTCAATCTGGTCGCGTGACTCTGCTCAATGACTAAGGAGTTAGATCGGATTCACGATTTTGGGCAGGATCAATTGTTGATCCTGCCCAAAAGCGATCCGCTCTAGGCGGCCCGTGTAGATATGGCAATAGTCGGAGCAGCTCGGCCGATCAGTTCGGATTAGTTCGTATGCCCGAGTGGCATCACCGCCGCGCCGATGATGCGGCCCGTCTGGTTGCTCTGCACGAGAACGGCGCAGCCGTCGCGCCCGGCTTCCGCTGCGGGCAGGGCGACGCTTTTCTTTTCGCCCTCCCAGCTTCCGAGCGGCATGACCCTGCGCACCACGTTGTGGTAGGTGAGCTTCCTGCCGCCGTTCTCGCCGCGCCGGATATCGGTGACGTGTTTGCGGTCGAACAGCACCATCCAGACGGTGGCGCGCTCGGCGCTGCCGCTCGTCTGACGCATGGGCAGCACTGCGTGGAGCTTGCCGTCGGCGCCCTTCTTGAAGGTAACGCTGATCTTGTCGGTGCGGCGGGTGGCTTTCTTGATCGCCCGGTCGACGGAAAATTGGCGCGAGCCCACGACCTCGGACTGGCCGTCGATCACCATCTGCGGCGTGTAGACGAAGCCGCGGCGGAAATGCCGCGAATAGGCGCGCTGGCGCTTGGTCGCGGCCTTGAGGGCGAAGCGGTCCTTCCAGCCGAGATAATCCCAATAGGTGACGTGGAAGCTGAGCGCGATGATATTCTGGCGCTTGGCCAGCTTGCCCAGATAGGCATCGGCGGGCGGGCAGGAGCTGCAGCCCTGCGAGGTGTAGAGCTCGACCACGACCGGGCCCTTGTCGGCCAGGGTCGGGGCGCTGCCACCGGTCAGAAAAGCCAGGCCGAAAACCGCGGCCGCGAGAGATATGGGGATATAGCGCATCATGGTTGTCTAGAATAGGGAATGGGTTTGTTCACCATCCAATCACATGTCGGTGATAGGACTGGGTGATCGAGTGAGGTAGGACCAGCATGTCCCCGGCCCCGACGGCGAAGCGGGAAACGGGCGGAAAGGGAGCTTTCATGCGGGCACGAAAGAGCGAGATTTCACGCGGCTTTGCGCTGCTTATCCTAGGTTTCATGGCGGTTCTGGCGGGGATTTCCAGCGCAGGGACGGCCTCCGCGCAGGGCGAATGGCGGGTCTATCGTAACCCCGCCCATGGTTTACGAATCCTTTATCCGCCGCGGTTCACGGCCAAGCCGCTCGACCTGCGTCCGGCCGAGGGAACGGTCACGGTCCAGGAATGGACCCGCGAGAGCGGCCCGGACACAGTCCGCCTCACCGTGATCGACAAGCCTGCGGGCCTGAGCCTGCGCGAATGGATCACCCGCGAGCGACCGGGCCGGGCGGCGCCGATCCGGATCGCGGGGCGGCCGGCCTTCGTCGTCGAGGCGGTCTTCGAGGGCCAGCTCACCACCGACGTCTATGTCGCCTCACCCAAGTCCGGTGCGGTGATCAACTTCACGCATACGGTGCGCGGCATCACCGACTGGGCCGGCCAGCCCATCATCCGGGTGAAGAACCGCTACCGGAACGAGCTCCGCGATTTCTGGAACATGGTCGAGTCGACCAAATTCCTTACGCCCGAGGACGAATAGGTCCTGAGGACGAGTGAGCGCGGCCTGAGTGGCTGGGTCGGCGGCTCCCGACGCTGTCGTCCATCAATTGGCTGAGACGGGAGCCGCGGGCCTTTAGAAACCGCCACAGGCGCGCGTCGAAATCCGGCACGACGGCGCCTGCGACCGATGGGCGCGCCGCCAATACCTGGCGCCAAACCGCCGTCTTCGGCTTGCCGTCCAGGACGCCGAAGTCCCCGATCCGGTCGAACGCGTCGAAGTAGCGGAAGATCGGACCGAAAGCCGCATCTACGAGGCAGAACCGGTCGCCCGCGAAATAGGCGCCGCCTGGCAGGCGCGCTTCGATCCAACCGAACTTCTCGGCAAGCGCCTGGCCCTTGGCCTCCAGCGCCGGCGCATCAGGCGCCGAGTAGAAGCCCCAGATATCGTTCAAGATAGCGGAACCGAATTCGACCCATGACCGGTGATCTGCGCGCGCGATCGCATCGCTCGGGTGCAGCGGGTTCGGCTGGGTCTCCTCCAGGTATTCCAGGATCACCGCCGATTCGAAGATCACTGCCTCGCCGACCTTGAGCAGCGGCACCTTGCCCAAGGGCGAGAGCGCTCGGAACCAATCGGGCTTGTCGGCGAGGTCGACATAGATCCGCTCGAAGGCGACGCCCTTTTCCGCGAGCGCGATCGCCGCGCGCTGGACATAGGGGCATAGGTGGTGGCTGACGAGCGTTAGCGTGGAGGACATGATGGGTTTCCTTCTGTTTGTTGCATTTGCGACAATGTATGCATTATTGTAGCAATTGCAACAAAATAGTTTTAGGATGACGCCATGACCTCATCGCTCTCCGATGTTGCGATCACGGCCTGGGCCAGATTGGTCCGGGCGCAACAAGGCGCGGTCGTGGGCGTGGAGGACGCGCTCCGCAACACCGGGCTACCGCCGCTCGTCTGGTACGACGTGCTGCTCGAGCTTGAGCGCGTGGGGGGCGAAGGCTTGCGTCAGCGCGAGATCGAGCGGCACACCTTGCTGCAACGCTACAGCGTCAGCCGGATCGTCGACCGCATGGAGGCCGAGGGCTTGGTGGCGCGGTCGCCGAGCCCGGAGGATGCGCGCGGCACAGTGGTGCGAATCACGAGAAAAGGCCGCGCACTACGGCACCGGATGTGGCCGGCCTATGCCGCAGCCATCGAGGAGAACTTCGCCCGGCACTACAACGAGACGGAATTGGCGCGGCTGGCTTCGCTTTTGAAACCGTTCGCGCGCTGACCGCCGGGAGGGCGTTGCCTTAGCCGACCGCCCGATCACCGACGAAGGGGTTGGTCTGGCGCTCGTGGCCGAAGGTCGAGGCCGGGCCGTGGCCGGGCACGAAGACGGTCTCGTCGCCCAGCGGCCAGAGCCGCTCGCGGATCGAGGTGATGAGCTGGACATGGTCGCCGCGCGGGAAGTCGGTGCGGCCGATCGAGCCCTGGAACAGCACGTCGCCGACGATCGCCAGATGCGAGGCCGGGTGATGGAAGACGACGTGGCCCGGCGTGTGGCCGGGGCAGTGATGGACGTCCATGGTGATCTCGCCGAAGGTGACGGTGTCGCCCTCCTCCAGCCAGCGGTCGGGCTCGAAGGGCTTGACGCCGGGGAAGCCGAACTGCCGGCCCTGCTCCTCCATCATGTCGATCCAGAACTGGTCCTCGCGCTGCGGGCCCTCGACCGGCACGTCGAGCTGGGCCTTCAGATCGGCGACGCCGCCGGCATGATCGAGATGCGCGTGGGTGACGAGGATCTTCTCGATCTCCACGCCGTGCTGCTCGACCGTGCCCATGATGCGGTCGAGATCGCCGCCCGGATCGGTGACCGCGCCGCGCATCGTCTTGGTGCACCAGAGCACGCATGAGTTCTGCTGGAACGGCGTGACCGGCACCACGGCCGCCTTGAGCGGTGGCGCGGCTTCTCCTTCGTTGGGCGTTTCGCTCATCGTGCTCGCATCCGCTTCGATCGTCCTAGAGCCAGCTCACCGATTCGTCGAGCGGCCGCCTCCAGCCGCCGAACTCGGGCACCTGGCAATTTTCCGCCGGATAGCCGCAGACGAGAAGAATGTAGGGCTTCTCGTTCTCGGGCCGCCCGCAGATCTCGTTCAAGAAGGCCATCGGGCTCGGCGTGTGGGTCAGGGTCACGAGGCCGGCATTGTGCAGCGCCGCGATCAGGAACCCGGTCGCGATGCCGACCGACTCCGGCACGTAGTAATGCTTCACCGTGCGTCCGTCAGGAAGGCGGCCGACGCGCTGGGCGAAGATCGCGATCAGCGTTGCATGCTCGAGGAAGGGCTTCTTCTCGTCGGTGCCGAGCGGGGCCAAAGCGTCCAGCCACTCCTTGGGCGCGCGCTGGGTGTAGAAGGCGTGCTCCTCCGCCTCGGCCTCGCGGCGGATGCGGGCCTTGCGCGCCGGGTCGGTGACGACGGCGAAGTGCCAGGGCTGCAGGTTGGCCCCCGACGGCGCGGAGGTCGCGGTGGCGAGGCAATGCTCCAGGACCGCGCGGGGCACCGGCTTGTCGGCATAATCCCGTACCGTCCGCCGCCGCTCCATCAGCGCGCGGAAGTCGGCGGCGCGCGCGATCATCTCGGCTTCCGGATAGGCCTTGAAGCCGGAGAGCGGCTGCCAGACCGGCCCCTTCGCCTGATCGGCCGTCGTGTCGTCAGTCATCGAAGCCGAAGAATTTGGTGAAGTTGTCGACCGGCTCGCGCTCGCTGACCAGCGTGTTCTCGGGCAACGAGTTGTCGGCGTAGCCGAGCGCCATGCCGCAGACGAAGGCGTGGTCGTCGGGAATGCCGAGCTCGGCGCGGATCGTCTTGTGGTAGCCGACCCAGGCCGCTTGCGGGCAGGTGTCGAGGCCCTGCGCCCGCGCGGCGGTCATGATCGCCTGCAGGAACATGCCGATATCGAGCCAGGAGCCCAGCTCCATATGGCGTTCCATGGAGAAGAACAGGCCGACCGGCGCGTCGAAGAACTCGAAGTTGCGCGTGTGCTGTTCCCACATGCCGGCCTTGTCGCCCTTCTCCACCCCGACGAGGTTGTAGAGATCCCAGCCGAGCTTGCGCCGCCGCGAGCGATAGGGTTCGTGCCATTGCTTGGGGTAGTAGGCGTATTCGTGATCTTCCTCGCCCGCCTCGCGCGCCGCGATCACGGCGTTGGAAAGCCGCTCCTTGGCCTCGCCGGCCACGGCCCAGACGAACCAGGGCTGGATATTGGTGCCCGAGGGCGCGCGCGCGGAAACCTGCAGGATGTGCCGCAAGGTCTCCATCGGCACCGGGTCGGGCAGGAAGCCGCGCACCGAGCGGCGCGTGATCAGCGCCTCGTCGACGGTCTCGGCGATGCCGCTGCCGCGCGGCGCGGCCGAGCCTTTGGGCGGCGCCTCGTTCATGCGGCCTTGGCCATGTTCCGAAGCACGTAATGCAGGATGCCGCCGTTCTTGTAGTACTCGAGCTCGTCCTCGGTATCGATGCGGCAGAGGAGCTTGATCGTCTCCTTGGAGCCGTCGCTGCGGGTGATCGTGCAGTCGAGCTCGGCGCGCGGCCGCAATCCTTCCGAGATGCCCGAAATATCGATGATCTCCGAGCCGTCGAGCTTCAGCGTCTCGCGGGTCTGGCCGCCGGTGAAGACGAGCGGCAGCACACCCATGCCGACGAGGTTGGAGCGGTGAATGCGCTCGAAGCTCTCGACGATCACGGCGCGGATGCCGAGAAGCCGGGTGCCCTTGGCGGCCCAGTCGCGCGACGAGCCGGTGCCGTATTCCTTGCCGGCGATGACGACCAGCGGCGTGCCCTCGGCGACGTATTTCATCGCCGCGTCGAAGATCGCGAGCTGCTCGTCGGTCGGCGTGTACTTGGTGTAGCCGCCCTCCACGCCGGGCAGCATCTGGTTGCGGATGCGGATATTGGCGAAGGTGCCGCGCATCATGACGTTGTGGTTCCCGCGCCGCGCGCCGTAGGAGTTGAACTCGCGCGCCGGCACCTGATGGCCGACCAGATACTCGCCCGCCGGGCTCTCCTCCTTGATGCCGCCGGCCGGGCTGATGTGATCGGTGGTGACCGAATCGGCGAGCAGCGCCAGGACGCGCGCGCCCTTCACATCCTCGACCGCCCCCGGCTCCGCCTTCATCTCCAAGAAATAGGGCGGGTTCTGGACGTAGGTCGACCCCGGCGGCCAGTCGTATGTGAGCCCGCCCGACGTCTTGATCGACTGCCAGTTCGCATCGCCCTCGAAGACGTTGGCATAGCGCGAGCGGAACATCTGCGGCGTCAGCACCTTCTCGATCACCGCGGCGATGTCGTGGTTCGAGGGCCAGATGTCCTTCAAGTAAACGGGGTTGCCGTCGCTGTCCTCGCCGAGCGGATCGTTCAGGAGATCGACCCCGACGTTGCCCGCAATCGCGTACGCGACGACGAGCGGCGGCGAGGCGAGATAGTTGGCCTTGGTGAGCGCATGGACGCGGCCTTCGAAATTGCGGTTGCCGGAGAGCACCGCGGCGACGGTCAGGTCCTTGGTCTCGATCGCCTTGTGGATCGGCTCGGGCAGCGGTCCCGAATTGCCGATGCAGGTGGTGCAGCCATAGCCGACGAGGTCGAAGCCGAGCGCGTCGAGGTCCTCCTGCAGCCCGCCGGCCTCCAGATAATCGGTGACGACCTGGCTGCCGGGCGCAAAGGAGGTCTTGACCCAGGGCTTGACGGTGAGGCCCTTGGCGCGGGCATTCCGCGCCACGAGACCCGCGGCGACGAGCACGCTGGGGTTCGAGGTGTTGGTGCAGCTCGTAATCGCGGCGATCACCACGGCCCCGTCCTCGAGCGCGTAGTCGGCGCCCTCGACGGCGGCCCGGCGTTTCAGCTCGGGCGCCGGTCCGCCCTCGTCGGTCATGTTGTCGGCGGGGCCCGGCTTGTCGATGAGGCGCTCGTCGGCGACGAAACGCTCGAAGGCGGGCGCCATGTCGGTGAGCGCGATCCGGTCCTGCGGCCGTTTCGGCCCAGCAAGCGATGGAACAACCGTGCCGAGATCGAGCTCAAGCGTGTCGGTGAAGACGGGCTCGGGCGAAGAGGCGTCGCGCCACATGCCTTGCGCCTTCGCGTAGGCCTCGACGAGGGCCACCCGGTCGTCGTCGCGGCCGGTGAAGGCGAGGTAGTCGAGGGTCGAGCGGTCGATCGGGAAGAAGCCGCAAGTCGCGCCGTATTCGGGCGCCATGTTGGCGATGGTCGCCTGGTCGGCCAGCGTCAGATGATCAAGGCCGGGGCCGTAGAACTCTACGAACTTGCCGACCACGCCCTTCTCGCGCAGCATCTGCACGACGGTCAGCACGAGGTCGGTGGCGGTTGCACCTTCGGGTAATTCGCCGTCCATGCGGAAGCCGACGACCTCGGGGATCAGCATCGAGATCGGCTGTCCCAGCATCGCCGCCTCGGCCTCGATGCCGCCGACGCCCCAGCCGAGCACGGCGAGCCCGTTCACCATCGTGGTATGGCTGTCGGTGCCGACGAGCGTGTCGGGATAGGCGATGGTCTTGCCGCCCTCCTCGGCCGTCCACACGGTCTGCGCCAGGTATTCCAGGTTCACCTGGTGGCAGATGCCGGTGCCCGGCGGCACGACGCGGAAATTGTCGAAGGCGGTCGAGCCCCAGCGCAGGAACTCGTAGCGCTCGCGGTTGCGCTCGTACTCCCTCTCGACGTTCTTGCCGAACGCCTCGTGGCTGCCGAAGAAGTCGATCATCACCGAGTGGTCGATGACGAGATCGACGGGCACGAGCGGATTGATCTTCTTGGGATCGCCGCCGAGATGCTTCATCGCATCGCGCATGGCGGCGAGGTCGACCACGGCGGGCACGCCGGTGAAGTCCTGCATGAGCACGCGGGCGGGCCGGTAGGCGATCTCGCGGGTCGAGGTCTTGTCCTTGAGCCACGCCGCCACGGCCTTCACGTCATCGACGGTCACCGTCCGGCCGTCCTCGTAGCGGAGCAGGTTTTCCAGCAGCACCTTTAGCGAGTAAGGCAGCCGCGAGACGTCGCCGAGGCCGGCCTGCTCGGCGGCCTCCAGGCTGAAATAGTCGTAGGACTTGCCGCCGACGTCGAGGGTGCGGCGGGTCTTCATGGTGTCATGGCCGGTGACGGGCAAGGGAGAGACCTCCTGGCTGGGGCTCAGGCTGCGCGGAGCATGGAGCGTGGCTTGGTTTCACCGGAAATCGGGGCGCGGGGCCAACCCCCGCGTCCAAGCGCGGATGAGTTATAGCAAGGGGGGCCGGGGTGTCCAGTCGGCTACCGGAGCATCGGAAAAAATCAACGTTCCTGTAGGGTACCAACCGAACATCACCCGCAGTGACGAATTGGGCGAAAGGCGTTGAATTTGATAACTCTTGTCAATCGGCGGTTGAGATTTGACGATTTGTAAACCATATATCTAACCAGTCCTTTTGGTGGCGTTGTTTGCCGGGCCTGACAATCAAGGGCGAAGCGACGCGCCGTGCCGCACGACGATCAGCATCGTCGTGGAGCGGATCGGACATAGAACCTCCGCGGAAGGATTACCTACTGTCGAACGGGTGGGTTAACCGCAGGGCCCAGTGACAGTGCGAACTTCGCCAATTGCAAAACAGGCCAGGGACATTCGCCGGCTCGAAGCCGCTTGGGCGGTAATTCGAAGAAATGGCCTTCGCTCCCAATCGAAAACTACTCGTGACGAGGTCGAGGAGTTTGCCGGGGTCGCCGGCACTGGATTGCGTAGAATCCAAACGCAACTCCGCAGCGGAAAATTCCAATTCCCACCAGCACTGGGTATCCCGATTGATCGAGGACCTGCTAAATCCAGGCGCCCAATCGTAAAATCTCCGTTGCCCTCTCGAATTGCGCAGCGTTCGATCCATGATTGCTTGCTTAGGATTCCGGCCATCCACAGTCTGGTCGAAAATCCCAATAGTTTCGGCGGTGTAACCAAACGCGACGAGGATGGTCGAGCTTCGGTTCCGGCAGCCATTTCCGAAACGATCAAAGAAATAGAGGAAGGGGCGACCTATTACGTTCGTTCAGACATTGCGTCATTTTTCTCATTCATCCCTAAACCAACTGTCCTCGATATCATTTACTCGCATGTCCCTGACAGCGGGTCACAGACGTTGGTTCAAAAGGCGGTGAATGTCGAACTCCACAACATGGCCAAGCTCCGCAAGCAGGGGTTCGATGCACTGTTCCCCATTGAAGAAATAGGGGTCGCACAAGGTAACTGTCTATCCCCGCTGCTCGGGAACATCCTTCTCTCATCATTTGATGCTGAGATGAGCAAAGGCGACTTTAGGTGCCTCAGGTATATCGATGATTTTTTGATCCTAGGCCCCGATAAAAGTGCTGTTCGCAACAGATTCTTCGAAGCGGTTGAGTATTTGAAGCGATTTGGAATGACGGCCTATGATCCACAAGTTGATAAGACTAAGGCGGACCAAGGAGAAATATCGGGTGGATTTGATTTTCTTGGCGTCAATCTCAAGCGTGGCCTCATCAAACCGGCAAAAAAATCTCGTCGACGGCTAATAAGGCGAATTGGCGAGATTCTCGAAGACAGCATTGAGGCAATCTCGAATAGTAAGTGTGGGGCCATATCTCCGAAATTTGGACTTGTGCGCACACTGACTGTCGTAAGCGGAATGTTGAAGGGGTGGGCGGAGCAGTATTCGTACTGCAATGAACGCAACGTATTTCAAACGCTTGATAGAGAAATCGACAAAAAGCTCGCTGCATATATTGGTCGATACGGAGCCCTCCGAACTGCCTCGACCGACCTCGATGAGCAACGGAGAATGCTTGGCGTATCGTTGTTGGCGGACGTGAATGCTGAAATGCTTCAATGGAAGTAAGCACCCGCAAACGTCGCTGAGCCCTACACGTCCAATGCATTTCGCTATTCCCGCCTCCGCCCACGCCCGCTAGGCTTGCCTACTCGACACTCGTTCTTCCAGGCAAGCGTGAGCGCGTCCCATGCCCTTCGATTACACCGCCCTCTTCCGGCCCGATCTGCCGCCGCCGGCGGCGGGGCGCTTCAGCGGGTTCCCCGAATACAACTTCATCGGCGGGCATAACGACGCGGCGAGCGTGCCGGTGCCCGAGCTGGCGGCGGCGGCCGCGGCGGTGCTGGAGCGCGAGGGCCGTGATCTGGCGACGTACGGGCTGCAGAGCGGCCCCCAGGGCTACCGGCCGTTGCGCGACTTCATCGCCGGCGCGCTGAAGGCCAATGCGGGGATCGCCTGCTCGGCCGACGACATCCTCGTCACCTCGGGCTCGCTGCAGGCGCTCGATCTGGTGAACGGCGTACTGCTTGCGCCCGGCGACACGGTGATCCTCGAGGCGGCGAGCTATGGCGGGGCGATCTCGCGGCTGGGCCGGCTCGGCGTCCGCTGCGTCGGCGTCGAGGGTGACGCGGACGGGCTGCGAACCGACACGCTCGCCGAGACGCTCGACGCGCTCGCGGCCGACGGCGTGAAGCCGAAATACATCTACACCATCCCCACGGTGCAGAACCCGACCGGCACCGTCATGAGCGTGGAGCGGCGGAAAGAGCTGCTGGCGCTGGCCACGCAGCACGGCGTGCCGATCTTCGAGGACGACTGCTATGCCGACCTCGTCTGGGAGGGGGAGCGACCGCCCTCGATCCGCTCGCTCGACGACGGGTCGCGGGTGATCTATTGCGGCTCGTTTTCCAAGACCATCGCGCCGGCGTTGCGGGTGGGCTACCTGCTCGCCGACTGGGACGTGCTGTCGCGCATGCTGGCGATCAAGACCGATGCCGGCAGCGGCGCCATCGAGCAGATGATCCTGGGCGAGTACCTGCCGGCGCATTTCGCGCCGCACGTGGCGCGGCTGACGCGGGCGCTGCACGGCAAGTGCCAGGCGATCGTCGACGCGCTTGCCGCGGAGTTCGGCACCGACGCCGAGTTCACCGCGCCCAAGGGCGGCATCTTCATCTGGGTGACATTGCCCGAGGGGGTGGATACGAGCGCGCTGGCGCAAGCCGCCGCGGCGGAGGGCGTGGCGCTCAATCCGGGGGCCGAATGGGTCGCCGACCCGGAGACCGGGCGGCGCAGCATGCGGCTCTGCTTCGGCAACCCGTCGGTGGAGACGATCCAAAAGGGCGTCGCCAAGCTCGCCGAGATCTGCCACCGCGAGACCGGCTTCCCGCGGCGCGGCGCGAATGTCGAGCGGGCGGGCGGCTAGGGCCTGGCCGCGGCTCACCCTTTGCCTTTCGCCCGCCGCACACTAGCTTGACCCTTATGCCAAACGACATTCCGTTCTCGCGCGAGCTCGATTTCGAATACGGCGTCATCCAGGAGGTGGCGCCGATGATCCGCCGGGTCGTCGCGCGCAATCCCTCGGCCTTCACGCTGCACGGCACCGGCACCTACATCATCGGCAGCGGCAACGTCGCGGTCGTCGATCCGGGGCCGATGATCCAGGAGCATGTCGATGCGCTGCTCGATGCGCTCAAGGGCGAGACGGTGACGCATATCCTCGTCACCCACACCCCTATCGACCACTCGCCCGCCTGCGCGCCGGTGAAGACGGCGGTGGCGGCCAAGACCTATGGCTACGGGCCGCACGGCTCAGGGAAATACGAGAAGGGCGCGCAGGTCGAGGAAGGCGGCGACATGTCGTTCACGCCCGACGTCGAGATCCGCCACGGCGATATGATCGAGGGCGACGGCTGGACGGTCGAGGCGGTGCACACGCCGGGCCATACCTCGAACCACATCTGCTTCGCGCTCAAGGAGCAGAACGTGCTGTTCTCCGGCGACCATGTGATGGGCTGGTCGACCAGCATCATCTCGCCCCCCGACGGAGACATGGCGGATTACATGGCGAGCCTACGTCTGCTGATGGAGCGCGAGGAGGATGTGCGCTACTGGCCGACGCACGGCCCCGCGATCGAGAAGCCGCAGAGCTTCGTGCGCGGCTTCATCGGCCACCGGCGCATGCGCGAGCAGCAGATCATGAAGCATCTGGGCGAGGGCATCGAGACGATCAGCGAGATGGTGCCGCTGATGTACAAGGACATCGACAAGCGCCTTTACGGGGCGGCGGCGCGCTCGGTCTTCGCGCATATGATCCACATGGCCGAGACGGGCCGGGTTGCGCATGAGGGCGCGCTCGGCGTCGATGCGCGGTACCGGTTGGCATGAGGCGCGGGGGGTCTGAAACCCGTCCCTAATCAACCGTTTTTGCCAGCGTCTTCGGCGCAACGGCCTTGTAGCTTTCGGTAATCCAGGCGCGCAGCAAATCCATCGGCAGCGCCTCGCCGGAACCGAACTTGGCCGACACCCAACCGTGCCGGCCGAGCCCGTAATGCGTCGGCTCGGTGAACGGGTAATCCAGCGCGTATTCGTTCGAATGCGGAAGTTTCACGCTAAGGCCGAAGCCCTCGCCGGACCCCCCGCCGGATCCCATGAAGACGAAGGCCTTCTTGCGCACCTTGATGGCGCGCTCGCCCCAGGGAAAGTCCTCATGCGCTTCAGGGAAGCTCATCGCGAAGTCGCGGATTGCGGCGGCGTCGCCGGTGAGCGGTGCGGGCGTCTTGTCGTCATGTCCCATCGCGGAGGCCTCCCTCTCACGAATACGTCACCCTAAGAATACGTCACGTAGGCCTGATTGTTGCGGTAGCTGAAGAGCGGGCGTTTGCGGCGCACGGCCTCGTCACCCTCGAGATAGCGCTTGAGCTCGATCAGCATGAACTCGGTGACGTCGGCGATCTGGAGGTGGAGCGCGTCGTCGATGGCGACCCAGTGCAGGTTCAAGAGCTCGCCGGAGCCGCCGAGCTCGCCGCGCATATGCTCGGCGTCGGCGACCAGAAAACGCGCGTGAAAGCGGATCGGCGATCCCGGCGGGGTGATGGCGCGGCCGAGATAGTCGAGATGGCGGAGGTCGGGCGCGAGGCCCATCGCCTTCACCTCGGCCCAGGTCGCATCGCTCGGCTCGCCCAGATCGCCGGGGGCGGCGAGCAGCAGCCCGGTCTCCTCGTAGGTCTCGCGGATCGCGGTCTTGCCGATGGCGCCGGCGCGGAGCGGGCTTGCCGCGCGGGTCAGATGCCGCATCACCTCGTCGCTCAGGCGGCTCGCTGGGCGGACCCTGGCGTCGTGGCCATCGACCTTGCCGCCGGGAAAGACGTAGGCGCCGGGCATGAATTTGTGCCGGCCCGCGCGCTGGCCCATCAGCACCTCAGCACCGGCGGCACGCTGGCGCTTCAGGATCAGGGTCGCGGCATCGCGCGGGGTGACGCGGCGCTTGCGCTGCGCCTCGGAGGAGCCGGGCGGCAGGCGGAGCGGCTTGCTTAGGGACGGTTTGACGGTCGACATGGGCGTACCCGGTAGCACGCCGGGGCGGACACGGCCAGCGGCGCACCGTCACATGCGGCCATGCGCCGTCAGCGCAGCTTGACCTGGACGTGGTCGTCGTGGCGCTCCGAGCGGCAGCCCTGGAAGCGCAGAAAGGGTGAGGCGATCTTGAGCCGGTTCACCAGATGCGGCTCGAGATAGACGCGCTGGACACCGAGATTGGTGCCCTCGCTGACCAGCCATTGCACCATCGCCGCAGTGCGCTTCTCGTCGAGCTTGTAGGGTCTCCAGTATTTCTGAAGGAAGCCGAGATCCCAGCGCAGACCCAGCCCCTTGTCCTGGAGACACGGCCGCGGGTCGCCCTTACGCGGCTGCTCGAAGGCCCAATAGCCGATGGGCGAGCGCGTGCGGCCGCGCTGATAAACGCCCCGGCTGTTCACATAGAAGAAGGCGAGATCGACCGAACGGCCGTCGTCGTGCAGCAGATGGGGCAGCATCGGAAAGCCGTCGAGAAACGGGAACCCGGCATCGAGATAAACGACGGTCGTGCCCGGAAACTGGCTGTTCATTTCCTTCGTCAGCGCGGACAGCACCCGATGCGCCGAGGCCGAGGCGTAATGCCGATTGAGCAGGCACAAGGCCGGATGCACGGCGCCGTAGGGCCGGTCGGCGGCGGGCAGACAGGGCAAGGGATGCCGCCCGAACTCGCGCGCCAAGGGCGGCACGGCGGCGACGGTGACGGCCGCGTAAAGGATCGCAAAGCCGAGGATATGGGTGATCCAGCGCAGCAGGAAATTCCAGCGGTGGCCCAGCAGCCAGGAGACGAGGAACACGCTGACGACAAAGACCACGCCGCCGATCTGCGTGAGCGCCGTCAGCACGATGAAGATGATCAGGATGAAGAACCATTTGACGACACTGACCCCACCGCCGGCGACTTCTTCGCTCATATTGATCTCACACGCATTTCGGTCTCACACATCGGATGACATCACACATATCTCACCACGCGCTCGCCGCCGCGCCAGCGATACTCCGCGCGCTTGGCGCGCTGCGCCGGCGTGGCCTCGGCGAGGCGCGCCACCTCCGACAGCATGAACTGGGTGATCATGGCGCTCGGCAGCTCGCGCGCGTCGTCCAGCGGCACGAAGGCGAGATCGAGCAGTTCGCCCGAGCCGCCCAGCTCGCCCACGAAATCGCCGGCATCGGCGAGGAAAAACCGAGCATCGAAGCGGATCGGGCTCGCCGCCCGGGTGATCGCGCGGCCGACATAGTCGAGGCGTGCGAGATCGGGCGCGAGGCCGGTGTCGCGGACCGCCGCCCAGCCTTCATCGCGCGTGCCGCCCACCGAGCCTTCGACGCCGAGCAGCAGCCCGGTCTCCTCGAAGGTTTCGCGCACCGCCGTCATGGCGAGCGCGCGGGCGCGGGCAGGCGTGGCGCTGCGCAGGAGGTGCTTTTCAACGCTGCGCGGCAGATGGCTTGCAGGCTGCGCGCGCGCATCGGCGGCGTCGAGGCGGCCGCCCGGAAAGACGAAGGCGTCGGGCATGAAGCGCGTCTTCTTGTGGCGCCGCCCCATCAGGATTTCCGGTTTGCCGCGCGCCTTGCGGATCACCACCAGGCTCGCGGCGTCCTTGGGGCGGACGGCGCGCGCGCCGGCCTGGCGCTCGGGGGCTCTTGCGTAAACGCGGTCTGCGGGCGCGCGTTTGGCGGGGTCGCTCATTACCGAAGCGAGGTAGCACAAGCTGCGCGCGAGGAACAGGTTCGTCATGCGGCTATTGCCCATGCAGAACTGGTATGCGCGGGCAAACACGCTAGAGTCCGTCCATGACCGTCAGAATCGAAAAGTCGGGTCCCGTCACCACAGTGATCATCGACCGGCCGGAGGTGCGCAACGCCGTCGATCCCGACACCGGCGTGCGCCTGCTCGAAGCCTTCGAGGCGTTCGAGGCCGACGACGATGCGTCGGTCGGCGTGCTGACGGGGGCCGACGGCGCCTTCTGCGCCGGGGCCGATCTGAAGTTCGTCTCCGAGACCGGGTTCCGGCCGGAATGGATCGAGGGCGACGGCTGGATGGGCCCGTCGCGGCGGCTCCTGCAGAAGCCCGTCATCGGCGCGATCGCGGGACCGGCGGTGGCCGGCGGGCTCGAGCTCGCCTTGTGGTGCGACATGCGGGTGGCGGAGGAGGACGCCGTGCTCGGCGTCTTCTGCCGTCGTTGGGGAGTGCCGCTGATCGACGGCGGGACGATCCGCCTGCCCCGCCTGATCGGCATGAGCCGCGCGCTCGACCTCATCCTGACCGGCCGGCCGGTGGGCGCGGAGGAAGCGCTCGCCATGGGGCTGGTGAACCGCGTGGTGCCCAAGGGCGAGGCGCGTGCGGCGGCCGAAGACCTGGCGGCGGAGATCGCGCGCTTCCCGCAGATCTGCATGCGCTCCGACCGGATGTCGGCCTACGAGCAGTGGGACCTGGACTTCGAGGCCGCGTTCCTGAACGAGCTCGAGCGCGGGCGTCAGGCGCTCACCGCAGAGGCGGTCTCGGGCGCAACGCGTTTTGCCCGCGGCAAGGGCCGCGGCGGCGATTTCGGGGAGATTTGAGGGACACATGACGCGGCAAAGCACCACCGAGCCGGGCGAGGTCTTGGACTTCTGGTTCGCGGAGGGCGACGACGAGCGATGGTTCAAGGTGTCGCCCGAGTTCGACCGGGAAGTCACCGAGCGCTTCGGCGCCGCCTACGAGGACGCGGCGGCGGGGCGTCTGACCGATTGGGAGGCA
>JARRKQ010000003.1:0-95119 GCA_037387885.1 Alphaproteobacteria bacterium | reverse complement strand
GGCGGCGCGGCCGGAGGATCTGCCGGCGCTCGAAAGCGAGATCTGGGACGCCTACGGCGTCGAGCGCGCGGTGGTCGCCCTCGACCTGAGCGGCTTCTCACGGCTCACCGAGCGCCGCGGCATCCTCCATTTCCTCTCGCTGATCCAGGACATGCGCGAGTCCACGCGGCCCATCGTCGAGGCGGCCGGCGGCGAGATCGTCAAATACGAGGCCGACAACATGTTCGCCGTGGCGCCCGATGCCGACGCCGCGCTCGACCTCTCGCTCGATATCGTCCGGCATTACGCTGCCGACAACCGGGACCGGGACGAGGAAGCGCAAATCCACGTCTCGATCGGCATCGATTTCGGCCGCCTCCTGCTGATCCCCGGCGTCGAGCTCTTCGGAGGCCCGGTCAATTTCGCCTGCAAGCTCGGCGAGGATATCGCCGCCCGCGGCGAGATCCTGATCACCGAAACGGCCTTTGGCCGCCTGACCGAAGGCCGCGGGGCGGGCGCTGAAAAGGCCCGTCACTCTGTCGGCGGCGTGCCGCTCGACGCCTGGTCGATCCGGCCCCGGAATCCCTGAGCCGTCTGTATATCGAGGCCGGCCGAATTGCTATCATGGTGACCCGCCATTAAGCTTTCGGTGCGAATTTGACGGCGGACCGACCCCGTCGCGGACGGGGCCGAAACTGGAGATATCCGGGGCACGGGGCGTCCATGCAATCCTACCGCGTTGGCCGCAGCCGCAGTTGCGATGTCAGGCTCGAGGACGAGTCGATCTCCCGTGAGCACGCCGTCATCGTGCCGCGCGGCGACAACACGTTCGAGCTCAGCGACGACGGCAGCATGCACGGAACCTACGTCGAGCAGGATGGTGACTGGCTCGAAGTGACTGACGTGGTCGTCGTCAGCGGCGATGTCGCGGTGATGCTCGGCCGTTTCCAGACCACGATCGGCGAGCTCCTCACCAGCTTCGCCGCCATCAGCGATCAGACCGAAGGCGATCCCTTCGAGCGGGTCTCGCGCCGGCGCCGGCGTTTGGCCTCGATCGTCGCCATGGACGTGGTCGGCTTTAGCGCCCAGATGCACGTCGACGAGACCCGTACGTTGGCGGTAATGCGCGACGTGCGCTCGGGCGTGCTGGACCCCTGTCTTGAGGAGTTCAGCGGCCGCATCTTCAAGGAGATCGGCGACGGCTTCATGCTCGAGTTCAATAGCGTCAACGACTCGGTCATGTTCGCGGTCGAGGTCCAACGACTGATGATCGAACGCAATGCCCGCGCGCCGGAGCACCGGCGCATGGAATTCCGCATCGGCATCAATGTCGGCGACGTCATCGTGCAAGGCGACGATCTGATGGGGGAGGGCGTCAACATCGCAGCCCGTCTCGAGCCGATGGCCGATTCCGGCGGCATCTGCCTCTCCGGCGTGGTGCGCGAGCTGGTCAAGGCCAAGCTCGACCTCGGCTTCAAGGATCTCGGCCAGAAGCAGCTGAAGAACATCGCCGAGCCGGTGCACGTCTATGCGCTCGGCGGCTCCGGGGGGCCGACCAAGGAAACCAAGCCCAAGGGCAAGAAGAAAAAGGGCTTCCTGCCGATCTGATCGGTGTCTTCGACGCCGACCACGGTAGCGCAACGCGCGCCGTCCACATCATCTCGCAATCGAAGCCGGTCAATGAAGTCGGCAGGCGCGCGCGCATTCTGCTATGAAGCGGGTTGCCGCCGCCCACCGCCACGACGTGACGGCTTGAATGCTCGATACGCGCAGACTCGGCGCAGACGAAACGGAGCAACCGGACCTGGCCGCCTCGCGCCGGGCTGCATCGCGCGCATGGCGGCACGTCTGGTCGGCTGCGCGGCTTCTGCTCGGCACCGGGCGCGACTTGCTACCCATCGTCGTGGTCGTCGCCTTCTTTCAGATCGTTGTTCTGCGTCAGCCTTTTCCCAATCTCGAGGCGATCCTCGTCGGCCTCGTCCTGGTGACGGTGGGCCTCGCGCTCTTCCTGCGCGGCCTGGAGATGGCGCTCTTTCCGATCGGCGAAACGATGGCCGAAGCCTTTGCGCACAAGGGCTCACTCGCCTGGCTGCTGCTCTTCGCCTTCGCGCTCGGTTTCGGCACGACCGTGGCCGAGCCGGCGTTGATCGCCGTCGCCGGCGAGGCCGCCAAGGCCGCGGCCGAGGCGGGGCTGATTACGCGCGAAGAGACCGCATTGGCCCGCTACGCGACCGGGCTTCGTCTCACCGTCGCCGTGGCGGTCGGGATTGCGCTTGTCGTCGGCGTGCTCCGCATCCTCAAGGGCTGGCCCATTCATTGGGTGATCATGGGCGGCTACGTGATCGTCGTGTTGCTGACCACGGTGGCGCCGCGCGAGATTGTCGGCGTCGCCTACGATTCGGGCGGCGTGACAACCTCGACCGTCACCGTCCCGTTGGTCGCCGCACTCGGGGTCGGCCTTGCCACGGTGATCAAGGGCCGCAATCCGCTCATCGACGGCTTCGGCCTGGTGGCGCTCGCCAGCCTCACGCCGATGATCTTCGTGATGATCTACGGCATGGTGGTCTGAGGCGATGGACGTCGATGCCCTCACCGCCATCGCCCACGCGCTCGTCTCGACGCTGGCCGACGTGCTGCCGATCGCCGTTATCCTGCTCTTCTTCCAGCTCGTCGTGCTGCGCCGGCCGATCCCGCATCTGCGGCGTGTGCTGGTCGGTCTCGTCTATGTCGTGCTCGGCCTGGCGCTCTTCCTGGTCGGCCTCGAAGAGGCGCTCTTCCCGCTCGGCCGGGTGATGGCGCGCCAGCTCACCGATCCCGCCTTCCTCTCGCCGGGCGCCGTGCTCGATTGGAGCGACTATGGCTGGGTCTACGCCTTCGCCTTCGCCATCGGCTTTTCCACCACCATCGCCGAGCCGGCGCTGATCGCCGTCGCCTTCAAGGCGCGCGAGGTTTCCGGCGGGGCGGTCAACGCCTGGGGGCTTCGCATCGCGGTGGCGCTGGGTGTGGCGATCGCGATCGCAGTCGGCGCTTTCCGCATCGTTAGCGGCACGCCGCTCCATCTCTACATGATCGCGGGCTACGCGATCGTGATCGTGCAGACCTGGCGCGCGCCGCGCGATATCGTGCCGCTCGCCTACGATTCCGGCGGCGTCACCACCTCGACGAAAGCGATGGCGACGCCCGGTGGCGGCGCGCGCGGCGTTTGGCCATGGCGGCGCCGATCTGGGCATACCCCATCACGGTGATCATCGGAAAGAGGCTGGCGAGCGCGATGAGGCCGACATCGTGACCGAGACCGCGCGCGAGGCGGGCGCCACCGGCGCCACCGTCATCACCAGCGCCCGGGGAGAGGGGCTCAATCCCAAAAAGACCTTCCTGGGGCTTGACCTCGCCGGCCAGCGCGACGTCGTCCTGCTGCTGGTCGAGCAACACATGAGCCGCCAAATCCTGGAGACGGTGGCCGCCGCCGGCCGCTTCGAGGAGGAGCCCGGCACCGGCATCGCCTTCCAGGTCGATATCGAGGACGCGATCGGCCTCAAGAGCCAGATCGCAACGCTGGAAAAGCAGATCGAGGACCAGATATGACCGACCAGCCATATATCTCGGTGAGCGACGTGATGTCGCCAGCCCCGCACACCATCGACGGCCTTGCGCCGGTCAGCGAGGCGATCGAGCTCATGCGCGAAAAGAATGTAAGCTCGCTCGTGATCGACAAGCGCCACAAGGGCGACGAATGGGGCATTGTCGTGGTCCACGACATCGCCGAGAAGGTCATCGGCCTTGACCGCTCACCCGACCGGGTTGCCGTTCACGAGATCATGTCGAAGCCCGTGATCACCGTCGATTCGGAGATGGACATCAAATACGCGATCCGCCTGCTCGCCCGCTTCCAGCTCTCGCGCGCGCTGGTGGAGGAAAAGGACAAGCTGATCGGCCTCGTCACCCTGCGCGACATGGTGTTCCGTTATATGGGCTAGCCGCAGCGGCGCGCGCAGTCAGTCTGTGGCCGCCCGCGCCGCCATCCGTTTGGCCATCTTTTGCACCAGATTGTCGGCGATGCCCGGGCGCGACCACGGGCACACGGCGAGGCAGAGCCCGCAGGTCTTGTTGTCGACGAAGTAGGGCAGGCATTTGTCGAAGTCGACGTACCATTTGCGTGTCCCCCGAACCATTTGCTTCTCGCGGGCGATCGCATCGGGCGGGCAGGCGTTGGCGCAGACCTGGCAGCTCTCGCAGAACATGTCGGCGCCGAAGACGTCGGGCTTGTCGGCGACGAGCGGCATGTCCGTCGTCACCATGGAGAGGCGGAAGCTCGAGCCGTAGGTGCGGTTGATGATCGAGCCGTGCTTGCCGAGCTCGCCCAAGCCCGCGGCGATCGCCGCCGGGATCATCAGCACGTCCTCGGTCATCGGCCCGGTCTTGGGCTCGGCGACATGGCCGCGCTCGCGGATCCAGTTGGTGAGGCGCTTGGCGGTGCCGCCGGCGCGCTCGTACTGGTTCATCACCTCCACGTATGCGTCTTCATGGGGCGCGGTCTTCATGTTCTCATAGACATGGCCGAAGCCCATCATCACCGCCCAGGCGCCCTTCGGCTGGGGCCGGTCCTCGAAGGTCCATTCCGGGCGGTAGGCGCAGACGCCGACGACGTCGGCGCCGAGCTCGAGCGCCGCCGCTTTCACCTCTTCGGTCCACGCCGCCGCTGGCTTCTCGATCTTTTCCGGCGCCACGTCCTCCACTGGGATCGCGTCCATGCGCTTGCGATAGCGCCGCGCGTCCTTGATCCGTTCGTTGGCGGCGTCGCGCTCGAAGAAATAGAGCATGACCGGCTCGTGCGCGGTCGATCCGTCGTAGCGCCAGAAGACCGGCCGCGGCCGCCCGCTCTCGGCCTCGCCGAGCCCGTTCACGGTGTTGCCCGAGGCGTCCGGCCACACGGCCATGACGTCGTCGCTGGCTTGATAGATCGGTCGGTCGTCGGGCATGGCGGCACGTCTCCCACACGATATTTGTCCGATATCAGACTATCACAATCTGCCGCCGGAAACCCGCACTCTAAAAGCTCCGGGCGATTCAGATCGCGTCTTTCTCCCGCAGCTCCGCGATCTCGTCCGCCCCTATCCCCAGCAGCTCGCCCAGCACCTCCTCGGTGTGCTGGCCCAGCATCGGCGCGGGCCGGCGGTATTCGACTGGGGTCTTCTCCATGCGGATGGGGCTTGCGATATGGGCCTCGGGCTTGCCGGAGGCCGGGTGCTCGATCTCGATCCGCATGCCGCGCGCCTTTACCTGCGGCTCGTCGAAAACCTGATCGATGGCATTGACGGGCCCGCAGGGCACGCCCAGCGGCGGCAGGCCTTCGAGCCAGTGCGCGCGCGGATGCTGGCGCGTCAGCTCGCTCACCGCCTCCACGCATTCCGGCCGGTGCTGCACCCGCAGGGGATTGGTGAGGAAGCGCGGGTCCTCGGCCAGCTCCGGGGCGCCCGCGAACTCGCAGAAGCGCTGGAACTGCCGGTCGTTGCCGACGGCGAGGATGAAGTGCTCGTCATTGGCGTCGGGGAACGACTGATAGGGCACGATGGTCGCATGCGCCGTGCCCCAGGGCTTGGGGCGGTTGCCGGTGTGGAGGAAGTTCATGCCCTCGTTCACCAGCCAGGCGACCTGACAGTCGAGCAGGGCGAGATCGAGATGCTGGCCCTCGCCGGTGGCGTCGCGGTGGCGCAGCGCCGCCAGGATCGCGATGTTGCAATACATGCCCGTCATGATGTCGGCGATGCCGACGCCGACCTTGACGCCGTCGCCGACGTCGCCGCCCGCCGGGCCGGTGATGCTCATCATGCCGCCCATCGCCTGCACGACGAGGTCGAAGCCGGCGCGCTCGGCATACGGCCCGGTCTGGCCAAAGCCGGTCAGCGAGCAATAGATCAGGGCCGGGTTGTCGTCTTTGAGTTGCTCGTAGGCGAGGCCGTATTTCTTCAGATCGCCGACCTTGTAGTTCTCGAACACCACGTCGCATTCGCCGATCAGCCGCTTGGCCAGCGCCTGACCCTCGGGGCTCGCGAGGTTCAAGGTGACCGAGCGTTTGTTGCGGTTGGCCGAACTGAAATAGACGCTGTCGCTCGAACAGTCGTTGCCGTCGGGGTCCTTGAGGTAGGGCGGGCCCCAGCCGCGCACGTCGTCGCCGCTTCCGGGCCGTTCGACCTTGATCACGTCCGCGCCCAGATCCGCCAGCACCTGCGTGGCCGTGGGCCCCGCGAGGATGCGGGTCATGTCGAAGACGCGGAGTCCGGTGAGGGGTCCAGCCATGGCGCGGCTTATAGGGGAGGGGAGCGGTGCGGACAAGCGCCCAGCCGACAGCCCCGACATGCGCGCGCATGTGCAGGCGAAGGTTGGCAGCGCTGCGCCCGCCCCATAGATTGAGTGCGTGATGTTCGCACAGCGATCCGTCCAACGATCCCGTATCCGCCGCGCCACCGCGTTGGCGCTCGCGCTCAGCCTGTGCTGTCTCGGCGTGCCGGCCGGCGCCGCGGATGTCGGACGGGACCTCAATGGCCGCATCGAGCATGGCGGCCTCAAGCGCAGCTACATCCTCCACCTGCCGCCGGCCGTGGCGGATGCCAGCAAATCGCTGCCGCTGGTGATCGCGCTTCATGACGGTGGCGGCCGTGCCGCCGGTTTTGCGCGCTTTACGGGGCTCAGCAAGCTCGCCAACAAGGCCGGGTTCGCCGTCGCCTACCCGCAAGGCGTCGAGCGGCACTGGAACGACGGCCGCACGCGCATCGGCTACCGGGCTCATGCGCAGAATATCGACGATGTCGGCTTCCTGGTGAAGCTGATCGCTGCCCTGAAGGGCCAGCACGGCATCACCGGCGACCGGGTCTTCGTCGTGGGCGCGGCCAATGGCGGCATGTTGGCGATGCGCATGGCCTGCGATGCCGCCGACAAGATCCACGGCGTCGCCGCGGTGATGGCAAATTTCCCCGACCGTATGCGCTTTCGCTGCATGCCCAAGCGCCCGGTCTCGATCCTGGTGATGAACGGCACCGCCGATCCGATCGTCCCCTGGCGCGGCGGGGAGATGCGCTTGGGCTTCCGCCGGCTCGGCAAGCTTCTCTCCACCGAGGACACGATCGACTACTGGGCGGAGAAGAACGGCTGCTCGGACGCGCCGATCCGCAAGGATCTGGCCGACAAGGCGCCGGGCGACGGCACCGTGGTACGCCGCGAAAGCTACCAGAACTGCCGCCAGGGCTCGCTGGTCGTGCTCTACACGATCGACCGGGGCGGCCATACCTGGCCGGGCGGGCGGCAGACCCGTCCTGAGTCCGAGATCGGCAAGGTCAGCCGCGATATCGCGGCCGAGGTCGAGATCTGGGCCTTTTTCAGCGCTCTCCCGCGCGGTGCGCCTGGCTCGCGCTAATCCTTTCGAAAGCCTTCGCCCCTAGTGTGCCGCCCCGGCGCCGGGACCCGCCGGCGCGCCTACATTCTTATGTGCTTCGAAGAACCGAAGGTTTTCGCCTCGTGATGGACAGCGCCCTCACGGATATCAATTCGCCCAAGCTCCAGCAGGCGCTTGCCTACTGGAACGAGAAGCGCGGCCGGCGCCCGATGCCGGCGCGCGCCGACCTCGATCCGATGGAGATGATCCCCATCCTGCCGCACGTCATTCTGCTCGACGTGCTCCGCGACCCGCTTGATTTCCGCTATCGGCTGATCGGTACCCTGGTCGAGGACCATATGTCGGCGCCCTATACGGGCCGGCGCTTCTCCGAGTTCGAGGGCCAGCGCCAGGGAAGCCGCTTATGGACCTGTAGCGAGCGCGTGCTGAATGAGAAGCAGCCCGTGCGCAGCGACATCCCCTATATCGGCCCGATGAGCGACTTCACCACGATCGAGGACATCATGATGCCGCTCTCCAGCGACGGGGAGAGCGTCGATGTGATCTTCATCGCGGTGGAATACATCCGCAAACACGCGGGCCAGGACGTGGCCTAGTCAGACCCGCGCCATTGCATCGAGCATCCCCTGCAAAATGTAGCTCGCCGCCAGCTTGTCGACGACCTCGCCGCGGCGCTTGCGCGTCATATCCGCTTCGTCCACCAGCATCCGCTCCACCGCCGCGGTCGAAAGCCGCTCGTCCCAGAAGGCGTAGGGCAGTCCGAGCTTGGCATCGAGATTGCGCGCGAACTGCCGCGTCGACTGCGCGCGCGGGCCTTCGCTGCCATCCATGTTGACGGGCAGGCCGATGATGAGCCCGCCAACGCCGTGCTCGGCGCAGAGCGCGGCGATCCGCTCGGCGTCGATGGTGAACTTCCGCCGCCTGATCGTCTCCAGCGGCGTCGCCGTCAGCAGGCTCGCATCGGAGAGCGCAAGCCCGATCGTCTTTTCGCCCACGTCCAAGCCGAGCAGGCGCCGGTTCCGCGTCTCGGACGCGCCGAGCGCTGCCTTCATCGCGGCCGGGCTGTCGATTTCGGGCACGCACGCCTCTCTAATCATCATCGCTTCGCCGGCATAGTGCCGGGCGACGATGCTCGCCCGTGCGCCCCGTATTGTCCATACGCGCGGGCATCTATGCGGGGCGCGCTGCTTGCACGGTTTGAAACCCGGTGCTAAGGGTGCGATCCGATGCCGATTTCTTACAATCTCACCCTCTAGTCGCACCATGGCGCTCGACAAAGACACGGTCCGCCGCATCGCGCGGCTCGCCCGGATCGAGGTGCCCGACGACCAGCTCGACGGGCTGGCGGGCGAGCTCTCCAACATCCTCGGCTGGATCGAGCAGCTGAACGAGGTGCCAACCGACGACGTCGAGCCGATGACCTCGGTCGTGGCCGTTGTGCTACCGATGCGCGAGGACGAGGTCACCGACGGCGGCTATCCGGAGAAGATCCTTCAGAACGCACCGGCAGGCGGCAAGGGCTTTTTCCAGGTGCCCAAGGTGCTCGAGTGATGGGCTCGGGGTTACCCCTCACCCTCCCACGCGCTGACGCGCGCGGGCCCCTCCCTCTCCCACAAGGGGAGCGGGTAATCACGGGCAGAGCGCTTCCTTGCCCCTCTCCCCTTGCGGGAGAGGGAGGGACCCATCGCGATAGCGATGGGAGGGTGAGGGGTCCGCGCGCAGCAGCGCACGTCGAAACAAGCCGATGACCAGCCTCAACGAACTCACCCTCACGCAAGCCCGAGACGCGCTCGCGAAGGGCGAAACCTCGTCCGCCGAGCTCACCAGCGCGCATATCGCCGCCGCCGAGGCCGCACGGCCTCTCAACGCCTTCGTCACCGAGACCTTCGAGCACGCCGCCGACATGGCCAAGGCCTCCGACGCGCGCCGGAAATCCGGCGAGGCCGGGATCGTCGAAGGGCTGCCGCTTGCGATCAAGGATCTCTTCTGTACCGAGGGCATTCTGACGACGGCCGGCTCGCACATCCTCGACGGCTTCGCGCCGCCCTACGAATCGACCGTCACCGCCAATCTCTGGCGCGAGGGCGGCGTGCTGCTCGGCAAGACCAATATGGACGAGTTCGCTATGGGCTCGTCCAACATGACGAGCTACTACGGCGCGGTGGAGAACCCCTGGCGGCGTGAAGGCGACAACCGCCCGCTGGTGCCCGGCGGCTCTTCGGGCGGATCGGCGGCGCTCGTGGCCGCGCGCGCGGCACTGGGCGCGACAGGCACCGATACCGGCGGCTCGATCCGCCAGCCCGCCGCCTTCTGCGGCATCGTCGGCATGAAACCGACCTATGGCCGCTGCTCGCGCTGGGGCGTGGTCGCCTTCGCCTCATCGCTCGATCAGGCTGGACCGCTCACCCGCACCGTGCGCGACGCCGCGATCATGCTGCGCGCGATGGCCGGCCACGACCCCAAGGACTCGACCAGCGTGCCCGAGCCCGTGCCCGACTACGAGGCGACGCTCGCCGACGGCATCAAGGGCATGACCATCGGCATTCCCAAGGAGTACGTGCTCGAGGGCATGCCGCCCGAGATCGAGACGCTTTGGCAGCAGGGGATCGCGTGGCTGAAGGATGCCGGCGCCACGACCAAGGAGATCAGCCTCAAGCACACGAAGTATGCGCTGCCGACCTATTACATCGTCGCCCCCGCCGAGGCTTCGTCGAACCTCGCGCGTTACGACGGCGTCAAATACGGCCTCCGCGTCGACGGCGGCGAGCTGACCGAAATGTACGAGAAGACGCGCGGCGAGGGCTTCGGCGCGGAGGTGCGCCGGCGCGTCCTCATCGGCACCTATGTCCTCTCTGCCGGCTACTACGACGCATACTATATCAAGGCGCAGAAGCTGCGGACGCTGATCGCCGACGACTTCAATACGGCCTACGAGCACGTCGATGCGATCCTGACGCCCACCGCACCGAGCCCGGCCTTCGCCCAGGGCGACAAGATGGACGACCCGATCGCGATGTATCTGAACGACGTCTTCACCGTGCCCGCGAGCCTCGCCGGCTTGCCCGGCATTTCGGTGCCGGCGGGCCTCTCCGCCGACGGCCTGCCGCTCGGCCTTCAGGTGCTCGGCCGCGCCTTCGACGAGGCGACCATGTTTCGCGTCGCCCAGGTCATCGAGGACGCCGCGGGCTTCGATGCGGAGCCGGCCTTCGTGGCGGGCCGCTGACGGATACCCGCGATGTCCCGTCCTCCCGGCCAACGCCTCGTCCTTCGCAGCCCCGGCCGCGAGCGTGTGGCGCGGCTGGCGGCGGCGGGCGAATGGCTGCTCTTTCCGCCCTCGCTCTTCTGGGTCGCCTTCGCGCTCGCCGTCTTCGGGGTCTGGCAGGGGCCGCTCGACGCCTACAAATGGCTGCCCTCGGTCGTGCAGGTCATCGCACTCATCGTCTGCCCGGCGCTGGCGATCGTCGCGGCGGTGATCCGCCTGCGCTGGGACCGCTCGCATGCGCCGCGGGTGCGCAGGTCGTGGCGCTTGCTCGCCTTCGGAATTCTCTTTCTGATCCTGACCGGCGTTGCGACATTCCGCGCGGTGTCTATCTAATGAGCCGGATCTAAGGCGCCGGAGAGACGCATGACGACACAGGCAAAGACGACCATCGAGGGCGAGACCGGCGATTGGGAGATCGTGATTGGCTTGGAAGTCCACGCCCAGGTGAGCTCGCAAGCCAAGCTCTTCTCCGGCGCCGCGACGGCCTTCGGCGCCGAGCCCAACAGCCAGGTCTCCTTCGTCGATGCGGCCTTCCCCGGCATGCTGCCGGTGATCAACAGGATCTGCGTCGAGCAGGCGGTGCGCACGGGCCTCGGCCTCAAGGCGAAGATCAACCTGCACTCGGTGTTCGACCGCAAGAACTACTTCTTTCCCGATCTCCCGCCCGGCTATCAGATCTCGCAATACCAGCAGCCCATCGTCGGCCACGGCACGGTCGAGCTCGATCTGCCCGACGGCGGCACGCGCAGCGTCGGCATCACGCGGCTTCATCTGGAGCAGGACGCCGGCAAGAGCCTCCACGACCAGGACCCCAAGAACACCTACAGTGATTTGAACCGCGCCGGCGTGGCGCTGATGGAGATCGTCTCCGAGCCCGACCTCCGCTCATCGGAAGAGGCCGGGATCTACATCCGCAAGCTCCGCTCGATCCTCCGCTACCTCGGCACCTGCGACGGCAACATGGAGGAGGGCAGCCTGCGCGCCGACGTGAACGTTTCCGTCCGCCGCCCGGGCGAGGACTACGGCACGCGCTGCGAGATCAAGAACGTGAACTCGGTCCGCTTCGTCGAGGCGGCGATCGACTACGAGGCCGCGCGCCAGGTCGAGGTGCTGGAGGACGGCGGCACGATCGATCAGGAGACCCGCCTCTTCGATCCGAACCGCGGCGAGACCCGGCCGATGCGCTCGAAGGAAGACGCGCACGACTACCGCTACTTCCCTGATCCCGATCTGCTGCCGCTCGTGCTCGACCCCGATTGGGTGGCGGAGATCAAGGCGGGCTTGCCCGAGCTGCCCGACCAGAAGAAAGCGCGCTTCACCGGCGAGTACGGACTTTCCGTCTACGATGCCGGCGTGCTGGTCGCCGAGCGCGAAACGGCCGCCTATTTCGAAACCGTCCTCGGCACGAACGGCGCCGGAAAACCCAAACGCGATCCCAAGCTCGCCGCCAACTGGGTGACCTCCGAGCTCTTCGGCCAGCTCAATCGCGCCGACAAGACGATCGCCGACTCGCCCGTCTCGGCCGAGGCCTTGGGCGGCCTGATCGACCTCATCGCCGACGACACCATCTCCACCCGCATCGCCAAGGATGTCTTCGTGGAGATGTTCAACACCGGCCGCGCCGCCGCCGAGATCGTCGAGGAAAAGGGCCTGAAGCAGATCACCGACACCGGCGCCATCGAGGCTATCGTCGACAAGATCATCGCCGACAATCCCGACCAGGCGGAACAGGCCCGCGCGAACCCCAAGGCTATCGGCTGGTTCGTCGGCCAGGTCATGCAGCAGACCCAGGGCCAGGCGAACCCGAAGTCGGTCAACGAATTCCTGCGCAAGAAACTGAGCAGCTAGCCCGTTCGCGTTCCCGAAAGGAGGCAGTCCCGCATGCTCCGCCAGTTGGTGCTATTCGTCATGCTCGCGGTGATCGCCGCAATGCCCGCCCGCGCGGAGACCGTGCGTCCCTTCGATGAGGGCCCGCAGGACAAATCCTTCGTCGCCTTCCGCACATCCGTGCTGACCGCGCTTAAGGCGCGCAACTACCGCGCGCTCGGCCGCGCCGCCGCTTCCGACATCTTTCTCGGCTTCGGCGGCCATAACGGGCGGGCGCAGTTCCTGCGCTATCTCGCCGGCGACAAGACGATGCATGGGAAGCTTGCCCCGAAGCTTGCCGCCGACTATCGCGGCCATCTGGAATGGGTGCTGCGCAACGGCGGCGGCTTCACCAAGAACCGGCGGCACTTCATCGCGCCCTACCAGAACGCCTACGAATCGCGCGTGCCGAAATGCGAGACCAAGCCGCGGCCCAAGACCCGCGTCTGCGCGCTCGACCCGCATGCGCGCGGCTACATCATCGGCCGCGACATCCCGATCTATGCCGCGCAATCGAGCCGCTCGAAGATCGTGGCCAGGCTCACCTATCGCCTCGTCGAGCTCGACAAGCATGTGATCAAGCGGCTGCCCGACGGCCGCCGGGTGCGCCAGTGGAGCCGGGTGAAGCTCGCCGACGGCCGCCGCGGCTGGGTCCGTCCGATCCAGTACTACGCCGCCACCGGCTACCGCCTGCGCGCCGCCAAGCGCCGCGGCCGCTGGCAGATCACGCATTTTCTCGCCGGCGACTGACCCCCGGGCACGCCTCCGCCATGCGGCGAACGCGTCCGGGCTACGCGCTCATGTCGCTGGCACTGGCGCGCTGCCGGTCCTAGATCACCTCGCATGCGTATCTGCCCCCATGCCGGCTGACGGGGACGCTCTCCCGTGACCCCGCCGTCGAAGCCCGCCACCTCAAACGCCACGCTGTTACCGCAGCTGGTTATCTTCGTTGCGGTCAGCCTGGTCGGCGTGGCGATGTACACGCCGTCGCTGCCGGCGATCGCAGCGGTCTTCGACACACCCGTCGTCGTGGTCCAGCTCACGATGACGGTCTATCTCGTCGGCTTCGCGGTGGCGCAGCTCATCGTCGGCGCGCTGTCCGACCGCTTCGGGCGGAAGCCGGTGATGATCGTGGGCTTTTCGCTCTTCGTCGGCACCAGCATCGTCTGTGCGTCCGCGCCCGATATCGATCTCCTGATCGCCGCGCGCCTCTTCCAGTCGCTCGGCGCCTCGGTCGGCATGGTGCTGGCGCGGGCGATCGTGCGTGACCGCACCGACTACACGCAAAGCACGCGCTACATGGCATATATCGGCGTCGCCTCGGGGCTCACGCCGATGCTGTCGCCGATGCTGGGCGGCGTGGTCCAGACCGGCTTCGGCTGGCGCGGCGTCTTCTATGCGATGGCGATCATCGGCGTGGTGGGTCTGGCGACCGCGGTCTTCATCCTGCGCGAGAGCCACCCGCCAGAGGGGCGCGTGGCCAAGGGCTTGCGCACGCTCGCCGGCGGCTACTGGCAGCTGCTGCGCGACCGCACCTTCATGGCCTACACAGCGACCGGCGGCGCGATCTCCGCGTGCTTCTTCATCTACCTCGCGGGCGGCCCGGTGGTGATGATCGGCGAGCTCGGCGTGCGGCCCGATCAGTACGGCTTTTTCGCGCTCGCCATGCCGGCCGGCTCCATCACCGGAAACATGATGTCCAGCCGCGTGCTGCCGCGCATCGGCATCCATCGCGGCATCGTCGTCGGCAATATCATCGCATTGTGCGGCTCATCAGTCTTCATCCTGCTCGGCCTGCTCGGCCATTTCAGCATTCTGGGTTTCGTCCTGCCGATGGCGC
This sequence comes from Alphaproteobacteria bacterium, assembly GCA_037387885.1. Lineage (GTDB taxonomy): Bacteria > Pseudomonadota > Alphaproteobacteria > JAPULJ01 > JAPULJ01 > DATKZM01. The sequence goes on along the minus strand of JARRKQ010000003.1, from coordinate 80,782 downwards.
TGATCGGCTTCGGCAACGGCATGACCGTGCCGGCCAGCTTCGCCGGTGCGGTCAGCGCCAATCCGAGCCTCGCCGGCACCGCCTCGGGTCTGGCGGGTGGGCTTCAGTTCGGCTTCTCCGCGCTCGTCAATCCGCTCGCCGGCTTCGCCCGCCACGGCGCCTTCCTCGAGATGGCGCTGGTGCTCTTTGCGCTGAGTGTGGCGGGGCTGCTCATCTATCATCTGCTGTTGCCTGGCGCCGCGTCGATTTCCAACGCCCCCCGAACGCTCTAGACTGCGCGTTAGGCAGATCGAAGAGGGGAGACCGCGATGGCCGAAACCCGCCGCCAGCGCGCCCAGGCGCCGCAAGAGTTCACCCGTGAGACCGTGCTCGAGATCGAGGGGGTCAAGTCGACCGGCGCTGAGACGGCGGAAGACATCGCCATGGCGCTCAACCGCTCCGGCTACACGAACTTCCGCGGCGACCAGTGGGATGCCGACCAGATCATGGAGTTCCTCTCCAACGACACGGTCCAGAGACTTCAGCGCGAGCTGCGCGGCGAGATCCGCGGCAACTGAGAAACCTCACCGCGGCGGCATCCTGAGCGCGCCGTCGAGGCGGATCGTCTCGCCGTTCAGCATCGCGTTCTCGCAAATATCGCGCGCAAGGCGGCCGAACTCGGCCGGATCGCCCATGCGCTTGGGGAAGGGGACGCTCGCCTCGAGCGCCGCCTTGATCTCCTCGGTGAGTGTGGCTTCCAGGAGCGGCGTCAGGAAGATCCCGGGCGCTATGGTGCAGACGCGGATGCCCAGGCTCGAAAGATCGCGCGCGACCGCCAGCGTCATTCCGACCACGCCGCCCTTGGAGGCGGCATAGGCGGCCTGGCCGATCTGGCCATCATAGGCGGCGATCGAGGCGGTGTTGACGATCACTCCGCGCTCGCCACCGTCGAGCGGCTCCTGTTCGGCCATCTCGGTGGCGGCGAGGCGGATGCAGTTGAAGCTGCCGATCAGGTTCACGCGCACCACCTTTTCGAATTCGTCGAGTGGGTGCGGCGTGCCGCGCGAGGTGGTGCGGATCGTGGCCGCGATGCCGGCGCAGTTGACCAGGATACGGACGGGCCCATGCGCCTCCCGCGCCGCCGCGAAGGCCGCCACCGCGCTCGCCTCGTCGGCGACGTCGCAGGCGGCGAACGTGCCGCCCAGCGCCTTTGCCGTCTCCGTGCCCAGCGCCTCGTTCAGATCGAAGAGCGTCACCTTCGCGCCGCCTTCGGCCAGCGCCTTCGCGGTCGCCGCCCCCAGTCCCGAGGCGCCGCCGGTCACCACCGCCGCCTGTCCCGCGATATCCATTCCAAATCCCCCCATTCAATGCCCGGCTCATCGTAGGGGCGGGTTTCAAACCCGCCCGCGCTCGTTACCGCCAGACGTCGTCGACGCGGTCCCAGGCGCCGGCCCGCAAATCGTCCACACTGCCCACCAGCACATGCTTGGCGATCCGTTCCGACGGCGTCCGCGGCAGATCGTCGACGAAGGTCCAGTAGCGCGGCACCTTGAAATAGGCGAGCCGCGCCTCGCAATGGGCGTTGAGCGCGGCAGGCTCTACCGTCTCGCCCTCGCGCAGCACGACGTACGCTTTGACCTCCTCGCCGCGGATATCGTCGGGCACCGGTACGCAGGCGGCCATGCGCACGGCGGGGTGGCTGGCGATCGTCTCCTCGACCTCGGCGGCGGAGATGTTCTCGCCCGAGCGGCGGATCATCTCCTTCTTGCGCCCGACATAATAAAAGCGCCCGGCCTCGTCCCGGCGCACCAGATCGCCCGTATGCAGCCAGCCGCCGCGGAAGATCTCCGCCGTCGCCGCCGCATTCTTGAAGTAGCCGTCCATCATGTTGGGCCCGCGCAAGACCATCTCGCCCACCGTGCCGGCGGGCACGTCGCTGCCCGTGTCATCGACCACGCGGGCCTCGCGGTCGGGCAGGGGACGGCCGATCGAGCCCGAGCCGACGAGTTCGTCGTGCTCCTCCAGCGAGACCGCGAGATCGCCGCCGGTCTCGGTCATCCCGAACGCCTCGAGCCAGGGTGCGCCCCAACGCGCCTCGATCTCCGCGTGCCGGCCCGGCGGGATCGCCGAGCACATCACCATGCGCACCTTGTTGTCGGCATCGTTCTCCTGCGCCGGCGTGTTCAGCATCATCAGCGGCATGGTCCCTAAGCAGTAGAACCAGGTCACGTCATGGGCGCGGACCTTCTCCCAGAAGCTCGTCGGGTGAAAGCGGTCGAGCACGACCAGCGGGCAGCCGGCGGTAAGCGCGCAGGCGACGTTCCATTGCGGGTCCATGTAGTAGAAGGGCTGGGCGGTCAGCATCATGTCGTCCTCGCCGATGCCGCCGAAGCCGCAGATCTTGCGGGCGATCGCAGTCCAATACCGGTTGGGCAAGCCGGTCGCGATCGGGCGCCACCGTCGGTGGGCTGTCCGCGGTGGCGAGGGCTTCGAGCGCTTGCGCCCGGCCGCCGCCGTCACCGTCGACCGAGACCAGCAGCGGCGCCGGTCCACCGCCCGCGGCGATCTCGGCCATCAGCGGCACGAACTCTTCGGCAGTTACGACCGCCTTGGCCTCGGAATGCTCCAGCAGATAAGCCGCGTCGTCGCGTTTATAGAAGACGTTGAGCGGCACCATCGTCGCCCCCGCCTTCTGCAACGCGAGCCAGGTGATCGGAAAGGCGGCGACGTTGCGCAGCATCACGCCCACCGTATCCCCCGCACCGATGCCGAGCCCCGTCAGCGCATTGGCCACGGCATTCGTGCGGCGCTCGATCTCGGCGAAACTCAGCCGCTCGCCCGTCGCATCGAAGATCAGGCCGGTGCGCTCCGGCCAGCGCGCGGCGGCGCGCGTGGTCAGCTCTGCGAGCGTCTCGGGCAGCGACCCGGCCGCATCGCCATTCGCCGCGCTCATGCGGCTGCAGTGTCGGAGGGGGTGTCGGAGGGATTGGCGTCGGCGGGATAGAAGAGACCGATCCATTCGGCGACCATCGCCGGCTTCGCCTCGTCCTCGATCTCCACGACGGCCTCATAGACGCCCTGGATCGCGCCGTCCGGCCGGTTTTCGCAGGATTTGAGGGTGAAGCGGGCGCGGATGCGCTTGCCCTCGCGCACGGGCGCCATGAAGCGCACGCGGTTCAGCCCGTAATTGATGCCGAAGGCGGTATCATCAGGCCACAACCCGGCTTCGTGCGTGAAGTAAGAAAGCATCGAAAGTGTTTGAAACCCAAAGGCAATCGTCGATTTGAACGGGCTCTCCGCCTTGGCCCGCTCGGGGTCGATATGCATCCAGTCGAGATCGTGGGTCGCGCGGGCGAATTGATCGATATGGTCCTGATCCACGGTAAACCAGGGAGAGACCGCGATCTCCTCGCCGACCCGCGCGCGCAATTCGGTGAGTTTGCCAGTGTTTGCCATGCCGCGCCTGCCTCGGGCCTCAGTTGCCCCGTTTGAGTGACACACACCCGATATCGGACTTAGGCGCGAACTTTAGAGCAAGGGCCGTTTTGGGCAAAGGTCGAGCACGCCGCCAGTGGGACCGACAGTTGAAAATACCATCGATAACACAATCCGTTAATTGCGGTCGTTTACCCAAATTCCTTAGCAAAGGTTAACCCAATGCTCCGTAGAATTCGGCGTTCAGCGCGTAATACCGCAAGGATTCGGCCATTGCTTGAAATGCTTGATCTGATCTTAATGTTGCTCGTCGAGGACGAAGCCGGCGCGACGGCGGTCGAGTACAGCCTGATCGCGGTGTTCATATCGATCGCGGCGATCGTCTCCATGAAGGCGCTGGGCGTGGAGCTCGCTGAGCTGTTCACGGATGTCTCGTCCGTGCTGGATTGGGGTCTCAATAGGGCCGGCCTCTAACACCTCGCCCAACCGCATCATCATTTCTGTAACGCGTGGCGCCCTTGAGCCGTTGCGCGGCGCGGCCTAGCTTGTACCGGATGCATCTGCATTGGCACGCGCGGCTGCGCGATGTCCGGCACAGGAGAGGGGTACCGGCGATGATCGAGCTTTACACCTGGCCCACGCCCAATGGGCACAAGGTCCACATCATGCTCGAGGAATGCGGCCTCGACTACAATGTCCACCCGATCGACATCACCGCGGGCGACCAGTTCGACCCGGAGTTCCTGAAGATCAGCCCCAACAACAAGATGCCGGCGATGGTCGATCCCGACGGCCCGGGCGGCAAGCCCTATTCGGTCTTCGAATCGGGCGCGATGCTGATCTATCTCGCTGAAAAGACGGGAAAATTCATGCCCAAGGACGATGCCGGCCGCTACCTCGTGCTGCAGTGGCTGATGTTCCAGATGGGCGGGGTCGGCCCGATGCTCGGCCAGTGCCACCATTTCCGCAACTACGCGCCGGAGAAGATCCCCTACGCGATCGACCGTTATCGCAACGAAGGCCAGCGGCTCTACGGTGTGGTCGACCGGCGGCTCGCCGAGGCTGAGTACGTCGCCGGCGACTATTCGATCGCCGATATGGCGCTCTATCCTTGGATGCGGATCTGGGAGAACCAGGGCATCGACATCGGCAAGGTCCCTAACGTCGTCCGCTGGCTCGACGCGATCAGGGAACGCCCGGCCGTGCAGCGCGCGGTGCAGGTGCTGGCCGACCGGCGCAAGGACATCACCAAGGACCCCAAGGCCAAGGAAATGCTGTTCGGCGCCACCCAATACGCCCAGCGCTGACGCCGCAGCGGCGTTTCATCCGGATCATCGGCCGCGCGGGGCGCGCTTTCCCGCGCGGCTTTCGTTTGTCGCGCCAGGTTTGTTCCGGCGCGCTGGTCCGGCGCGTCCGCGACAAACGGCCTGACCGGAATTTGACCGCTCTTGAAGTGTCATGTTAGAAAAACATGACGCCTACCGGTAGAAAATCTTCGTTTTTCCAGTAAGTGCAGAGCAAATAAAAACAAAACTCTACAAATCTAAAATCACGCTCCTGACACTGCCGAGTTGATATTGATGTTTTGTTCCTTGTTTTCTCTGTAGTTTTGGAGATTGGTCGACCTTTTGCTTGTAATAATCTTTGATAATGCTTTGGTTCAGTGAAATTCCGCTGAGCTGGATCCGAATGGGAGGACCAATCCGTGATCAAGACACTCCTTCGAACGCTTACGATCGTACCGGCGCTGGCGCTTGTGCTCGGTGCGGGCACGCCCGCCGGGGCGCAGAGCTGCGAGGTTAGCAGCACGATCCGCATGGCCGGCAATGACTGGGCCAGCAGCCATTTCCACAATTCCGTCGCCCAGTTCATCCTCGAGAAGGGCTATGGCTGCAAGACCACCTCGGTGCCCGGCACCACTCAGCCGCTCCTGAATGCGCTCGCCCGTGGCGACGTCGATATCCTGATGGAACTCTGGAAGGCCAACAACGTCGAGATCTGGGCCAAGATGATGAAGTCGGGCCGGGTCATGGAGACCGGCGGCGTCTCAATCCAGGGCGCGGTGCAGGGCTGGTTCGTGCCGCGCTATCTGGTCAAGGGCGACAAGGAGCGGGGCATCAAGCCGATGGCGCCCGGCCTCACGAGCGTCAAGGACCTGCCCAAATACAAGGCGCTCTTCAAGGATCCCGAGCAGCCCAGCAAGGGCCGCTTCTACAACTGCAAGCTCGGCTGGAACTGCGAGCGGGTGAACTCCAAGAAGCTCGTCGCCTACGATCTCCTCGGCGACTATACGAACTTCCAGCCCGGCTCCGGCGCGGCGCTGGCGGCCGCGATCGGCAGCGCCTTCAAGCGCGGCAAGCCGATCGTCTTCTACTACTGGGGCCCGACCTGGGTGCTCGGAAAGTACGACGTGGTCATGCTGAAGGAGCCGCCCTTCGACAAGGCGAAGTGGGACAAGCTCGATAAGTCGAAGGACGGCAAGGGCGTCGAGGCGACTGCCTATCCCACGATCAAGGTCTATGTCGCGGCCAACAAGAAGTTCGCGGAGAAAGCGCCCAAGATCATCGCCTTCCTCGGCAAGTACCAGATGAAGGACGATCTGGTGAACAAGGCGCTGGTCTATATGCGCGAGAACAAGGACAAGGTCGGCAAGAAGGCCGCCCAGGAGTTCCTGAAGGCGCATCCCGAGATCTGGACCAAGTGGGTCCCCGCGGACGTCGCGGCACGGGTCAAGAAAGCGCTCTAAGACAGGTAGTTTCCGGTAGCTTCATGGGCTCTCGGACGGTTCCGCCGGGCTCGTTCTGAGCCCGGCGCTTCCGTTCGCGCCGAGCTGCATTAACACTCTGGAAGGCTTCGGCCGCTAGCCTCGACTGCCCGGCCGGCGGCGCGGCGTTGACCGCAACCCGTCGATGCCGGGCTGCGATTGACCCGCAAGGAGCGCTGGCGTGGCGATGCTGGACGTCGGACTGGATCGGCCCGGCGCTGCGGGCGAGGCAGCGCCGCGCGAGGCGTATCTGCTCCATCCGGTCGTGGATTTCCTATGCCTTGGCGGCGGATCGCTGCTGGTCTTCGCGGCGCTGGCGCTGCTGCGCGACCTGCCGGGCATGCTGTCCGCCGTCGGGGCGGTCAGCGTGACGTTGCTCTATGTGCTCAATTTCCCGCACTTCGCCTTTTCGTATCAGATCTTCTACCGGAACTTCGCGGCCAAGGCCTTCGGCGCCGATCTGCCGCGGGCGTTGCGGTTGCGTTACATCGTGGCGGGGATCGCCGTCCCCTTGGCGATGATCGCCTATTTCGCCATCGCCTACGCCAAGGGCGACGCCGTCTTGCTGGGCTTTTTCGCCAATGTGACCTTCTTCCTGGTCGGCTGGCATTACGTCAAGCAAGGCTACGGCATGCTGATCGTCGATGCGGTGTTGAAGAAGCGGTTCTTCGCGGCGGGCGAAAAGAAGATCCTGCTCGTCAACGCCTATGCGTGCTGGCTCGCCTATTGGCTGCTCGCCAACTGGTGGGTCGCGGAGCGGGATTTCATGGGCCTCAAATACGCCATGCTGAGCGTGCCCCTGCCGGTGCTCTACGCCGCGGCGGGCGTGGCGGCGACGACGTCGGGCTTGACCGTATTGATGCTCGCCCGCAAGTGGCGCGCCGACGGCCAGCCGCCGCCGCTTACCGGGGTCTTTGCGTACGGCGCCAGTCTCTATGTCTGGCTGGTCCTGCGTCTCGATCCGATGTTGATGGTGCTGGTGCCGACCTTCCATTCGCTGCAATACATCACCGTGGTCTCGCGTTACCGGATGAACGTCGAGCGCGACCGTCCGGGAGGTTCCGCGCCGCCGCGGATGGCCATCGTCGCGCGTTATTTTCCGACCGCCGCGCATCTCCGCTTCATCGGCTTTCTCGCGGTCGGGGTGCTGCTCGGCTATGTCGGCTTCATCGCTGCGCCCGGCTTGCTCGGCAATGTCGTCGCCTATGACAAGGCGACCTTCGGTGCGGCGATGTTCCTCTTCATGTTTTGGAGCTTCATCAACGTGCACCACTACTTCCTCGACAACGTCATGTGGCGGCGCGAGAACCCGGACACCGGCAAGTACCTCTTCGCGCATAGCTGATAACCAGGCTGATAACCGGGCTGATAACCCGGCTGATAACCGGCGCTGATCGAAACAGACCGAGGTTTCGGATCCGCTGCGGGCGCCGGATCTGGGTCGATTCTGCGCAATCTGGAAAATGCGCTAGGCTAGTGGCCGTAATTTGCGGTGTGCCGTTCCTGGGGAGGAAACCGGCCATGAGTTTGCCCATTAGCTTGTTATGAGCTTCGGGGGCATCGTCTCGCTCCTGCTGATCGCAGCCGGCGCTTTTGGCGTGGCGCTGGTGGTGGTCGGCGCGCGGCCGGCGCTCGCCCGCTCACAACGCTTTGCCATCTCGGCGGGCGTGGCGGTTGCCGTCGCCGTCGTCCTGGCGATCGCCGACCTGGCCGGGCTCGGCCTGCTCTCCGCCGCCTCCGAGGGCGCCGACCCCCTGCTGCCGCTCGCCGCCTGGGTCGACCGCGCCGTCGATTGGCTGGTCACCGCGTACGGCGATGCGCTGCGCGAGAACATCTCCAACCCGATCGTCTACGCCATCGGCTTCTTCGAGCGCTTCCTCTATCAGGGCATCGCCTGGCCGGCGATGGCGATCGCCTTCGCGCTCTTCGCCTATCACGCCAGCCGCAAATGGACGCTCGCGCTCTTCGTCGCCGTCGCCTTCGTGGTGATCTGGGCGCTCCAGCTCTGGAAGCCGACGATGCAGACGCTGTCGCTCATCAGCGTCTCGATCCTGGTCACGGCGCTCGTCGGCCTGCCGCTCGGCATCGCCATGGGGCTTTCCGACCGCTTCCGCACGTTGATGCGGCCGGTGCTCGACTTCATGCAGACGATGCCGTCCTTCGTCTATCTGATTCCGGTGGTGATGCTGTTCGGGCTCGGCACCTTCTCCGGCGTTCTCGCGACCGCGGTCTATGCCGCGCCGCCGCTCATCCGCTTGACCGATCTCGGCCTGCGGCTCGTCGACAAGGAAGTGATGGAGGCCGCCACCGCCTTCGGCGCCAGTCGCAGCCAGAAGCTCTGGCGCGTCCAGCTACCCCTGGCGCTCCCCAATGTCATGGCGGGCGTGAACCAGTCGATCATGATGGCGCTGGCCATGGTCGTGATCGCCTCGATGATCGGCGTGCGCGGCCTGGGGCAAGAGGTGTTCTACGGCCTGCAGCGCCAGGAGCCGGGCACCGGCTTCACCGCCGGTCTTTGCATCGTTCTCCTCGCCATCGTGCTCGACCGCATCACCCAGGCCTACGGCCGGCGCATGCAGGCGCACTACCAGACCGGCGCGCACTGACGATGGCTGACGGCGCGCCCATCAAGATCGAACTAAAAGGCGTCACCAAGATCTTCGGCCCCACGCCGGCCAAGGTATTGCCCATGGTCGAGGCGGGCGCCAGCAAGGACGAGGTGCTCGAGCAGACCGGGCATACGGTCGGCCTCCGCGACGTGTCGCTTCAGATCGCGCAAGGCCAGACCTTCGTCGTCATGGGGCTTTCGGGCTCGGGCAAGTCGACGCTGATCCGGCACCTCAACCGCCTCATCGATCCGACCGCGGGTCAGGTGCTCGTCGACGGCGAGGACATCATGGGGCTCGGCGAGCGCGCGCTCACCGACTTCCGCCGCGCGCGCATGGCGATGGTGTTCCAGCGCTTCGGCCTGTTCCCCCACCGCACCGTGATCGAGAACGTTTCGTTCGGCCTGGACCTGCGCGCCTCCGGCCGCGCCGCCCGCGAGGAGAGCCGCGCCAAGGCCCGCGAATGGGTCGCCACCGTCGGCCTCGACGGCTACGAGGACAGCTATCCCCACGCGCTTTCCGGCGGCATGCAGCAGCGCGTCGGCCTTGCCCGCGCGCTCGCCATGGACACCGACATCCTGCTCATGGACGAGGCCTTCAGCGCGCTCGACCCGTTGATCCGCCGCGACATGCAGGACCAGCTCATCGACCTCCAGGGCCGCTTGAAGAAGACCATCGTCTTCATCACCCACGACCTCGACGAGGCGCTGCGCCTGGGCGACCGCATCGCCATCCTGAAGGACGGCGAGATCGTGCAGGTCGGCACCGGCGAGGAGATCCTGACCGCACCAGCGACGGACTACGTCGCCGACTTCGTGGAGGACGTGAACCGCGGCCGGGTGCTGACCGCGGGCCGTGTCAAGCTCGACTGCGCCGTCGTCACCTCCAGCGAAGCGCCGGCGGAGGCGCTGACCCGGGCCGGCAATGGCGAGCTTCAGATCACGTATGTCGTCGATGCCAACGGCAAGCTTCTGGGCGCGGTCACGGGCTCACGCATGCGCCGCGCCATCGCCGAGAACGCCGACAACATCGCGGGCCTCGTCGAGCCGGTGCAGACCGCGACCGCCGATATGGTGTTGGAAGACGTGCTGCCGCTGACCTTGCGGGGCGATCTGCCGGTCGCGGTGATCGATGCGGATGGCAAGGTGCAGGGCATGCTCTCGCGCGAATCCATCATCGCCGCCCTGGCCGAGACCACCGGCCCCGAAAAGCCGGTTCAGTAATCCTCGATGTGAATGTTGGAATGGAATGTTGTCGCAGAGACCAGCGAGTTCGTCTCGTTGGTCTCTGATACGCGCGACCGCGCGTCCGAGCTTTATGCGAGGGAAGCCAAGGTCGCGGACGCGACCGCCCGGCGCCTGAGGGAACTACAACGCGGCACGCAGTGACGCGTTGGTGCCTAGCGACGCGTTAGTATCAAGCCGTTTCCATGGCGACTTGGCTTTCGGCCTGGCTCTCGGCAGCCGGGCGAAGCATCGCCTTCTTCGGCAGAGCGCTGCTGGCGCGCAGCACCATCAGCTCGTCGCGGCAGGCTTTCAGCGCCTTCAGTTCGCGCGCGTCGTCGCGGTCGTAGATCTCGATGCAGCCGAGCTTGATCTCAACGAGGTCGATCAGGGTCTCGACGGTCGGGCGCGACAGGACGAGCGGCTCGGTGTTCATCTCCGACACCTTGCTGCGCGTCTTGCGCGACATCTTGCTGGGCGTCTTGTCTGACATCTGCTTGAGCATCCGGTTTGGATTCCATTTACCAACCGGGCGAATTTGGCGGCGTTAGTCTTAACATCTGGTAAAGCCCGGGGCTGATTCGACCGGCGCTGCCGGGCTCGGGCGGCCGGGCGATCTATGGTGCATTCTCGGTATCCTTAAACCTATGGCAACGAACGTTGGATAGGCTTTTGGCCGAAATCCGGGATGTTTCGCCCACCGGACCCGTACCACCGGAAGTTCGCGCCATGCCCAACGAAACCATACTCAACGCTTCGGAGCTGGCCGTTGAAGTTGGTGTCCCTGAATATAACCGCCGCCTTACCGACAAGATCCTCGATGCTTTCACTCATGCCTATTCGATCGGCGAGACCGACGTCGCCAAGCGGCTGCGCGCGATCCTGGTCGAGGTCGAGGAGCAGGGGATGCGGCGCTATCCGGGTCAGCGCGCCGGCGAGGCGGCCGAACAGGCGGACTATTGGATACGTTTCGTCGAGGCGCGCGATACCTATCGCCGCATAGCACAATCGAGCAGGGCCGAACCGGATCAGATTTCGGTGGCGTTGGAGCAAATGAAGGAGGCCTACAAACACTGGAGCATGCGATAGGGTCGGGGCGACGTTGACAGCCGTAACGCCCGTGGCTACTTAGGATCGAGCGTTAACCAGACTTTGGTTTCTCGCGCTCAATCGGAGAGGTGGCCGAGTGGCTTAAGGCGGCGCCCTGCTAAGGCGTTGGTCCCGCAAGGGGCTCGCGGGTTCGAATCCCGCCCTCTCCGCCACACTCACCCAAGAATCGCACTGAAATCGTTAACGGGGTGCTTGCAAGCATTCAAGCGGTTGTGTAGGGTCTGCCAATAACAATTGGGGGCCGGTTTCCACGAACCTTGAGTGTAAACAAGCCAAACAAGCCTAAGACAAAAAGATCGTCTGCAACAAAAGTGAAATACAAGACCAGCAGGTGATCAAGTAAAGCGTGGTGCGGCAACGACCGCTAAGAAGCAGGCGAAACCTGCGACAGCCACGCCCCGGAACGGTTTCGTGGCGGGTAGCCTAACCCCAGCATGTGTTTCGGTTTTGAGGCCGACCTGAAACAAGCGTCGAGGAGCAATCCGCTATCCCGGCGTATCTGGAACAGGAAAAGGCACATTAGGGGATGACATCCAAATCAGACCGCCGCACCACGGATTTTGCGGCCTCTTCCAAAGCGCTGTTCACCGTCGCCTCGAAAAAGTGGTTCGTCGAGCGGCAGATCTTCTATCGCCGCAACGGACAGGTCAGCTTCGTCTCGGTCACCCGGCCGATGCAGATCTGCATGGCCGTGGTCGCCGTGCTCGTGATCGGCTGGGTCGGCTATACGACCTTCTATTTCGCCACCATCCAGGATGCGATCCGGGCCAAGAACCGCGAGGTCGCCGAGACCAAGAAGGCCTACAAATCGGCCATGCGCCAGGTCGCGACCCATAACGGCCGGTTGCTCAGCATCACCCGCAGCCTGGAGCGCAGCCAGGCCCAGGTGATGACGATGTTCCATCCCACGGCGAGCCCCAAGCGCAAGGCGCCCGAAAGCTTCGCCGATCTTCGCGAGGCCCTGGCCGCGGCGACGCGCAGCCGGATGCGCCGCCGCGTGCGGCCGGGCGGGCATGTCACCGACTGGCGCGAGCTCACCGCGCGCAACGCCACGCTGGAGCACGGTCTCGCCTCGATCGGCAACGAGGTCCAGTCGATCCTCAACGATCACGGCGCCGTCACCGAAGAGCGCAACCGGTTGCGCAACAACCTGGCCCGGCTGCAAAACCAGCTCGCCAGCCTGCGCAGCCGCCAGGACAACCTCGTCACCCGCCTGTCCGACGGCACCAGCAGCACGATCAGCGAAGCCTCGCGCGTCCTCAAGATGACCGGCCTCAATCTCGAGATGCTGGTCAGCCGCGCCGCCCGGCTCGACGGCAAGAACATCGGCGCCGGCGGGCCCTTCAAGCGCGCCACGCGGGCGGAAGATCCCTTGGCGCTCAAGGTCGCCCTCCTCGATTCGCGGATCGAGCGCTGGCGCTACATTCGCGCTGTCTCCCGTCGCCTGCCGCTGACGGCGCCGTTGGAGCACTACCGGATGTCCAGCCACTTCGGCATGCGCCGGGATCCGATGAACAATCGCCTGGCGCGTCACAACGGCATGGATTTCGCCTATCACATCAATACGCCGGTCCTGGCGACCGCGCCGGGCAAGGTGGTCTTCGCCGGCTGGCGCGGCGGTTACGGTTGGCTTGTCGAGATTGATCACGGATTGGGTCTGCGGACACGCTACGCGCATCTGCGCAAAATCCTGGTCAAGCGGGGGGAAAAGATCGACCATCGGCACAAGGTCGGGCTTCTCGGAACCAGCGGCCGCTCCAACGGCCCGCACGTCCACTACGAGATCCTGATCGACGGCAAGCCGGTCGATCCCAAGAACTTCATCAAAGCAGGGAAATATGTTTTCAAAGGGTAGCAAGCCCGAGGGGGAGCCGGTGTCGGAACCACCGCGTATGAAGACGTCCGCCATGCCATCGATCGTCAGCGCCGGGCTGCAAGTAACCGGCAACATGACGAGCGACGGCGATATCCAGATCGAGGGGACGATCACCGGAGACGTCAAGAGCCGCACCATCACGGTCGGCACCGACGGTCTCGTGCAAGGCCAGCTGATTGCCGAAAACGTGCAGGTCAGCGGCGCGGTCGAGGGGAAGATCCGCGCCAAGACCGTCGTGCTCGTTGCCGGCGCCAGGGTGCTTGGGGACATCGTCCACGACGTCCTCACCGTCGAGCCGGGCGCCCATGTCGAGGGCGCGCTCAAGCGCTACAGCAAGCCCGAGGCGATCGAGCCCGAGCTCAAGGCCAAGACCGACAGCGACGGCAAGCCGGATTTGAAGACCGTCGAGGGCGGCGCAGGCCGCTCCGAGGTTGAGGCCCCCGTCGCCAAAACGGCGTCGTAAGGCTCGAAGCCTACCATTGCGAGGCCGGTTTTAGGCCGCGCTCTCCAGGATTTCTGCGAACAGCGCCGGGTCGGCATTGCCGCCCGAGGCGACGATCACCACGGCTTTGTCCTTTGCGTCGTAATGACCGGCAAGGAGCGCCGCCAGCGCCACGGCGCCGCCGGGCTCGATCACCAGCTTCAGCTCCCGGAACGCGAAGGCGACGGCCGCGCGTACCTCCGCGTCGTCGACGGCGAGCCCGCGCGCCAGCAGCCGGCTGTTGACCGGGAAGGTGAGCTCGCCCGGGATCGGGCTCATCAGCGCATCGCAGATCGAGGCCGGCCCGCCGCGCGCGTTCGAGACCCGTTCGCCCGCCGCCAACGAGCGCGCCGTGTCGTCGTAGCCCGCCGGCTCGACCGAGATGATCTCGAGCCCGGGAAAGCGCGCCGCCAGCGCCGTTGCGGTGCCGGCGATCAAGCCGCCGCCGCTGCACGGCGCCAGCACCGCGTCCGGGGCGATGCCCCGCGCGTCCAGCTCCTCGGCAATCTCGTAGCCGACCGTGCCCTGGCCGCACATCACCGCGGGATCATCATAGGGCCGCACCAGCGTTGCGCCGGTCTCCGCCGCGATCTCCTGGCCGATCGCCTCGCGCGCGTCGCTTGCGCGGTCGTATTCGATCACCCTCGCGCCCAGCGCCCGCGTGCGGTTGAGCTTGATCGCCGGCGCATCGCGCGGCATCACGATGGTCGCCGTCATGCCCAGAAGCTTGGCGGCCGCGGCGACCCCCTGCGCATGATTGCCGGAGGAAAAGGCCACCACGCCTTTCGGCTGGTCGGCCTCGGGGATTTGGCTGATGCGATTGTAGGCGCCGCGGAACTTGAACGAGCCGGTGCGCTGGAAGGTCTCGGCCTTGACGAAGACCCGCGCCCCGGTGCGCTCGGCGAGCGCCGGCGGCTCGATCAGCGGCGTGCGAACCGCGAGCCCTTCGAGGCGGCGCGCGGCGGCCAGAATGTCGTCGTAAGTCGGCTGGGCGATGTTGGGCGCGGGTTCGGTAGCGTCGGTCGGTGCGGCGCTGGCCATGGTATCAGCCCTCTTGGGCGGTTGCCCTCTAGACGGTCTCCAGGAACGCGTCGATCGCCTGCTTTGCGTCGGGCTCTTCCATCGTCGGGACGTGGCCGACGCCGGGGACGGTAACGCGGGTCAGCTTCGGCATGTCGTCGCCCATCCGCTCGAAGGTCGCCGGGCTCAGCACGTCGGAAATTTCGCCCCGCAGCGCCAGCACCGGCACGGTGCGCAGCCCATGAAAGAGCGCCCACAGATCGGGCAGCTCCTTCATCGCCCGCAGGTTCTTCACGATCGCGGTGTCCCAATCATAGACGAGTTTGCCGTCATCGCGGGTGCGAAAAGTGCGTTCGGCGAGCGCGCGCCAACCGTCTTTCGTGGTGATCGGCAGGCTGGGGAAGAGCTCTTCCACCCGCGCGGTCGCCGCATCCCAGTCGTCGTAGGCCGTCTCGTCGCCGACATAGTCGAGGATCCGCGCGATCCCGCTCGGGTCGAGCTCGGGTCCCGCATCGTTCAGGATCGCCCCGGCCAGCATGGTCGGCATCGCCGCGCCCATGCCCATCGTCAGCATCGCGCCGAGCGAGGTGCCCACGGAGATCACGTGATGGCAGTTCGTCGCCGCCAGCACTTGCCGGATGTCGCCGATATAGGTCTCGGGCTTGTAGTTCCGCCAGTCGGGATCGTAGGCGGAGCGGCCCCGGCCCCGGTAGTCGAGCGTGATCACCCGCCGGTCGGCCGAGCGCGCGCTGGCGAAATCGTGGTAGTCGGTCGAATTCCGCGTAAGACCGGTGAGGCAGAGCAGGGGCGTGCGCGTCGAGACCGGATCGCCGTAGTCGCGGATGTAGAGCAACAGGCCGTCCTGCGCCGATATATGGCGCTCGCGGTAACCCCGTGCGCCCACCAATCCGCTCATGCCTGGTCCCGCACGCGTCTAGAGTCCGAGCGCGGGCAGGAGATCGTTCAGGGTCGTGCCTTCGACATCGGGATCGTAGGTCAGGCGCTCGCGCGGCTGGCCGTAGCGGTTGATCCAGACCACCTTCATGCCGAAGGTGCCCGCCGCCACCGCATCCCACGAGTTGGAGGACTGGAACGAGATGCTCGCCGGCGCCACGCCCAGATGCTTGGAGGGCAGATCGTAGACCGAGGGATGCGGCTTGAAGACGCCGACCTCCTCGACCGAGATGAGCGCATCGAAGAGATCGCGCGTGCCCGTCGCATCGACGGCGCCGTCGAGCATCCTGGGCGAACCGTTCGACAGGATTGCGGTCTTCAGGCCCGCCTCCTTCAACGCCTTCAAGACCGCCGGCACCTCGGGAAACGCCTCGATGCTCATATAGCAGTCCATCAGCCGTTCGCGCACGGCGTCGTCGTCGATCCCCATCGTGTCCATCGAGTAGTCGAGCGCGTCGCCGGTCACCCGCCAGAAATCCTCGTGTTTGCCCATGAGGCCGCGCAGCCAGGTGTATTGCAGCTGCTTCATGCGCCACATCGCCGACAGCTCGTCGGCCTTGTCGCCGAGGACGTCGCGGCAGCGCTCGGTCGCCGAGTTGAAGTCGAACAGCGTTCCGTAAGCGTCGAAGACGCAGGCCTCGATGTTTTCGAGTTTGGTCGTCGCCATGATGGTCTCGTTGTTGGGGGCAGCAGAAGCTCGGGCGCGCAGCCTATCACCTGCCCGGCGGGCCATCAAAACGATCGTTCAAGACAACGACCGTCCATGACGGGGGCCGTTTGCAGCGCCTGGGTCAGCAGGCGGGGCTGCCCGGCTTCGCCGAAGTCTGGGTGACGCAGCCTTTCCCGTTGCCGGCGCTGCCCACGCTCGCGGCGCGCGTCACGTCGATGGGCTCGACCGTGCCGTTCCAGCGTTTGGCGATGTTGGCGACCGACAGCGTGTTATCGCCCAACCGGGCGCGGTAGACCTGCACCGCTTCCAGCACGCGCTGAACGTAGTTGCGTGTCTCGGGAACCGGGATCGCCTCGATCCAGTCGATCCAGCGCTCGGCGCTGCCGCCGCGCGGATCGCCGTTCACGGAGAGCCAAAAATTCACCGCCCCGATCCCGGCATTGTAGGCGCCGGCGACCAATACGTAATTTCCGCCCAGCTCCTCCATCAGCTCAACCACGTGCGAGGTGCCGATCTTCATGTTGTAGTGGGGGTTGCGGATGAGCGCCTTGCGGTTGTAGCGCACCTTGATGTTGCGGGCCGTCCTGTAAGCCGTCCGCGGCATGAGCTGCATGAGGCCGCGCGCGCCGGCCCAGCTGATGGCCTCGTGGTTGAACTCGCTTTCCTGGCGGATGAGCGAGAGGATGAGGGCCGGTTCCGCGCCGATCTCCGCCGGCACCATGATGATCGGATAGCCGCTCTCGACCAGCAACTGCTTGTAGCGCCCTGCATATTTAGCCGTGCGCACGGCCGTCTCGAGCCGCTCGATCTCGATCCCGAGCTGCGAGGCGAGCGCGCGCTCGGCCGGGGTCTTCGCCGTGTCGAAGGCAGCGAAGACGAACCAGCGGGCGATGTCGCGCTGATTGAGCGCTTCGAGCCGCCGTGCCGCGCGGACCAGCTCCTTGCGCTCGAAGGCGGCGCGCTGGGCAGGCGTGATCGCCGTCCGCGCCGGTAAGGTCACGTGCTTGCGGCCGAGCTTGGCGAGCGCGAACTGCCCGTAATAGGTCTGCACGTACTGCGCCGCCTTTTGGTACCAGGCGAGCGCCGCCTTGCGGTCGCCGCGCGCCTCGGCGGTGCGGCCGAGCCAATAGGCGCCGCGCGCCCAGCTCACCGGATAGCGCGCGAGCTTGTAGAGCCTCTCGAAATGCGGTTTGGCGAGCGCCGGTTTGCGCAGATAGCGGAGCGCGATCCAGCCGGCGAGCCACTCGCCCTCGTAGATGTGCCGGCGTTCCTTGGCGTGATGATCGCGCGCGACCGCATAGGCGATCTCCGGCTTGCCGAAGCGGAGCGCCACCCGCGCCACCCAGGCGCGTTGCTGCCACCACGGCCGCTCCGGCTCGCCGCTTGCATCGGTGGCGTTCAGGAGCGCGACGGCCTCCTCCAGCCGGTCCTTGCGCCGATGCCAGCGGATGAGATCGTGGGCGAGCGCTGGGTGCTTGCGCTCGGCCTCGGGGATCGCCGCCAGCGCCTTCTCCACCCGGCGCTCGCTCGGCGCGCGCCGGCCGCTCAGCAACAGACGCGCGCGGAACAGCGCCTTCATGCCGTCGGTGAATTTGTCGCGATGGGCGCGGATATAGACGCGCGCGGTGCGGCGACGGTTCCGGTAGATCATGGTGTGGACGCGCGCGGCATGATCCTCGACGGTGAGGTCGTCGCCGAAACGCTTCAGGAAGGCGCGCTCCTGCGGCCCGAAGGTGCGCCCGCGCGCCCAGGTCCGCTTCAACAACGTTGTCGCCTCGGTCGGCCTGCCGCTGTTGCGCAGCGCCTCGGCGAGCCGCATCGCGCCGTTCAAGGTGCGCGGCGCCTTGTCTTTGAAAAAGGCCAGCACATCGGCGTCGCGCGCATGGCTCCAGCCCATCGCCATTTCGGCGCGGTAGCGCAGGCGCGCGCCGAGCGGCCAATCCGGGTTCCGCTGCAGGAAGGTGTGGATCTCGCCGAACGAGGCGCCGCTGGTGCGGCTTTGCAGGCGATACCAGGTCAGCATCTTGCGCGTCAGGGGATCGCGGACCCGGCGGTAGGCGGCAATCGCCTGACCCCAGCTTGCCTTTTCCATGGCGCGGAAGGCGCGCTCGGCGGCGCTCGCATTGGCGCGGAGCGGCGGCAGCGGGTCGCGGATGGCAAGCTGGACGATCGAGCCCCGTGCCGGCTGGAGCCGTTCGAGGCGCACCCGCCGCCGTTCGGCTGCTTCCAGACGCTCGCGCTCGGCTGCGGCTTTCGCTTTCGCCCGCGCGCTCGCGGCGGCCCGGGCCCGCGCCCGTGCGCTGGCGGCAGATTTCCGGCGTATAAGGTGTTTCCGCCGGGCGACCGTGCGGGCGGCGGGCTTTTTCTTCGCCGCTGCAGCGGGCCTAACCGCCGGTTTCATCGTAGGCGCGGCCTTGACCCGCGGCTTTCCGCTATCGGCCAAACTGGTCGACGCGCCCAACGCCAGCGCGAGCAAACCCACTATCAGACCTCGAAACACCCCAGAACCTCCCAGTTCTCCGCGTCCGAGCGTCGGTCGGATCGTTCGAATCGTTCGAATCGTTCGAATCTTTGCCACAATTTGTCTAAATTTATGCCAAATTTTCGCCGCGATGTCAGCCGGCAAAGGGCGGAATTGGTTAATACGGGTGCACCCTTGCCGCAAAAACAGGCCGGGGTTATGCTCCGGCCCAAGCGAATCCGGACCGAACAACGACTTACAAAGAGGACGAGGCCATGCTGAAGGGCTCGATCACCGCCCTGATCACGCCGTTCCGCGACGGCAAGATCGACGAAAGCGCGTTCCGCCGCTTGATCGAATGGCAGATCGAAAGCGGCACCGACGGGCTCGTGCCCGTGGGCACCACCGGCGAATCGCCGACGCTCTCGCATACCGAGCACCGCCGGGTGGTCGAGGTCTGTGTCGAGACGGCCGCCGGCCGCGTTCCGGTCATCGCCGGCACCGGCTCCAACTGCACCGACGAGGCGATCGGCTTCGCCCAGCACGCCAAGAAGGCGGGGGCGGACTACCATCTCTCGGTCGCGCCCTATTACAACAAGCCGACCCAGGAAGGCCTCTACCAGCACTTCAAGGCGATCAACGACGCGGCCGAGTTGCCGATGCTGATCTACAACATCCCCGGCCGCTCGATCGTGAACATCACAGTCGAGACCATGGACCGCCTGGCGGCGCTGCCCAATGTGGTCGGCGTGAAGGATGCCACCGCCGATCTCGTGCGTCCGTTGCAGCAACGCGTCGTCACCGGCCCCGACTTCATCCAGCTTTCGGGCGAGGACGCGACCGCCATCCCGTTCCTGTCGCAAGGCGGGGTGGGGTGTATCTCGGTGACGTCGAACGTCGCGCCGGCGCTGTGCGCGGAAATGCACGATGCCTGGGCCGCGCGCGATCTCGACCGGGCCACGGAAATCAACGATCTCCTGCTGCCGCTCCACGAGGCGCTGTTCTGCGAGACCAGCCCCGGCCCGGTGAAGTATGCCGCAAGCCTGCTCGGCCTCTGCAGCGCCGAGGCGCGCCTGCCGATCTGCGAGATCGCCGAGGAGACCAAGCGCCGGGTCGAGGAAACCATGGTCGCCGTCGGCATTCTCGACAAGGCGAAGGCCGCCAAGGCGGGCTGACCCAATCCCAGGCAGGCATTTCCCCAGGCATTTCTTAGGCAGTCAGCCGCGGCGGGGCCGGGCTGTCCGTTAGGCGTCCATTAGGCGTCGCGCGGGTATCGTGTTGCCATGAGCGCCAAGTCCGCCAAATCGTCCAAGCCCGCCCGGTCCGGCAAGTCCGCCAAGCCCACCATCGAGCTGATCGGCGCGCCGACCGATATCGGCGCAGCCGACCGGGGCAGCTCGATGGGTCCGGAGGCGCTGCGCGTCGCCGGCCTCGACCTGATGCTGCGCAAGATGGGCCTGAGCGTCATCGACGGCGGCAATGTCTCCGGCCCGCCCAATCCCGATGCGCCGGTCCGCGACGGCTACCGCCATCTTGCCGAAGCCGCCGAATGGTGCGCCAATCTGAAAGCGGTGGTCGCCACATCGCTGCAAGCGGGCCGTTTGCCCCTGGTGATGGGCGGCGACCACTCGATCGCGATCGGATCCATCGCCGCCGTCGCCGAGCATTGCGCCGCAAGCGATACGCCGCTCAGCGTCGTCTGGCTCGATGCGCATGCCGATTTCAATACGCCCAAGACCTCGCCTTCGGGCAATATTCACGGCATGCCGGTCGCGGTCCTTTGCGGCGACGGCCCGGCGGAGCTCACCGCGCTCGGCAGCCGCCAGCCGATCCTCGGCGCCGACGAGATCAGCCTGCTCGGCGTCCGTTCCGTCGACCATGTCGAGAAAGCAGCGGTGCTGGAGGCCGGCCTCACCGTCTACGACATGCGCGAGATCGACGAGCGGCGAATGCGCCGCGTCATGGAGGATATCGTCGCGCGGGTGACCGAGCGTGGTGGCCATCTGCATCTGAGCTTCGACGTCGACTTCCTCGATCCCACGATCGCGCCCGGCGTCGGCACGACGGTCAAGGGCGGGCCGACCTACCGCGAATCGCAGCTCTGCATGGAGATGCTCTACGAGACCGGTCTGCTCGGCTCGATGGAGATCACCGAGCTCAACCCCGCGCTCGATCTGCGCAACACCACGGCGGAGCTCGTCGTCGAGCTCGTCGCCAGCCTGTTCGGCGAGCAGATCCTGAGCCGCCACCAGACGGCCTTCGACTAGGGCGCGACCGCCTGCGTCACCAAACCCCTGGCAGGATCCGGTAGCGGACGCGGCGCGCATAGTCTTCATAGCCCGTCAGCTCGCGCCGCAGCGTCCGGTCCTCGAGCGCCGTGCGCCCAATGAAAGAGAAAAGCGAGAGCGCCGCGGGCACGAAGGCCCACCACGAGCCGAGCAGCAACGGCGTGGAAACGAGCCAGCCGAAGAACCCGAGATAGCCTGGATGGCGGACGAAGCGGTACGGGCCGGTGTCGATGACCCGATGGCCGCGCTCGCTCTGGATGCGTACGGTCTTCTCGAAGAACGGGTTCACGCCCATCGACCAGCTGACCAGCACGCTCCCCGCAACGAACACCGCAAGCCCCACCGGCCAAAGCCATCCCGGCATCTGCGACCACCCGAAGCGTTCGGCATCTAGCCCGGCGACGACATGGATGCCGAGGAAAACGGGCGTGTTCAGCCAGAGCCAGACCTTGTCCCAGCGCTTGGTGCCCTTGCCCATGCGCATGCGATGGGCGATCAGCTCGGGGTTCACGCGGTTGAGATAGACGTAATTGGCGGCGAAGTAGACAACGACGATCGCGAGATAGAGCCAGCCAGCGAACCAGTCGAGCCGTCCCGCCGGCAGGAAAAGCACGGCGCCGAAACAGGCAATGGTCGCCCCCGAAACGAGCCCCAGTCGTAAGGGTGACGGCGGTTCGGGGGTGCTGGCCATAGCATTACCGCTCGCGCATCGACTGCCGGCGGGGCGCCTTGGGACGCTCTTCCTCGGAGCCGGCTCGGACGCAGAGGTACGGCTACTTCTTCGACTCGTAGAAGTTGATCACCTTCAGCACGTCGGCGGCGTCGATGCGTCCGATCGGCCCGTCACTGTAGCTCGAGGCCATCACCTTGCCCTCGGGATTGAGCAGGAACTCCGACGGCTGGATGATGCCGCGCCGCTCTTCCCACCACGAGCCCAGCTTGTCCGCATCTTCGCGGGTCACGCCGTAGCCGAAGGCAAAGCCCTTGCCGGCCGCGATCTCGCCGGCCTTCTCCTCGTCATCGACGCTGGCGGCGACGATCTTGACGCCCTTCGCTTCGAGCGCTTCCCTATTTTCTTCGAAGCCGTCCAACTGACGGCGGCAGTAGGGTCACCAATGGCCCCGGTAGAAGAGGATGACGCGGTATTTGGCGTCGAGCCCTTCGGGAAGATCGAGCGTTCCGCCACCGACCAGCTTGAGCGTTAGCTTCGGAAACGTCGCGCCGATCCCAAGTTTCTCTGACAAAAGGCGGCTCCAGTGAAATGGCTCGCAGGAACGCCAACTGTGCCTGCGTCGCGCGCGGATTGCAACGCCGACACCGTTGTTCGGGGCGAATAGGCACGATACGATCGTATGGAATTCGTCACTGAGCTGACAGGAGGCCGCGTCTCATATGAGCACCTTATCTTTTGAGGCTGCGCCGGTTCCGATTCGCGACGAGGTTGCGGCGGCGCTGCCGAACGTCTGGGCGCGGATCGGCGAGCCGGGAACTTGGCTGACCGCCGAGCAGCGCACCGCCATCGCGGCCGAAGCACGAAACGTCGCCGGCTGCGCCCTGTGCGCAGAACGCAAGGCCGCGATCTCGCCCTTTGCTGTCGACGGTGAGCACAACCATCTGGGCGCGCTCCCGGAGGTCTGGGTCGACATCATTCACCGGGTCATGAGCGATCCGGGCCGGCTTTCCGAACGCTGGTTCCGCGAGGTCACCAGCAGCGGTATCTCGCCCAGGGAATATGTCGAGCTGATCGGCGTCGTCGTCAGCGTCGTCGGCATCGACACCTTTTGCCGCGGCATTGGCCAGGACGCACCGGAGATTCCGGACGCGCAGGACGGCGCGCCGAGCCCGGAGACGCCCGAGCACCTCAATATCGAGCTGGCCTGGGTGCCGACGCTCGATCCCGATCACGACGGCCCGCTCCAGCGCGAATTCTATCCGGGCAGCGCCGCGCATATCCGCCGCGCGCTCACGCTGGTGCCGGCGACGGCGCGCAGCTTCTGGGAGATGGCGAACACGCTCTATCTGCGCGGCGATCAGATGCGCGACTTCGGCACCGAGTACCGCGCCATCAGCCACGCCCAGATCGAGATGATCGCCGGCCGGGTCTCCGCCCTCAACCAGTGTCTCTACTGAACCACCAGCCATGCGGTGCTGCTCCGTGCGAGCGGCGAACATTCCGGAGACGACTACGATCTAAGCGCACTGCTGGGAAAGAGCGGTGACGAAAGCGGCATCCCGAACGCGGGCGTCCTGCTCGAATTCGCCGAAGCGGCGGTCGGCGCCGATCCGGCCAGGCTTGATGCCGCCCGCGCGGCTGTGATCGAGGCCATGGGCGGCGAGGCCTTGGCGGATGCGGCGGGGGTCGCTGCGCTCTTCAACGCCATCGACCGCGTCGCCGATTCCACCGGCATCCCGCTGGAGGACGACAAGGCGGAAATGACCGAGGGCATGCGCGACCAGCTCGGCATCAATGCGTTCGGAGAGACGCCGGAACCGGCCAAGGCCTGACCCGGATCAGTCGACCCAGATCAGTCGACAGAGCTGAAAGCCCCGCTTTCAGGATCGAGCGCCAGCAGGCGCCCATCGGCGATGTCGAAATAGCCGCCGCGCAGGCGCAGCCGGCCGTCGGCCACCCGGTCCTTCACGAAGGGAAAGGTCTGGAGGTTGTCGATCGAATGGCGCACCGAGGCGAATTCGAGCGCCTTCGCCTGCGCCTCGATCGGCTGGTCGCCCGCCGCGCGCAACGCTTCGGTCTGCGCCGTCTTCAAAAGTGACATCCAGCGCTGGATGAAGCCGCGTGGTGGCTCGGCTTCATAGAGCCCGTCGAGATAGGCGCGCACGCCGCCGCAACGGCCGTGGCCCATCACCAGGATCGTCTCCACGCCGAGCCCGTTCACCGCAAACTCGAGTGCCGCGCTGGTGCCGTGATAGTCGCCGTGGGGCTCGAAGGGCGGCACCAGATTGGCGACATTGCGCACCACGAAGAGCTGGCCCGGCCGCGCGTCGAAGATCGCCGCGGGATCGGCGCGGCTGTCGCAGCAGGCGATCACCATCACCTTCGGCGCCTGGCCCTGTTCGGCGAGCTCGCTATAGAGCGCGGCCTCTTTCTCGTACCGGCCGGCCAGAAAGCGGCGGTAGCCGTCCACCAATTCGTCTACGTCGCGCATCGCGGCACCATCGTGGTCGGAACAAACCAGTCCTGAAAAATGATGCGCTAGGCGGCGACGACAAGAGGCCCGGCGCTTTTCTCGGCATTGACCTCGCCGATTACCGCGGCCTGGGTGAAGCCTGCTTCGCGCAGATCGGCGAGGCAGGCCTCAGCCGTTTCCGCGGCAACGCCGATCAGCAACCCGCCCGCCGTTTGTGGGTCGAACAGAATCGGGCGCCTGGTGTTGTTCGCCGTAGCGCCGAGCCCGGCGTTGCGCTCATTGTCGGGCTGCAACGAGCTCACGATCCCATCCGCCATCACATCCAGCGCACCTTTGAGCACAGGTACATCGTCCAGTCGGATCGTCACGGTCACCCCCGCCGGCTCGGCCATCTCGATCAGGTGCCCAGCGAGGCCGAAGCCGGTGAGGTCGGTCGCGGCGGTTGCCCCGTGTTTGCGGGCGATCTCGGCGGCCGGCCCGTTCGATTGCAGCATCGTCTCGATCGCTGCGTCGATCCAGCGCCCATCCGATTTGTAGCGCATGTCGGCGGCGAGCAGCGCGCCGGTGCCGAGCGGCTTCGTCAGAATGATCGCATCGCCCGGCTTGAGGCCGCCCTTGCGCAGCATCGCCGCCTCATCGACGAAGCCG
This sequence comes from Alphaproteobacteria bacterium, assembly GCA_037387885.1. Taxonomy (GTDB): domain Bacteria; phylum Pseudomonadota; class Alphaproteobacteria; order JAPULJ01; family JAPULJ01; genus DATKZM01. Next base: position 56,121 of record JARRKQ010000003.1, on the reverse strand, counting down.
TTGATGGTGAAGCCCATCATCAACTCGGCGCCCTCGCCGGTATGCCCGCCGATCAGCGCTACGCCTTCCAGCTTGAACGTCGCCAGAGCACCCGCCAGAAGCTGCTTGAGGTCCTGGCCCATCTTCTCCGGCTCGGCATAGGGCAGGGTGACCGCGGCGAGCGCCGAGGCCGGCTCGGCCCCCATCGCATGGATGTCGCCCAGGCAATGATTGGCAGCGATGCGGCCGAAGAGGTAGGGGTCGTCGATGAAGGCGCGGAACTGATCGAAGGTCTGCACCAGCGCCTTGCCTGGCGGCGGAACGATCACAGCCGCATCGTCCGGCGCCTCGAGCCCTACGAGGACACTTCGTGTCTTCGGACTTTGGTTCGGTGCGATCGTCGCCAGCGCGCTTTTCAATACATCCGCCGGCACCTTGGCGCCGCAGCCGCCGCAGCGCATCGGCTCGTCGTCACCGTCGTCCTGGCCGCCGTCCATTTCCGGCAGCTCCTGGTACTTCCGCATCCAGCGCCGGTCGATCCAGTCCTTGAAGCGCCAGGCCCGGTCGCCCTCGACCGACGCGGCCCCGTAGGACAGCACCGCGCGCTTCTTCCCCATCGAGATCAGCGCCAAGGTCCGACGCTGAGGATGGTAGGCGCGCGGGGTTCCGCCGGTTGCAAGCGCGCGCAGGCTCGTCGCCAGGAACGGCCCCTCGCGCACGGCATAGACGCCGCTCTTCGGAAGCGCGCGCGGCTCGAAGGCGATAGTGTCGCCGGCGCCGAAGACGCGTGTATCGGTCACCGACTGCAGCGTGTCGTGCACGCGGATGAAGCCGCGCTCGTCGAGCGCGAGGCCTGTACTGGCAAGCCAGGGCGCCGCCGACCCCGGCGTCACCAGCACGACACTATCGAACGGCAAATCGATCGCGGGCTCGCAGACGATCCGGCCATCCTCGATGGCCTTCACCGAATGGCCGCCGTGGAACGCAATCCCGGCGTGCTCGATCGCTTTCCGCATGCGCCGCCGTGTTCCGGCGCCGTGTGTTTCGAGCGGCTCTGCCGATTGCGCGACGATCGCAACCTCGAACCCGTTCGCGGGCTTGCCGGCCTGCTTCAGCGCCTGACGCGCCCGGAAATCGAGCGCCAACGCGGTTTCGGTTCCACCGGCACCCGCGCCGATGACGACCAGCCGGTGCCGCCCGCCATCGGCCACGATTTGCCGCTCGACCTCGTCCCAGCGGGCGAGAAAGCGGTCGACCGGCTTCACCGGGATCGAACGTTCGGCGCCCGCGATCCCGTGCTCGCTGGGCGTCGAGCCGATATCGATGCTGAGCAGATCGAAGGCGACCGGCGGCCGGTCACCGCAGAGGACGGTGCCGGCGGCGAGATCGAGGCTGGTCGCCGCCGTCTGGTAGAAGCGTGCGCCGGCGAACCGTGCCAGGGCGCGCAGGTCCAAATGCGTTTCTTCCAGCGTGTAATGCCCGGCGAGATAGCCCGGCAGCATCCCCGAATAGGGCGTAAGCGAGCCCGGCGAGATCAGATTGAGCCGCACCCCCGGCTCGGGCTTCATGCCGAAGCTCTTCAGCACTGCGGCATGCGCATGGCCGCCGCCGATCAGCACGATGTCGCATTTGACCGGCGTGTCGTTCTGCATGGCTAGGGTCGCGGGAAGTGGCGGAAGAGGGTGGGAGTCGAACCCACCAGACACGCCTGGCGCGTCCCAACGGGTTTGAAGCCCGCGCGGCCCACCGGGAACCGATCCTCCTCCGTCTCTCTGGCTAGCATGGCCGCCCCGTCGAGGTCCAAGGCATTCAGCCCGCCTTGACGGGCTCTTGAGGGGCAGGGGCAGCCTCGCCCGCGCCGAACACGTCGGCAGCCGGGCGCAGGATCTCGCGCTCGTTGCCGAGGCGCCGCGTGAACTTCACCTTGTCGAAGAACTCCAGGATTTTGATGCTGAGATTGCGGCCGATCCCCGACCAGTCGCGGAAGGCGGCGACGCTGAAACGCCCACCGGGCAATCCGCGCGCGCCGGTTTCGGCGATGCCCGCCAATGTCCGCAATCCTGCCCGCGTCATGTAGCGGTTCGACGACACCCGCGCGGTCAGGCCCAGCTTGGCCGTCCGCGCCAACAGCCCCGCGACCTGGTTCTGCGGCAGGCCGAGGTCCTCGGCGATCTCGAAGATGGTCGGCGGCCGGTCCGCCGCAGCGTTCATCACCGCTTCGACACGTCGCCAGTCCCGGTCGTCGGCCGCCGATAGTCTGGCCGCGAAGCCTCGTCGCTGCAGCACGGCGCCGGCGCGCACGATCTCACCTTGGGCGACGAGCTCGCCCACGACATGCGCGAAGGCCGCCGGCCGGGCGCGGAACGGAAGGGCGCGCGCCAGATGCGCCTCGTTCACACCGCCCGCATTGGGGTTCGCACGGTGCAGCCGCTCAAGCGCCGTGAGAATGGCCGAAGCGAGGGCGTCGCGATGTGCCTTCGTCAGACCAACGACTTCGTCCTGACCTGTACAACAGACATCCGCCTTGGCGTGCAGCGCTTCGGCCTCTGCGGCCGTCAAATTCCAGGCGGCTTCTAGCGTCTGCAGCGGCGCGCCGCCGGGCGACGCATCGAGAATAGCCTGCAGCGCCGCATCTCGATCCGGATTGCACAGGGCGTGCAGCCAGGTGAGGCGTTCGGGCCGCGCCCGGCCGCGCCGTGGCGAGAACGGGTCGACGACCCGACCGCCGCCCATGGTCTGCCGCGCCGATTGATCGCGGATGATCACGGCGTCGCCCGCGCGGGCGCAGAGCGCCGCGTCCAATACCAACTGCGCAAGGCCTTGCCCGCCCGGCTCGATGGCCTTCTCCTCCAACAGCGCCACCCGGCCCATCACGTCCGCCGTGCCGTGATGGACATGCACGGGCGTCCAGTGCTTGAGCGCGCGGTCCTCCGAACCAAGGACACGGAGCGCCACATCGATCCGACGCACCGGCGCGTGGGCACGTATTGCGACGATCCAGTCGCCGCGCGCGATCTCCTCTTTGCTGATGCGCCCGGCCAAGTTGATGGCGCAGCGGTCGCCGAGTACCGCTTCCTTGACCGCCCGGTCCTGCGCCCGCAACCCGCGCACGCGGAGCTCGCGGCCGTCGGGCGAGAGGACGACCGTGTCACCCGTCCGCACCTGCCCGGCGCTGACCGGCCCGGTCACCACCAGGCCCGCGCCCGCGACGGTAAAGGAGCGGTCGACCGCGAGCCGGAAATTGCCCGCCGGTGGCGCCCGTTTTTCGCTTTCCGCCAAGCCTCGCAGATGCGCGGCAATGTCCGCGACACCGCTACCGTCAACCGACGACACCGGAAAGATCGGTGCACCGGCGAGACGCGTGCCCGCCAGCATCGCCTCGATCTCCGCGGTCACCTCGGTGACGCGCTCCGCATCCACCTTGTCGATCTTGGTGAGCGCGACGAACCCGGTCTCGATGCCGACCAGATCGAGAATATCCAAATGCTCGTGCGTCTGCGGCATCGGCCCGTCATCGGCGGCGACGACCAGCATCGCACCGCGGATCGCGGTCACGCCCGCCAGCATGTTGTGGATGAAGCGCTCGTGCCCCGGCACATCGACGAAGCCGATCACCGTGCCGGGCGCGATCGTGTCGTCGTAAACGAAGCCCAGATCGATGGTGAGTCCGCGCTTCTTCTCCTCGGGCAGGCGGTCGGCATCGACCCCCGTCAGTGCCTTCAAGAGCGAGGTCTTGCCGTGGTCGACATGGCCGGCGGTGGCGATGATCATTTCGGCGCGAGCCCCGACAGGTCGAGCGCGCCCAATTGCGCCACGAACCCGGCCTCGTCTTCCAGGCAGCGCAGATCGAAGAGCAGCGCGCCCTCGCGCACCCGCCCAATCACCGGAACCGGCAACGCCCGGAACGCCGCCGCCAAGGCATTCGCCTTTCCGCCGCCTTTACCTTTCCGCGCGCCCGCCGGCCGGATCGCCAGCGCGGTGCTTTCCAGGAGATCGACGGGCAGGGCGCCGCTGCCGATCTGGCTCTTGCAGGCCACGGCTTCGACACTCGCGACGCCGTCCAATGCTTTCGCAAATACTGGCTGTAGCCGCTCGGCCCGTGCCGCGATCTCGTCAGCCGGCGTCGTCAGCAGCCGCAGCACCGGCAGGCGTTCGCGCAAACCGTCGGGATCCTCGTAGAGCCGCAAGGTCGCCGAGAGCGCCGCGATCACGAGCTTGTCGAGCCTGAGCGCCCGTTTCATCGGATTGCGCTTGATCTTGGCGACCAGATCGGCGCGGCCGGCGATGATGCCCGCCTGCGGGCCGCCCAGCAGCTTGTCGCCGCTGAAGGTGACGAGATCGGCGCCTTCGGTCAGCGTTTCGCGCGCCGTGCGCTCGTGCGGCAGGCCGAAATCCTCGAGGTTGACGAGCATGCCGCTGCCGAGATCGACCACGAAGGGCAGGTCGTGCGCGTGGGCCAGCGCGGCCAGCTCCGCCTCCGGCACGGCTTTGGTGAAGCCCCGCACCTCGTAGTTACTCGTATGCACCTTCATCAAACAGGCCGTGCGCGGGCTGATCGCGGCTTCGAAATCCTTCCGGTGCGTACGGTTGGTCGTGCCGACCTCGTGCAGTTTGGCGCCGGCCCGCGCCATCACGTCGGGAATGCGGAACGCCCCGCCGATCTCGACAAGCTCGCCGCGCGAGACCAGCACCTCCTTCCGCCGCGCCAGCGTGTTGAGCACGAGCAGGACGGCCGCCGCATTGTTGTTGACCACGGTCGCGGCCTCGGCGCCGGTCAGCCGGCAGATCTGGTTCTCGATCAGGTCGTCCCGGTCGCCGCGCCGACCGCTGCCGAGATCGAATTCGAGGTTCACCGGCTGCGCCGCAGCTGCCGCGATCTCGGCAATCGCCTCATCGGCCAAGGGCGCGCGGCCGAGATTGGTGTGGATCACCGTGCCGGTCAGGTTGAAGACGCGCCTCAAGGGCGGCGCGAACCGCGCTTCCAGGCGAGCCGCGACGGCTTGTGTCAGCGCCCCGTCGCCGGCAAAGCCGGTGCCGCCCGCGATCGCCGCCCGTCCTTCGTCGAGCGCCGCGCGCACCGCCTCGAGCGTCGCCGCATTCCCGTAGGTCGCGGCGAGCGCTGCCACCGCCGGCCAGCCCAGCACACGGTCGACGGAGGGCAGGGCGGCGAACCCTTTCCGCGCCGCGCTCGTCTTGGCGTGGCCCATCTAGCGTGTTGTTCCGGCAGCAATCATGGCCCGGATGGGGCCCCGCAACGCCGCTCCATGTCAAGGCCTGCCGCCGACACGCTTTCTTGAGCGCGGCGTGCGTCATCGGGGCCGATCTTAGGAAAATCGCAATGGTTTCTGGCCACAAACCTTTCTAAGACCCGTTTATCGGATCTACGTGGGATCCATGCGCCGCCGCCTGTCGCTTGAACGCGACGACCCCAACCACATCTCTATGCCATGATCAAACGCCGCAAATTGAAACCAAAAGCCAAGCGCGATTACGTCGCGATCGAAGAGGATCTGGGCGCCCATAACTACCATCCCTTGAACGTCGTCCTGTCGCGCGGCGAGGGCGTTTGGGTCTGGGACACCGACGGCAACAAGTATCTCGACTGCCTGTCGGCCTATTCGGCGGTCAATCAGGGCCACTGCCACCCCAAGATTCGCGAGGCCATGGTCGAGCAGGCGGGCAAGCTCACGCTCACCTCGCGCGCCTTCCACAACGACCAGCTCGCGCTCTTCTACCAGGAGATCTGCGCCCTCACGAACACCTCGAAAGTGCTGCCGATGAACAGCGGCGCCGAGGCGGTGGAGAGCGCCGTCAAGGCCGTGCGCAAATGGGGCTACGAGGTCAAGGGCGTGCCTGCGGGCAAGGCCGAGATCATCGTCTGCCAGAACAATTTCCACGGCCGCACGCTAATGATCGTCGGTTTCTCGACCGACCCCACCGCGCGCTCGGGCTTCGGGCCCTTCGCGCCGGGCTTCAAGGTGATCCCCTTCGGCGACGCCCAGGCGCTCAAGGACGCGATCACGCCGAACACGGTGGGCTTCCTCGTCGAGCCGATCCAGGGCGAGGCCGGCGTGATGATCCCGCCCGAGGGCTATCTCCGCGAGATCCGCGAGATCTGCACGGAAGAGAACGTGCAACTGATCCTCGACGAAATACAATCCGGCCTCGGCCGCACCGGCAAGCTGCTCGCCGAGGAGCACGAGGGCATCGAGGCCGACCTGACGCTGGTCGGCAAGGCGCTCTCCGGCGGCTTCTACCCGGTCTCCGCCGTGCTCTCGAACTCCGAGGTCCTGGGCGTGCTCCGCCCCGGCGAGCATGGCAGCACCTTCGGCGGCAATCCGCTCGCCTGCGCCGTTGCGCGCGCCGCGATCCGCGTGCTGGTCGAGGAGGGCATGGTCGAGAATGCCGCCAAGATGGGCGATTACTTCATGGAGCGCCTGCGCGGCGTGCGCAACAACCTGATCCGCGAGGTGCGCGGCCGCGGCCTCATGATCGCGGTCGAGTTCGAGCCGGAAGCCAAGGGCGCCCGCCAATACTGCGAGGCGCTCAAGGATCAGGGCATCCTGTGCAAGGAAACCCACACCAACACGATCCGCTTCGCCCCGCCGCTCGTGATCACCGAAGATCAGATCGACTGGGCGATGGAGCGCATCGAGCCGGTGCTCACCGGGACGGGCGGCTAACCGCCCGCGCGCTCAATCCTCAGCTTTGCCGTTAGTCCCGCCCCGCATCCATGATCGCCTTGGCGAGCCGCTCTGGATCCGTGAAGCAAAGCTCGTGGCTGCCCGGCACCTGCACCAGCCGGAACAGTCCCAGCTTCTCCGACAGCCGCGGATGCCAGGGCAGGCCGTGCGGCAGCGCGGTGTCCTCGGTGCAGTTGACGTAGGACTTGGCGATCTCCATCTCGGCCGGGTTCGCCGTCAGCTTGATCGGATCCTTGAACGTCTTCATCGGATGTGGGTTGAGCGCGTCGTAGGCCTTCTGCGCCGTCGCCGCATCGCCGTCGTTGATGAACGCCTCGCGCCAGATCGGGAAGGGCATGACGACCGAGCCATCGCCGATCTCCTTCTCGATCGCATCGAACAGCGCGATGTAGTGCGGCGGTATCATGTCGTTCAGGCATTCCCCGTCATTGGGCACGAAAGCGTTCCAATAGACGAGCCGCTTGAGCCGGTCGCCCGCCCGGTCGGCGACCCCGGTGATCACCATGCCGCCATAGCTGTGGCCGACCAGGATGACGTCCTTCAAATCCTTCTCGGCCAGGTAATCAACGACCGATTGGATCGCCTCGTCGAGCCCGGTCGTCTTCACGTCGCCCGGCCGGTTGCCGGCGAGCGTGGGGCAGTGGACCTCGTGGCCGGCGGCCCGGATCGGGTTCGCCGTCGCCTCGAGCTCGTTGCCCGTATGCCAGGCGCCATGCACCAATACGTAGGTTGCCATCGTTTCTCATCTCCCTCCCGTTTGCGGCGGTGTTGCCCCGCCTGATTGCACTCTGCCCGGTCCTTCTCCGGGCGCATCTTGCGCTTGCAGTTCGCTGTCTCTGCCACGACATTCCCACGATGGCTGGAAAAAACAAAAACAAGAAATCCAAATCCGACGAGAACCGCTACCGCCAGGTGGCGCAGAACCGCCGCGCGCGCCGCGACTACTTTATCGAGGAGAAGTTCGAGGCGGGCCTCGTGCTCACCGGCACCGAGGTCAAGTCGCTGCGCGCCGGCCACGCCAATATCCGCGAGGCGTATGCGACCGAGAAGGGCGGCGAGATGTGGCTCCACAACGCCTACATCGCCGAATACGCCCCCGGTCGCGACAACCACGAGCCGCGCCGCGCCCGCAAGCTGCTGCTGCACAAGCGCCAGATCGAGAAGCTCATCGGCGGCGTGCAGAAGGACGGCATGACCGTGGTGCCGCTCGCGCTCTACTTCAACAAGCGCGGCATCGCCAAGCTCGAGGTCGGCCTCGCCAAGGGCAAGAAGCAGTTCGATAAGCGCGAAGACGAGAAGAAGCGCGACTGGCAGCGCGAGAAGGCACGGCTGTTAAGGGACAAGGGGTGAGCCCTACGCACGCCTTGTATGCCTAGGGCATCCGCCCAGTTGACACCCTCCCTGCCCACCCTGAAGATCGGCGTAGTCCGACGCCGGCCGAACGGCACGACAAAGGGGGAGGGCACGTCCATGTTCCTGAAGAACTACTGGTACGTCGCCGCCTGGCCTGAGGAGATCGGCGACCAGCCGCTCGCGCGCACCATCCTGGGCGAGCCGATCGTCTTCTACCGCACCGCCGATGGCACGCCGGTCGCCTTCGAGGATCGCTGCTGCCACCGCGCGGCACCGCTTTCCTTGGGCCGCGTTGTCGATGGCAGCCAGCTGCAATGCGGCTATCACGGCATGACTTTCGATGCCGACGGCCAGTGCGTCGCCATTCCCGGCCAGACCGCGATCCCGGCCCAGGCGCGCATCCGCAAATACCCCGTCGTCGACCGCTGGAAGTTCTCCTGGATCTGGATGGGCGACCCGGCGCTGGCCGACGAAGCCAAGATCCCGCAGGTCCGCTTCAACACCGATCCCGGCTGGTCCTTCGTCGGCGGCTATCTCAAGTTCGACTGCCATTACCAGCTTCTGGTCGACAACCTGCTCGACCTGACGCATGAGACCTTTTTGCATTCCAAGACCATCGGCAACGAGCACGTCGCCAAGACGCCGCTCGCCAAGGTGAAGGCGAACAACAAGGCGGCGCTCAGCGTCTCGCCGATGGGCGCGGTGGTGAACGAGCGGCCGAGCGTCACCGCCGCGCGCTGGATGCTCGATATCGACCCGCCGCCGCTCTACGCCGCGACCGGCGGCTTCGGCGAGCGCAAGGAGAAGGTCGACCGCTGGCAGTTGCTGCACTTCGAGCCGCCGAGCCATGTCTGGCTCGATGCGGGCGTTGCGACCGCCGGCACCGGTGCGCCCGAGGGCGACCGCCACGCCGGCATCACGCATATCCTTTACGACGGCATCACCCCGGAAACCGAGGATTCGACGCACTACTTCTGGTCCTTCCCGCGCGACTACAAAACCGACGATCCCGAGATCACCGAGTTCCTCGACAAAGGCATCTACAACACCTTCCTGGAAGACCAGGAGATGCTGGAGCGCCAGCACGCGCAGCTGCGCGCCAAGCCCGAGGCCCCGCTGGTCGACATCAACGTCGACCGCCCGGCCGCCCAGGCCCGCCGCCTGGTCGACAAGCTGCTTGCCGAAGAGGCCGCCGCCGCCCGGAGCGCCGCATGAGCGAGCACGACGAAAACATCGGCCGCCACCCCGGCATCGCCGGCCGTGTCGCCATCGTCACCGGCGCGGCGCAGGGCATCGGCGCGGTCTACGCCAAGGCGCTCGCGGCAGCCGGCGCCAAGCTTGTCGTCTCCGATGTGCTCGACGCCACGCCCGTCGCCCAGATCATCCAGCAGGCGGGCGGCGAGGCGGTGGCCACGCATACGGACGTGACCGATCAAGCCGCGGTAGAGGCGATGGTCGCGACGGCCGTCGAGACCTACGGCAAGCTCGACATCCTCGTCTCGAACGCCGCCATCTTCGCCAATCTCGACCTCAAGCCGTTCACCGAGATCGACGTCGCCGAATGGGACCGGGTGATGGCGGTCAACGTGCGCGGGCCGTTCCTGTGCGCCCGCGCCGCCGTGCCGGAGATGCGCAAGAACGGCTACGGCCGCATCATCCACATCGCCTCGGGCACCGTCTTCAAGGGCACGCCGCAATTCCTCCACTACGTCACCTCCAAGGGCGCCATCGTGGCGATGACGCGCTCGCTCGCCCGCGAGGTCGGCGACGACGGCATCTGCGTCAACACGCTCGCGCCCGGCTTCGTGATGAGCGACGGCGTGCTGGCGCACCCGACCATGCGTGACACCATGAGCGCCGCCATCACCGCCAGCCGCGCCATCAAGCGCGAGCAGGACCCCGAAGACCTGATCGGCCCGCTGCTGCTGCTCGCGTCGGAAGAAGCGCGCTTCATGACCGGGCAGGTGGTGGTCGTCGACGGCGGCTCGGTGACGCATTAGGGCGCGCGTCCCCGCCCTATTCCAACGAATATCTACTAGTAGAGAATCGCGTCTTTTCGGTGCGATTGCGCGTCAACGCCTGCTAACAAGACGCGGAACTCGTCGTCACCGCACAGGAGGCCTGCACAAGTGAGCGCCGACACGTCATCCGACACTTGCGCCAAATGCGGCGCGGCCGATCTCATCGACGGCAACATCGTCTGGAACGCACCGATCCGCTTCAAGGCCAAGGGCGCCTCGTCGTTCCGCCGCGGCACCGCCGTCCACGCCGTCGCCTGCAACGCCTGCGGTCATATCGAGCTCTCGCTCGAGGATTAGCGCCCGTGAATGACCCTGGGGCCGATCCTGCGGCAGGCGATCCGGTCATCGTCCGCGTCGCTACGCCCAAGGACGCGCCGGCGATCATTGCGCTGCAGCGCACGATCGCCGAGGAAACCAGCTTCATGCTGCTCGAGCCGCATGAAGTACCGGCCAAGCCCAAGGGCCTCGCCGCGCATCTGAATGACATCGAGACGCGCGCCAACACGGCCTGGTTCGTCGCCGAAAGTGGCCCAGAGAGCAGTAGGGCTGTCGTCGGTTATCTCGGCGCCGATGGCGGCCGTCTTGAAAGGAACCGCGCCAGCGCGCGCATCTTCCTCGGTGTTATCAGGGACTACTGGGGCCGCGGCGTCGGCCGCGCGCTCTTCGAAGCGGTCGAGGATTGGGCGCGGGCTCAAGGGATCCGCCGCCTCGATCTCACCGTGCAGGTGCATAACGAGCGCGGCCGCGCGCTCTACGAGAAGCTCGGCTACGCGGTCGAGGGCACGATGCGCGAAAGCCTCGTCGTCGACGGCCAACCGGTCGACGAGCTTCTGATGTCGAAGCTGCTTTAGCGGCGAGTCACACGAAAAGGCGCGCTATTCGGCCGCGTCCTTCAAGCCCGCCCAGAGCGGCGGCACGGTGCGGCGCTTGCCATCGTTAGTGCGCGTCACGCCCGGCTCGTCGAGGTCGAGGCGGTCCCAGAGCTTGCAGGTCACCTGCTTGTGCTTCTGGTCGAGGCCTTCGCAGTAGTTCGTGTACTCGCAGACCCGCACCTCGTCGCCGTGCCCCATCCGCACTTTCAGGAACCAGTCGGGATCGGCGAGTGATTGCCGCGCCGCACCCACCAGGTCCGCCTCGCCGCGTTGCAGGATCGCTTCCGCGCGCTCGAAGCCATGGACCCCGCCGGTGACGATCACCGGCGTCGTAAAGCCCGCATCCCGGATCGCCTTGCGGATGGCGCCGCCCGGCTTCACGTTGCGGCCGTAAGGCCCGATCTTGTCGGAGATGAAGGCCGGCATGCACTCGTAGCCCGAGCGGCCGGTATAGGGGTAGGCGGCCTCGCCGATGCCCGGCTGTTTGGCGTCCTCGAAGCGCCCGCCGCGCGAGAGCGAGAGGAAGTCCATGCCGGCGCGAGCGAACTCAATGCCATAGTATGAGCTGTCGTCGACCGTCGAGCCGCCCTCGATGCAGTCCTCGGCGAGATAGCGGCAGCCGACCGCATAGTCCTCGCCCACCTCCTTGCGCACCGTTTGGAATACTTCCAGCGGCAGGCGCACCCGCGCCTCCTTGCTGCCGCCATAGCCGTCGTCGCGGTCGTTGGTGCGCGAAAGGAAGCTCGCCATCGTATAGGCGTGCGCGTAGTGCAGCTCGACCCCGTCGATCCCCGCCTCGCGCGCGCGCCGGGCAGCGGCGGCGAAGAGCGGCGGCATAGTCTCCGGCAGGTCGCGCACATGGGGCAGATGCGTGTCGGTCACCCGCTCGCGGTAGCCGACGCGCAGGGATTCGAGCTCGCGTTCGTCAATCCTTGGCGTCAAAAGCGTCACGGTGCCGGTCTGTGATGACGAGAAAGCGCTCGAAGAATTTCGAAGGATCGGGTCGCCGCTTGATCGCCATGAAGTCGATGCACTGGATGAAGAGCTTGGTATGCCCGTCGCTCGCGCGCTTCACCGTCTCGACGAGCTTCTGCAAACCGGGAATGAAGCGGTCGTGGCCGATACGGAGGAGGGGGCCCGACGGCACGTCGCGGATCCCCGTCGCCTCGATCACCAACCCGCCCGGCCGGCCGAGCGCGAAGCGCTCATACCAGTCGAGCACATCTTGGGTGACGATGCCCTCGTCGGTCGAGCGCCACGGCACCATCGCCGGCACCCAGGTCCGCTGCTCGAGCGTGATCGGGCCCAGCGATACCGGGCTGAACCAGAGCGAGCCGGCCGCGTCCTCCGCGCTCGGCGAGGGTCCCGGATTGGGCTCGTATCGGATGCGTTCGGGGGGCTTCCACATGGTTACTGAGGCTAGGGTCGCGTCGAAATTATTTCAAGCTTAAAATAATTTGCCGGCTGCGTGAAATACACTAGGCTGCCTGCTTCGGGGGGAAGCGTCTCATGTCCGATCATCCGTTCTGCCGCGCCGATCACATCGGCAGTCTCCTGCGCCCGCAGTCCCTCAAGGACGCGTACAAGGCGCATGCCAAGGGTGAGATCGACGACGCGGCTTTCGCGGCGGTCGTCGACGAGGCCATCACTGACGCGGTCACGATGCAGGAAACCATCGGCCTTGGGGCCGTCACCGACGGCGAGTTCCGCCGCCGCTCCTGGTTCGACGGCTTTGTCGAGGCGGTCGACGGCCTCGTCCACAAGCCGACCAAGTTCGCATTTGTCGAGGGCGGCGAGGCCAAGGTGCCGGTGCCCGTGCCATACGCGGAGGCACCGATCCGCCGCACCGCCGGCATCGCCACGCATGAGCTCGCTTTCGCCAAACAGGTCGCCAAGACGCCGGTCAAGATCACCATGCCCGCCCCCTCGGTCATCCATTTCCACCGTGGCCCCGACTGCGCCGACCCGGCCGTCTATCCCGATATGGATCGCTACTGGGACGACCTGATCGCGGTCTACCGCGGCGAGATCGCCGCCCTCGGCGTCGCTGCCGTCAACGAGGCGCTCACCGACCGCCCGGCGGGCATGACCGTCGGTATGCATCTCTGCCGGGGCAATTACCGGGGCAAATGGATCGCGACCGGCGGCTACGAGCCGGTTGCCGAACGCCTTTTCGCGGAGGCCGCGGTCGACCAGTTCCTGCTCGAGTTCGACAGCGAGCGCGCCGGCGGCTTCGAGCCGCTGCGCCTGGTTCCCGACGGCAAGTCCGTCGTGCTCGGCCTGGTCAGCTCCAAGACACCCGCCCTCGAGCCGGCCGACGATCTAAGGCGGCGTATCGACGAGGCTGCAGCCTATGTCCCCCTCGAGTGCCTCGCGATCAGCCCGCAATGCGGCTTCGGGACCACCGTCGGCGGCGCGCCGATGGGCGAGGAAGACCAGCGCCGCAAGCTCGCCCGCGTGGTCGAAACTGCCGTTTCCGTGTGGTCCTGAGCGGTTGGGCCGCACCCCGCGTTAACCCATACCTGCATTGGGCTGGCCAACCACCGGGCGTCCCGCTAAGGTTGTCCACAATGGTCCCGAATGGGGCCGACGTCCGGCCCGCAAGCGCTGGGCGGAACAGGCACACGGAGCGGCGCCGGCGCGCATTTGTGTGGTTGCTCGCGGTTATCGCGTCCTCCGTTTGATTGGACCCGCAAAACAATAATGGCGGGACGGCCCGATATCGGGTCAAACAAAGGGAGGATACCAAATGAGTCGACGTAAGTTCCTTGTCGCGGCCGGCGCTGTCGCTGCCGCATCGACGCTTCCGAAGCCGGCGATCTCCAAAGGCATCAAGCAGCTGAAGTTCGTCATGACCTGGCCGAAGAACTCGCCGGGCCTGGGCACCTCAGCTGCGCGCGTCGCCGACCGTATCACCAAGATGAGCGGCGGCCAGCTGCAGGTGAAGCTGTTTGGCGCGGGCGAATTGGTGCCGGCGTTCGAGTCGTTCGATGCGGTCTCGTCGGGCAACGCCGACATGTACCATGCCGCCGACTACTACTGGCAGGGCAAGTCGAAGGCCTACAACTTCTTCACCACCGTTCCCTACGGTCTCACCGGCACCGAGACCCATGCCTGGATCGACTACGGCGGCGGCCAGAAGCTGTGGGACGATCTCTCCGCGGGCTTCAACATCAAGCCCTTCGCCGTGGCCAGCACCGGCACCCAGATGGGCGGCTGGTTCCGTAAGGACTTGAATACGCTGGATGACTTCAAGGGCCTCAAGATGCGCATTCCAGGCCTCGGCGGCGAGGTCCTGCGTCATCTGGGCGTGGCCGTGATCAACCTGCCAGTCGGCGAGATTTATCCCTCGCTGCAGTCGGGCGCGATCGACGCCACCGAATGGGTCGGCCCCTGGCACGACCTCGCCTTCGGCTTCTACAAGGTCACCAAGAACTACTACTATCCGGGCTTCCACGAGCCGGGCACCGTGGCTTCGGTCGGCGTCAACAAGAAGCTCTTCGACAGCCTCACCGCCGACCAGCAGCGCCTCATCAAGGTGGTCTGCCAGGCCGAGGCCCAGACCCAGGGCGCGGAGTTCAACGCCCGCAATATGGCCGCGCTCAACGTGCTCATCACCAAGCACGGTGTGAAGCTCAAGCGCTACAACGACAAACTGCTTGCCGCGATTGCCAAGGTCTCCGAGCAGGTGGTGGCCGAAGTCGGCAGCACCGATGCGGCGACCAAGAAGGTCTACGCGAGCTTCATGGCCTACCGAAAGTACGCGTCCGCTTGGGCGGATATCGGCGAGCGCGCCTTCATGAACGCGCGTGCGAAGTTCGTCGGTTGATCGGCGTATTCGGAGCTGATTTTCCGCGGATAACGTAATGTCCGGGGCGCGCGGGGGACCGGTTGCGGTCCCCCGCGCTCAGCCTCGGGCACAAAGCTGGGCCGTTTCGCATATATCGGGGGGGAGATGAACCGAGCGCGCGCTGTCGTTCGCACGATCGACATGGTTAACGAGCGGATCGGCCGCGCGGTTTCGTGGCTGGCGCTGATCATGGTGCTGGTCCAGATGATCGTGGTGGTCATGCGCTATGTGTTCGGCGTGAGCTGGCTGGCGCTTCAGGAATCGATCGTTTACATGCACGCCGCCATATTTCTGGCCGCCGCCGGCTACACGTTGCTGCATGACGGCCATGTCCGCGTCGACATCTTCTACCGGCCGGCCAGCGAGCGCCGTCAGGCCTTCGTCGATCTGGTGGGCGCGGTGTGTTTTCTGCTGCCGATGGCCGTGGCGATCTTCTCGATCTCCTGGCCCTACGTCATGAAGTCCTGGAAGGTTCTGGAGACCTCGCAGGAAGGGAGCGGCCTTCCGGCCGTCTTCCTGCTCAAGACCGTCATTCTGATCTACGCGGCGCTGGTGGCGCTGCAGGGCATCTCGCTCGCGCTGCGCTCGCAGATGACGATCTCCGGCGTGGCGCCGCCGCCGCGTCCGGCCGAGGTTGCCGCAGCCGAGGCGGCCGAGGCAGCGAGCGGCGTGGAGCACGTCTGATGGAGTTCGCGCACTTCCTCTCGCTGATGCTGTTCGTCTGCGTCTGCGCCTGCCTGATGGCGGGCTTTCCGGTTTCCTTCACCCTCGGCGGTACGGCGCTCCTTTTCTCCGGCTTCTGCTACCTGCTGGGTGTCTTCGACTTCGACTTCCTGGGTTTCGTGCCGAGCCGCATCTACGGCACCATGACCAACGAGGTGCTGATCGCGGTGCCGCTCTTCGTCTTCATGGGGGTGATGCTCGAACGCTCCAAAGTGGCCGAGGAGCTGCTGACCTCGATGGGCGCGCTCTTCGGCTCGCTGCGCGGCGGGCTCGGCATTTCGGTCTGCGTGGTCGGCGCGCTGCTCGCCGCCTCGACCGGCATTGTCGGGGCGACGGTGGTGACCATGGGTCTGCTCTCGCTGCCGACCATGCTGAGCCGCGGCTACGACCCAAAGCTCGCCTGCGGCACCATCTGCGCCTCGGGCACGCTCGGCCAGATCATCCCGCCCTCGATCGTGCTCGTCATCCTGGGCGACCAGATCTCCAACGCCTATCAGCAGGCCCAGCTCAAGCTCGGCAACTTCTCGCCCGATCCGGTCTCGGTGGGCGATCTCTTCGCCGGCGCCCTCATACCCGGCCTCATCATGGTCTCCCTTTACATCGGATACACGATCTTCATCGGCATCGTGCGGCCGTCCTCGGCGCCGCCGATCCCGCGCGACGAGGCCATGATGGACATGACGCCGCGGGAGATTGCCTATCAGGTGACCAAGGCGCTGCTCGCCCCCATCGTGCTGATCATCAGCGTGCTGGGCTCGATCCTGGCCGGCATCGCGACGCCGACGGAGGCTGCGGCGGTGGGTGCCATCGGCGCCACGCTGCTGGGCGGCCTCCGCCTCAGGCCCGACCGCACACTACCGATCTTCGCCGCCTTCGGCGGGCTCGCGGGCGCGCTCCTCCTCACCGGCTTCATGGACCTTCGCCTCGGCCGCAACGTCACGACCTTCTGGCAGCAGGTCGGCATCGTCGCCGCCGCCATCTGCTGCCTTGCCATCGCCTGGGGCGTGGCGGAGAGCCTGTGGCGGGTGAAGCGCGCCGGCACGCTGAGCCAGGTCATGCAGTCGACCACCAAGATCAGCGCCATGGTCTTCGGCATCGTCATCGGCGCGGCGCTCTTTTCGCTGGTCTTCCGCGGCCTCGGCGGCGACGACATGGTCCACAACTTCCTGACCAACCTGCCCGGCGGGCCGGCGGGGGCCATGATCATGGTCATGCTGCTGATCTTCGTGATGGGGTTCTTCCTCGACTTCATCGAGATCCAGTTCGTCGTCGTCCCCATCGTCGCCCCGATCCTGCTGCTGATGGGGCTCAATCCGGTCTGGCTCGGCATCATGATCGCGGTGAACCTGCAGACCTCCTTCCTGACGCCGCCTTTCGGTTTCGCGCTCTTTTACCTGCGCGGCGTGGCGCCGCCCGAGGTCACGACCGGCGACATCTACCGCGGCATCATCCCCTTCGTCTTCCTGCAGGTGCTGGTGCTAGGCGTGCTCGCGGCCTTCCCGAACCTGACCTTGTGGCTGCCCAAGATCGTCTACGGCTCGGTGGCGCAGTAGTCAGGACTAGACAAAATTTATGTGAGCCGGCCGCGGATCGTCGCGAAGACCGCCTCGAACATCTCCGGCGTCAGCCGACCGGTGTTCGTGTTGTAGCGCGAGCAGTGATAGCTCGCGATCAGCGCCGGGCCGTCAGGTAATTCATAGAGCGCGCCGTGGCCGAAAGGGTAGGCCGCGCGCCGCAGGCCGAGCGCGGTCAGCACGCTGTTATGGGCGATGGTGCCGAGCGCCAGAATGATGCTGAGCGTCGCCAGGCTCTCGATCTCGCGGACGAGATAGGGCCGGCAATTGGCGATCTCGGCGCCGACCGGCTTGTTCTCCGGCGGCACGCAGCGCACGGCATTGGTGATCCGCGCATCGATCAGCGCGAGCCCGTCATCGGCGCGCCCGCCATACTGCCCTCGCGTGAAGCCGAACTTGGCCAGCGTTGCGTAAAGCAGATCGCCCGCATAGTCGCCGGTGAAGGGCCGGCCCGTCGCGTTGGCCCCTTTGAGGCCCGGCGCAAGACCGACCACGAGAAGCCGCGCGTCATCCGGCCCGAAGGAGACGACGGGCGCGTTATGGAAGTCCGGAAACGTCTCGCGATTTTCGGCGCGGAATCCGGCGAGCCGCGGGCAGAGGGGGCAGTTATCGGGCGGCGGCTCGAAGGCGACGGCGCTCGCCTCGGCGCTCACGCCGATTCGGCGATCGGATCGTCCTCGTCCTCATCGAGCAGACCGTCGGGATTGGCCGGCGAAAGGCCACGGGTCGGCGACGCCTCGGCAACGTCCGCCGGCGCCCGCTCCTGCACGTCGCGTGGCCGCGCGCGCTCGCTGCCACCACCCTCGCGGCCCTCGCGGTAATGCCGGCAGATCTCCGATTCCAGATCCTGCAGCTCGACGAAGGTATCGGCCTGGCGGCGCAGCTCGTCGGCGACCATCGGCGGCTGCGAGCGGATGGTGGAGACCACGGTCACGCGCACGCCCTTGCGCTGCACCGCCTCGACCAGCCGGCGGAAATCGCCGTCGCCGGAGAATAGCACGATGTGGTCGAGCCGCTCGGCCATCTCCATCACGTCGATGGCGAGCTCGATATCCATGTTGCCCTTGATCTTGCGCCGGCCGGCGGCGTCGGTGAATTCCTTGGTCGGCTTGGTGACCATGGTGTAGCCGTTGTAGTCGAGCCAATCGACCAGCGGGCGGATGGGAGAGTATTCCTCGTTCTCGACCAGGGCGGTGTAGTAGAAGGCGCGGATCAGCCGGCCTTCCTTCTGGAAAAGGTCGAGCAAACGCTTGTAGTCGATATCGAAGCCCAGGGACCGGGCGGCTGCATAAAGGTTTGATCCATCAATGAAAAGTCCAACACGTTCGCCGTTCTGGATATTGAGTTCAACCGACATTCATATGGCTCCAATCAATCAGTGGTGGGCCGGATGAGCGTGAGAGCGCCAGAATCGGCCAAATCACACCCAAAAACACACTGGGACATGTGGCGGTATTTCTATCCACAGCGTGCATCCGGTCGTAATGATGGTTAACTAATTACCCATACCTACTGTGGCAAGGGTCAATAACGACCAAGTGAAGCCCAAGCGAATGATTCTGATCGGAATAGGCTCCAATCTGCCCAGCGACTACGGCCCGCCGCGCGAAACCTGCGCCGCGGCGCTGGACGCATTGGAGCGTGAGCCGGTCAGGATCACCGCGCGTTCGCGTTGGTACCGGAGCTCGCCGGTGCCTTTGTCCGACCAGCCCTGGTTCGTGAATGGCGTGATCGCCATCGAAACCGAGCTCGACCCGGAAGCGCTTCTAGCCGCGCTGCACCGCGTCGAGGCGGAATTCGGGCGGGCGCCGCCGCAGGAACGCGCCGCCAAGCCCAACGCCGCCCGCCCGCTCGACCTCGACTTGCTCGCTTACGATGAGCTGGTGCGCGAGGGCCCAGAGCCGCCGATTCTGCCCCATCCGCGCATGGCCGAGCGCGCCTTCGTGCTGCTGCCCTTGCGCGAGATCGCTCCCGATTGGCGGGATTCGGAGAGCGGCGAGCCCTTGAGCGCGCTGGTCGAGGCGCTGAGCGGGGAGGGCATCGTCCAGCCGATCGACTAACCCTCCAAAAAACCACCGAAAATCGGGCCTTTTCTAACCCCGCCATCTTGCACTGCAACAAACCCGTCCGTATATTCCGCTAAACCCGTTTGCACACGAGCTAGCTGGAGTGGCCCGCCCATGGCGCGCGTAACCGTTGAAGACTGCGTTCTCAAGATCCCCAACCGCTTCGAGCTGGTGATGCTGGCCTCCCAGCGCGCCCGCGAGATTTCGAGCGGCGCCCAGGAAGCGGTGAGCCGCGACAACGACAAGAACCCGGTCATAGCACTTCGTGAGATCGCCGACGAGAAGGTCGAATTCGACGTGATCCGCGAGTCGCTGGTCAGCGGCCTCCAGAAGCACCTGCCCGAAGAGGATCACGAGCCCGACCTCGACGAGAACGAGACCTTAGCCATTCAGTCGGCGATGGCGGCGGAAACCGGCATGTCGATCGGCGGCGATTCGACGGTCACCGTGCGGCCGTCTGCGGATGGCGCTGAGGCGGCGCCGAGCGCGCCGGCCTTCAAGGATGCCGAAGACACGTCAGACGATGCCGGTGCAGAAGCCGCGGGCGCGGATGCTGTCGCAGATGCCGCCCCAGATACGGCCGACGCGTCCGATTCGGACGAAACGAGCTGACGGCGCCCGCGCCAACCTGCTTTTCAAACCGGCAATTCGAGCTCATCGAGGCGGTCAAGAGCTACGATCCGCATGCGGATGAGGATCTGCTGAACCGCGCCTACGTCTACACGGTGAAGGCCCACGGCAGCCAGCAACGCGCCTCGGGCGATCCCTATTTCTCGCACCCGGTCGAGGTCGCGGGCATCCTCACCAAATACAAGCTCGACAGCGACACCATCGCGACGGCGCTGCTCCACGATACCGTGGAAGACACGCTGGCCACGCTGGAGGACATCGAAGGGATGTTCGGCAAGGACGTCGCGCGCCTCGTCGACGGCGTCACCAAGCTCTCGCGCATCGAGCTCCAGTCCGACGCCACCAAGCAGGCGGAGAACTTCCGCAAGCTCGTCCTCGCAATGTCGGAGGACATCCGCGTCCTGCTGGTCAAGCTCGCCGACCGCCTGCACAACATGCGCACGCTTTCCGGCATCCCCAAGCCCGAGAAGCGCGACCGCATCGCCCACGAGACGATGGAGATCTACGCGCCGCTCGCCGCGCGCATTGGCATGCACGATCTCCAGACCGAGCTCGAGGACCTGGCCTTCGCCCAGCTCAACCCGGATGCCCGCGATTCGATCCTGGCCCGCTTGGAATTCCTGCGCGAGCGCGGCGGCGAGGTCATCCCCCGCATCCTGAAAGAGCTGACCGACAAGCTGGCCGCCGAGGGGATCAAGGCCGAGGTCTCGGGCCGCGAGAAGACGCCCTATTCGGTGTGGCGCAAGATGCAGGTCAAGAACGTCGGCTTCGAGCAGCTCTCCGACATCATGGCCTTCCGCATCGTCGTGCCGACCGAGGCCGAGTGCTATCACGCGCTCGGCGTCATCCACAGCGCCTATTCGGTCGTGCCCGGCCGCTTCAAGGACTACATCAGCCTGCCCAAGATGAACGGCTACCGCTCGCTGCACACCGCCGTTTACGGGCCGGAGAACCAGCGCATCGAGGTCCAGATCCGCACCACCGAGATGCACGAGATCGCCGAGGCCGGCGTCGCCGCGCACTGGGCCTACAAGCAGGGCGAACGCCCCACCGACGGCAGGAAGTACCGCTGGCTGCAGGAGCTACTCGATATCCTGGAGCATGCCGGGGGCCCGGAGGAATTCCTCGAGCACACCAAACTCGAGATGTTCAAGGACCAGGTCTTCGCCTTCACGCCGGCGGGCGAGCTGATCGCTTTGCCGCACGGCGCCACGCCGGTCGATTTCGCCTACGCGGTCCATTCGGAGGTCGGCGACACTACCGTGGGCGCCAAGGTGAACGGCCGCATGGTGCCGCTGCGCGCGGAGCTCCAGAACGGCGACCAGGTCGAGATCATCACCTCGCGCGCCCAGACGCCCTCGCCCGAATGGGAGCGCTTCGTCGTTACCGGCAAGGCGCGCGCCCGCATCCGCCGTTTCGTGCGCGGTCAGCAGCGTGCGCAATATGCCGGGCTCGGCCGCGCCATGCTGGAGAAGGCGTTCCGCCATGCCGGCCACGAATTCGCCGTCAAGGCCGTGAAGGGGGTGCGCCAGCACTTCCATGCCGAGGACACCGAAGACCTCTACGCCATGGTCGGCGACGGCACCGTCAGCACCACCGAGGTGATCGACCATATCTTCCCCGGCGAGAAGAACGCGACCGGGCAGGGCGGCAAGGTCGTGCCGCTGCCCAAACGCATCAAGTCCAAGGGCGAGAGCGGGGCGGTGCCCATCACCGGCCTCATCCCCGGCATGGCGGTCCACTACGCCGGCTGCTGCCACCCGCTGCCGGGCGACCGCATCGTCGGCATCATCACGACGGGCAAGGGCGTGACCATCCACACCATCGACTGCGAGACGCTGGAGAGCTTCTCAAGCCAGCCCGAGCGCTGGCTCGATGTCGGCTGGGACAAGGGCGCGAGCGGCCTCGTCGCCCGGATCTCGGTGATCGTCGGCAACGAGCCGGGCGCGCTAGGCGACCTCTCCTCGATCATCGGCAAGAACGACGGCAATATCTCGAACCTCAAGATCACCAGCCGGGATCAGGATTTCTTCGAGATGGTCATCGATATCGAGGTGCGCGACGTGAAGCACCTGACCGATATCATCGCCGCCCTGCGCGCCACCCCGGTCATCAACTCAGTGGCGCGGGCAAGGGGCTGACCCCGGTCCAATCTGCCTACATTGCAGGCATCCACCCGGGGCATTAGATTGTGGATATGGCAGGCGGTCTAAGCTGATCCGACTGCTTTTTCGGCGGACTAAGTGCTTGAAGACCATGAACAATCGCACCTTGCGCCTCGGCGTGAACATCGACCATGTGGCGACCATCCGGAACGCCCGCGGTGGCCCCCATCCCGATCCCGTGCGCGCCGCGCGCCTGGCCGCGTTGGCCGGCGCCGACGGCATCACCGCGCATCTGCGCGAGGACCGGCGCCACATCTCCGACGACGATATCTTGCGTCTCAGCCGCGAGATCGACCTGCCGCTCAACCTGGAGATGGCGGCGACCGACGAGATGTTGGAGATCGCGCTCCGCCACGCCCCGCATGCCGCCTGCATCGTGCCCGAAAAGCGCGAGGAGCGGACCACCGAGGGCGGGCTCGAGGTCGTGCGCGCCCATAACCATCTGGCGCCTTTCGTGGCGGCGCTCCGCAACGCCGGCATCCGCGTCTCGCTCTTCATCGAGCCCGACCGCGCCGCCCTCGACGGCGCGGTGAAGCTGGGCGCGCCCGTCGTCGAGCTCCATACCGGCGCCTATTGCGAGGCGTATCTGGCCGAGCCCGGCGGGGCCGACGCCGCAAAGCAGCTCGCCCGCATCGTCGACGCCGCCGCTTACGCCGAAGAGCTCGGCCTCGAATGCCATGCCGGCCACGGGCTCAGCTTCGACACCGTCGGTCCGGTCGCCGCGATCCCGACCATCGTCGAGCTCAATATCGGCCATTTCCTGGTCGGCGAGGCGATCTTCGGTGGCCTGGAGTCCTCGATCAAGCGTATGCGCGCCCTGATGGACAAAGCCCGCGCCGAGGCCGACGGCCAGAAGAGCGCGTGAGCGCCCCGGCCCGGCTCCGCACCCCATGATCATCGGCATCGGCAGCGACCTCATCGACATCCGCCGCATCGAGCGCACCCTGGAGCGCTTCGGCGAGCGCTTCACCGAGCGCTGCTTCACCGAGATCGAGCGCGAGCGCTCCGACCGCCGCTATCTGCGCGCCGCCAGCTACGCCAAGCGCTACGCCGCCAAGGAGGCCTGCTCCAAAGCGCTCGGCACCGGCTTCCGGCGCGGTGTCTTCTGGCGCGACATGGGCGTGGTGAACCTGCCCGGCGGCAAGCCTACGATGGCGCTCACCGGCGGTGCCGCCAAGCGACTGGAAGAGCTCATCCCCGCGGGCATGAAGCCGCAGATCGACGTGTCGATCACCGACGAGCCGCCGACGGCGCAGGTCATCGTCATCATTTCCGCGGTTGCCGACGGCGGCCCCCTTGCTTGATGTCCCCTGGCTGGATTTTCCCGTGCCCCGAGGCCCGCTCGCATGGCATGATCCGCCTTGCGGCGGCGCATCCGGCGCGCAATATGTAACCGGCGATGGGAACGACCGCGCTCTATGGGGTCCATGGGGTCTTAGGGGTCCTCGCATCGTCAATTGCACCAGGGTCGGCATGAGAGCTTCAACGGGGCTGCGCAGATGAATATGAGATCGGACCGACCCTTGCCGGGCAAGGATGAGAGCGGCAGCTCCGGCGGGGCCGCCCAGCCGCGCGCCCGCGCGCCCAAAGCCAAACGCAAGCCCAGGGGCGGCAGCGGCTGGGACACGATCAAGACCGTCATCTATGCCGTTCTGGTCGCGATGGTGGTGCGCACCCTGCTGATCGAGCCGTTCTCGATCCCCTCGCGGTCGATGCTGCCGACACTGCTGGTCGGCGACTATCTCTTCGTCAGCAAGTTCTCGTACGGCTATTCCAAGCACTCGCTGCCCTTCAGCCTGCCGCTCTTTTCCGGGCGCATCATGTTCCGCGAGCCCAAGCGCGGCGACGTCGTGGTCTTCAAGAAGCCCACGGACAACAAGACCGATTACATCAAGCGCGTCATCGGCCTGCCGGGCGACCGCATTCAGGTGAAAGCCGGGCGGCTCTACATCAACGGCAAGATCGTCCCGCGCGAGCCGCTCGGCGATTATGTCGACATCAAGCGCGATTACGGCGGCGTGCGCGAGCGCTACAAGAGCTACCGCGAGATCCTGCCCAACGGGGTCAGCCACACGGTCCTCGAGCGCGGCGACAACGTGCCCTATGTCGACAACACCGAGGTCTACGTCGTGCCCAAGGGCAAATACTTCATGATGGGCGACAACCGCGACAACTCGCAGGACAGCCGCTATCTGAGCCTCGTCGGCTACGTGCCGGCGGAGAACCTCGTCGGCCGCGCCGACTTTATGTTCTTCTCGCTGCGCGAGGACAAGCGCTGGTGGGAGGTCTGGTCCTGGCCCTCCCATATCCGCTGGAGCCGCGTCTTCATGTCGGTGAAATAGTGGGCGCTGCGCCGAACCGCCCGTCAAAGCCGACAAGGTCAAAGCCGACAAGATCAAAGCCGGCAGGGTCAAAGCCGATAGCGTCAAAGCCGACAGCGTCGAAGCCTGCCGCACCGAAGCCGCTCGCCGAGATCCTCGGCCACACCTTCAAGGATCCTGCGCTGTTGGAGCTGGCGCTCACCCATCCGAGCGTGGCCGGCGACGACGGCAGCGAGGACGCGCGGCTTCACAACTACCAGCGCCTGGAATTCCTGGGCGACCGGGTGCTGGGGCTGGCCATCGCCGAGCTCCTGATCCGCCGCTTTCCGCTGGAGCGCGAGGGCCGGCTCGCCCGGCGCCACACCCAGCTCGTGCGCAAGGAGGCTTTGGCCAAGGTCGCGCGCGGCATCGATCTCGGCGGCTATCTCATCATCTCTCGCGGCGAGGAGGAGGCGGGCGGGCGGCGCAACCCGGCCATCCTCGCCGATTGCTGCGAGGCGATTATCGCCGCGCTCTTCCTCGATGGCGGCATGAAGGCGGCCGAGCGCTTCATCCACGAGCATTGGGTGCCGCTCATGGAGGCCGCGGCCGTGCCGCCCAAGGACGTCAAGACCGCGCTCCAGGAATGGACCCAGGCGCGCGCCCTGCCATTGCCCGACTACAAGGTGGTCGCCAATGAGGGACCCGACCACAAGCCGGTGTTCTCCGTCGAGGTGAGCGTCAAGGGCCAGGCCAGCGCCACCGCGACCGGCACCTCCAAGCGCGCCGCCGAAAAGGCCGCTGCGCGCAAGCTGCTCGAGGCGATCGCCGCCGGCGAGGCATGAGCCCGCCGCCGCGCCAGCCCGTGCAGGACACCCCACAAACCGCCAACGATAACGCCCGGCGCTGCGGCTTCATTGCTCTGGTGGGTGCGCCCAATGCCGGCAAGTCGACGCTTTTGAATGCCCTGATCGGCGCCAAGATCGCCATCGTCTCGCCCAAGGTGCAGACCACGCGCACCATCGTGCGCGGTGTCATCACGGTGGGCCAGGCCCAGCTCGTCTTCATCGACACGCCCGGCATCTTCGCGCCCAAGCGCCGCCTGGAGCGCGCCATGGTCGCCCGCGCCTGGCAGGGTGCGGGCGATGCGGATCTGATCGTGCTTCTGGTCGATGCCGCCCGCGCGGTCCGCGACGGTATCGATGACGACACGGCGCGCATCATCGACGGCCTCAAATCCGGCAAACGACAGGCGATCCTCGCCATCAACAAGATCGACCTGGTGCCGCGGCCGAAGCTCCTGGCGCTGGTCCAGCAATTGAACGAGACCGGCCTCTTCACCGATACGTTCATGATCGCCGCCATCAAGGGCGACGGGGTCGGCGATCTCCGCGAGCATTTGGCTGCTGCGGTTCCCGCGGGGCCTTGGCATTATCCCGAGGACCAGCTTTCCGACATGTCGGAGCGGCTGATCGCCGCGGAAATGACCCGCGAGGCGCTCTTCCGCCAGCTCCGCCAGGAGCTGCCTTACGCGCTCACCGTCGAGACCGAGAGCTGGGAGGCCCGCCCCGACGGCAGCGCGCGGATCGAGCAGACGATCTACGTCCAGCGCGATACCCAGAAGGCGATCGTGCTCGGCAAGGGCGGCAGCCGCATCAAGTCGGTGGGGGCGGCGGCGCGCAAGGACCTGGAGACCATCCTCGGCCACCGGGTGCATCTCTTTCTTTTCGTGAAGGTCCGCGAGGGCTGGATCGACGACCCCGAGCGCTACGCCCCTTGGGATCTGGATTTCAACGCCTGACGGCTAGAGGACTTCAACGCCTGACGGCTGGTCAGTCCGCCGCCGCCTCGCGCCTGGCGAGCAGACCCAGCAGCACCCCGATCACCACCCCCGCTATGAGAATCACGATTTCCGTGATCAGCGACAGGTACGACACCGTCTTGGCGGCGAGGATCGCGTCCACCGAGATCGTTATCCCGACGATGAAACAGCACAGCAACACGACGACGATCGACTGCGCGCCCATGCCGCCGGCGATGATCCGTGGCGGATGGGTGCGGGTCAGCACCACCTTCATGAGCGGGATCAGAACCAGCGGCAAGGCCGCCAGCAACGCGCCTATGATGCCGAACATCGGGGATCCATGGAAAAGCCTAGGTCGTCGTGTTTACGGTCGCGGGGACCCTAGCATGGTGGCCCCGGGCCCGCGAGGCCCTCACATCCGGGGTCAATTGGGCCTACATTAACCCCATGGACTGGACCGATCAGGGCATCGTGCTCGGCGCCCGCAAGCACGGCGAGAATGCGCTCATCGTGCAGCTCCTGACCCGCACCCATGGCCGCCATGCCGGGCTGGTGCGCGGCGGGACCGGGCGGCGCCTGCGCGGGGTTTATCAGCCGGGCAATGTGGTCACGGCGCACTGGCGGGGGCGGCTTGCCGAGCATCTGGGCGCTTTCGTCTGCGAGCCCAGCTCCAGCCATGCCGCGTCCCTGCTCGACGATCCGCCGCGTCTGGCGGCGCTCACCGCGGCCTGCGCGGTGGCCGAGGCCGCCTTGCCCGAGCGCGAGCCGCACAGCGCGGTCTATGAGGGGTTCCTGGCGCTCCTCGACGCTCTCGGTCGCGATCTCGACGACAATGGCGGCCTGGCGCTCTGGGGCGAGGTCTATGTGCGCTGGGAGCTTGGTCTCTTGAGCGAGCTCGGCTACGGGCTCGATCTCACGAGCTGCGCCGCCACGGGGCGGAACGACGAACTCGCCTACGTCTCGCCGCGCACCGGCCGGGCGGTCTCGCTATCGGCCGGCGAGCCATACCGGGACAAGCTCTTGGCCCTGCCGCCTTTTCTTGCGGGGCGCGGGCCAGGCGTGCCGGCGGAGATCTGCGACGGCCTCAGGCTCTCCGGCCATTTCCTCGACCGCCACGTCTTCGCACCGCTCGACCGTCCATCGCCCGCGGCAAGGGCGCGGCTGCTCGAAAGGCTGAGCGCCGCGGCCGTCTGACCGCCAAACGCTTAAATCGTAGAAGGAGCGCTGAATGGAGCATCCGACCTTGGCGTTGATGCGCGCCCTCGAATTTGCCGCGCGGCATCACGTCGACCAGCGCCGCAAGGGCGCCACCGAGAAGCCCTATCTCAACCACCTGGCCGAGGTCGCCCATCTGGTCGCCGAGGCCACCGGGGGTGAGGACACGAACCTCGTCATCGCCGGCCTGCTGCACGACGCCATCGAGGATACCGGCGTCACGAGGGCGGAGATCGAGGCCGAGTTCGGCGCGGATGTCGCGGCGCTGGTCGCCGCCGTCACCGATGACAAGTCGCTGCCCTCGGCCGAGCGCAAGCGCCTTCAGGTGGAAACCGCGCCGAGCAAGCCCGATCGCGCGCGGCTGCTCAAGATCGCCGACAAGACCAGCAACCTTCGCGACATGGCTGCCGATCCGCCGGCCGACTGGCCGCTGGAGCGCAAGCGTGCGTATGTCGACTGGGCGGCGTCGGTGGTCGATGGTTGCCGCGGCGTCAGCCCCGCGCTCGAGCGGCAGTTCGACGAGGCCCGAGCGGTCGCGACGCGCTCGTTGAATGGCTGATTCCCGATCCCTGATCCCGGAATCGCGAACGCCGGACCAGCTTCGGCCCGGCGCATCGCGTACATCACCGCTTGGTCGCGGCGATGGCATCCTTAAACGATGTTAGGCGGCGGGACGGCCCATCCCGGACTCGCTGCCGCTGGGCGTATTGCCCGACGGCATACCGGACGGCTTGTTGCCGCTGCCATTCGGCTTCGCGACAGTGTCCTTATTGCCGGCGCTGGCCTTCTCGGCCTCGTCGGCGCCCTTCATCGTCACCTTGCCTTCCAGGCGTGCGCCCGCGGCCATCGAAAGATCGCCGCCCACCGTGACGCCGCCCTTGATACGGGCACTCGCTTCGAGAGTAACATTCTTCGCACTCGTGTCGCCGACGACGTTGCCGGCGATGGTCACGCTATCGGCCTTGATCGAACCGTCGACCAGGCCGCTGCGTCCAATCATGACGCGCTTTGCCTTCAGGTTGCCGCGCACAGAACCATCAACCTGGATCTCGTTTTCGCCGGTCATATCGCCGACGATCTCGACACCCTCACTGATGATGGAGGGCATTTGCTGCTGTTGCGGCTGGGTCCGCAGACGCTCGCTCACCGGCTTTGGCTCGATGGCGGGGCTGCTCTCTTTCTTGGAAAACATCCGATACTCCAGTGATTATCGAGAACCCAAGCCTTCGGACTATGCCGGTCGAGGTGATAAGTAATGGTTAAACTCGCCTCTAAAACCCGCTAATTCCGGCGGAAATTTGCGCTATTGGACGGGGTGCCGAAAGCCGCTCCGATGGCGGCTCCGACGACGGCGCCGGCCCGCCCGGTCACGCTTATCGTTGCGCGGCGCACAGAAATACTGGAAAAGATGTCCGGGCGCCGTATTGGGGCGCTATCTATGAAAATGAGGTCAGGAATGCGTATCGTCGTCGTCATCGCCGCGGCTGCGGCGGTGCTTGCCGCTGCCGGCACGGCAGAGGCAGGCTCGGTGGCACTCTATGCGTACAATGCCAAGGGAAAGCTCGCCAAGGCGGGCAAATACTCGCGCTGGACGCGCGTCTATCGGCCGGCCGATCGCGCCAGGCTGAAGGCCAAAACCCGCAAGCGCTACGCCAGGAAGATGACCTTCTGCGAAAAGCCCTACTATCTGCGGTCGGCCCAGGCGCGCTGGCTGGCTGCTCATCGCAAGGCCAAGCATCGGATCGTGCTGCGCGAACGGGTTTCCAAGCGGAAGACGAGACGGCTCTGCAAGATCTGATCTTACCCGTGTATGATCCGCACCGGCCGTGCCTTGTTTCAGAGGCGCGGCCGGTTGCCGTTCTGGCCATTGCTGTCCAGGTCAAACGGCACACGCTGTCACCACGCCGCCAACCGGGGGAGGGGCGTCGATGGATCTCCAACTTCAGGACAAGACCGCGCTGGTGACCGGCGCCTTGGCCGGGATCGGCCAGGGCATCGCTATCGCGTTGGGCCGCGAGGGGGTGCGTCTCGCCATCGCCGGCCGCCGCCGCGAGGCGCTGGAGGAAACCGCATTGCAGGTCAAAGCCTTGGGCGGCCCTACGCCATCCCTGATTACGGCGGAGTTCATGGACGAAAGCGCACCCAAGACGATCGCCGAGGCCGCGACCGATGCCCTCGGCTCCGTCGAGATCCTGATCAACAATGCAGGCGGCAGCCGCCCCTTCGACCTCGACGCAAGCGAGGACGACTGGCACGAGGCGATGACCCTCAACTTCACCCGCCACCGCCAGCTCACCCGCCTGCTGCTCGATCCGATGATCGCCGCCGGTTGGGGCCGCATCGTCTACATCACCGGCAAGTCGGAGCCGACGGGCATCAACGGCGCCTTCGCCGCCAAGGCCGCCGTCCATGCCTGGGCCAAGGGGCTCAGCCGGGTCGTCGGCAGACACGGCATTACCGTCAACTCCATCCCGCCCGGCCAGATCCTGAGCGACCAGATCCGCCGCAACTACAGCCCCGACGTGCAGGCGCAGATGTCGGCGGAGGAGATCCCCGCCGGCCGCTTCGGCGAGCCCGCGGATATCGCCAACCTCGTCACCTTCCTCTGCTCGCCGCTCGCGAGCTACATAACCGGCGCCGTCATCCCGGTCGATGGCGGTCAGAAGCGCTACCAGTTCTGAGTGACCTTGCGCCAGGCCGGCAGGGGGGCTGCAGGAATACGGGCTGTACGGGGTACCGTTCGAGGTGCCAGACTCTCTGCCGATAAGAAAAACCGGGGCCCCGCGCCCCGGGACAGGGAGGCACGGCCATGCACCGCAGACTAGCCATTCTGGCCGGCGCGCTCGCCGCGCTCGTGGCCAATTCCGCTTTTGCCGCCGATTTCGCCGGGAACACCGTCGAATGGATCATCCCCTTCAAGGAGGGCGGGGGCTCGGACAAATGGGCCCGGTTCTATGCCCCGATGTTGGCCAAGGCGCTGCCCGGCAAGCCGAGCGTCGTCGTGCGCAACATGCCGGGCGCCGGCTCGACCCGCGGCACCAACTATTTCGCCGCCCGCGCCAAGCCCGACGGGCTCACCATCCTGGGCACCTCGGGCTCGACCCAATTCCCCTACCTCCTGGGCGACCGGCGGGTGAAGTACGAGTACAAGGACTGGCAGGTCGTGCTGGCCTCGCCCACGGGCGGTGTGCTTTACGTTAACCCGGCCCTCGGCGTCCGCTCGGCCAAGGACCTCGTGAAGCTCAAAGGCAAGAAGCTGCTCTACGGCAGTCAGGGCGCAACCTCGCTCGACCTCATCCCCCTCCTTGCCTTCGAGCTGCTGGGCCTCGACGTCGAGCCGATCTTCGGCATGCGGGGCCGCGCCGCCGGCCGCCTGGCCTTCGAGCGGGGTGAGGTCAATATCGACCAGCAGACGACCCCCGCCTATCTCTCCCAGGTCGTCCCGCTGGTGAAGGCGGGCAAAGCCGTGCCGATCATGTCCTGGGGTGCGCTCGCCAAGGACGGCCGCCTTGTCCGCGACCCGACGTTTCCCGACCTGCCGCATTTCGCCGAGGTCTACGAGAAGATCCATGGCCGCAAGCCCTCGGGGCCGGCCTGGCACGCCTGGCGCACCTTCTTCGTCGCCGGCTTCCCGGGCCAGAAGATGGTCTTCCTGCCCAAGGGCACGCCGGGCGACATCGTCGCGGCCTATCGCGCCGCCTTCGCCAAGGTGGTCGGGTCCCCCGGCTTCGCCAAGAAGGCCGCCAAGCGCCTCGGCGTCTACGAGCAGCACACGGGCGCGGCAGCCGAGGCGACCAAGCATCTGGCCACCACCATCGCCGCGCAAGACCGCAAATGGGTGCGCGACTGGCTCGTCCGCCGCTTCAAGGTGAAACTCCGCTGAGCGTCGGCGCCCTTACACTTTTTCACTCTTCCAACCACAACAAGACTGGAATCCGACGACATGGCTGCAGAGAGTTACGAGATCGAGCGCATTCCCCTGATCCTCAGCTTCGACGAAGTCCTGAAGGCCGCCGAAACCTACGGGTTCAGCGGCACCCAGGGCTCGGTCTGGCTCGAGGGTCAGCTCCTGCGCCCCAAGGGCAAGCCGTCCAAGACCGTCACCATCTTCATGCATCCGGCGACGACGTTGCAGCTTCTGCCGATGCCGACCGCGCTCGCCGAATCAGGCGTCCACGTCATGTGCTGCGGCTCGCGCTACGCCAAGAACGATAGCGCGCTCATCATGGAGAAGGTCGCCCGCGACATGGGCGAATACATCCGCCATGCCCGCGAGGTCCTTGGCTACGAGAAGGTCGTGCTGGTCGGCTGGTCAGGCGGCGCCTCGCTCTCGCTCTTCTATCAGGGCGAGGCGGAGAACCCCTCCATCACCGAAACCCCTGCGGGCGACCCTTACGATCTGACGGCGCTGAAGCTGCCGACGGCCGACGGCGTCGTCATGATCGCCGCCCATGCTAGCCGCGCCCGGACCCTCTCCGAATGGCTCGATCCCTCGGTCACCGACGAGCTCGAGCCGGGCAGGCGCGAGGTCGAGCTCGACATTTACAATCCGAACAATCCCAACAAGCCGCCCTTTACGGCGGACTATCAGGCGCAGTACCGCGAGGCCCAGCTGGCCCGGATGCGCCGCATCACCGCCTGGGTGCGTCAGCGGCTCGACGATCTCGCCAAGGCGGGCGGTAAAGAGATCGAGCGCGCCTTCGTCGTCCACCGCACCATGGCCGATCTCCGCTGGGTCGACGCCACGGTGGACCCCAACGACCGCGAGCCCGGCGCCTGTTATATGGGCGACCCGGAGACCGCGAATGTCGGCCCGGCCGGTCTCGCCCGCTACAGCTCGCTCCGCAGCTGGCTCTCGCAGTGGTCGGTCGACGACTCGCGCGCCGACGCGCCGACCGGCGCCGGGCGCATCTCGGTGCCGCTCCTGGTGGTCGAGAATAGCGCCGACGACGCAGCGCCCGCGAGCCATCCGAAGCTGGTCTACGATGCCGCCCCCCAGACCGACCGCGAGTTCCAGGTCATCAAGGGCGCCACGCATTACTACAAGGGCCAGCCCGAGCTGCTCGCCGAGTCGGTGGCGGTGACGACCGGCTGGATGGAGAAGAAGGGGCTATACGAGGCATAGCCTCGAAGCGGGCTGCCGGAATCGTCGTCAAGCCATGCTCACCTCGGCCCGCGCCCCCTGATGTTCGAGGCGATGGCAGAGGCGTTCGGCACGCTCGTCTCGCCTGAGCATCTGCTCTATCTCGGCGCCGGCGTGCTGTTGGGGCTCGCCGTCGGTATCTTCCCAGGCCTGGGCGGCATCGCCGGCCTGGCGATGCTGCTGCCCTTCCTCTACGGCCTCGATCCCGTCTCGGGCCTGGCGATGATGGTGGGCCTCGTCGCGGTCATCCCGACCTCGGACACCTTCACCTCGGTGCTCATGGGAATCCCCGGATCGAGCTCGAGCCAGGCGACGGTCCTCGACGGCTTTCCGCTCGCCAAGCAAGGCCTCGCCGCGCGCGCCTTGAGCGCCGCCTTCGTCTCCTCGCTGATGGGCGGGCTCTTCGGCGCTGTGCTGCTCACCTTCTTTATCGTGGTCGCGCGCCCGGTCGTGCTACTCTTCCGCACGCCCGAGCTGCTGATGCTGACGATCCTCGGCTTTGCCATGGTGGGCGTGCTCGCCGGGCGCAGCCTGATGAAGGGCGTCGTCGCCACCGGGCTCGGCGTCCTCGTGAGCGCCATCGGCAGCGCGCCGGCCCAGGGCACCGAGCGCATGACCTTCGGCATCGGCTATCTGGGCGACGGCCTCCAACTCGTGATCGTCGGCCTCGGCGTCTTCGCCCTGCCGGAGATCATCACGCTGCTCCGCCGCAACGCGCCGATCGCCGGCGAGACCACCTTGGGCCGCGGCTGGCTCGAGGGCGTGCTCGACTGGTGGCGGAACCTCACCCTCTCGATCCGCTGCGCCTTCATCGGCGTGATCGTGGGCGTGATCCCCGGCCTCGGCGGATCGGTCGTCGACTGGATCGCCTACGCCCACCTCGTCCAGACGACGAAGAAGCGCGACATGCTGGGCAAGGGCGACATTCGCGGCGTCATCGCGCCGGAAAGCGCCAACAACGCGAAGGAGGGCGGGGGGCTCGTGCCGACGCTCCTCTTCGGCATACCCGGCTCGGGCAGCATGGCGGTGTTTCTGGGCGGCATGGTGCTGCTCGGCCTCGAGGCGGGACCCGGCATGGTGCGCGGCGAGCTGCCGACCACCTACACGATCATCTGGTCGCTGGCGATCGCCAACGTGCTGGGGGCCGGGCTCTGCCTGCTCGCCTCGCCGCTAATGGCGCAGCTCACGCGGATCCGCTTTCCGCTCATCGCGCCGTTCATGCTGATGTTCATCCTCTTTGCGGCCTTCCAGTCGCGCCAATCGGTCTGGGATCTCGTCATGCTCGGCGCGATCGCCATCCTGGCGCTCTACATGAAGCGCTTCGACTGGCCGCGCCCGGCCTTCCTCATCGGCTTCGTGCTCGCCGATTCGGCCGAGGTCTACACCTACCAGGCGACGCAATTCACGATGCATCGCGGGCTTGAATATCTCCTGACGCCGGCTGTGGGGATCCTCGCGGTCCTGATCGTGCTGGCAGTCGCCCTCGGCGTGCGCCAGTCGTCAAGAATTGCGCGCGGGCCCGCCGAACCGGACGCCATGGCGCGCATCGACCGGCGGCCTGAGATCGCCTTCGCCGCCGTGCTCGCCGCCTTCGCGGCCTATGCGCTGATCGACGTGGTGCCGATCGCAGCACTGATCGACAAGGTCTTCCCGCTCGCCATCGCCGCCGTCACGCTGCCGGCGGCGCTCCTCGTGATCCTCCGCCTCTGGCGCGCACCGCCCGAGCACCGCATCCATTGGGATGAGGAAATAACCGGCGAAGATTCCGGCGCCGCCGATCGCATCGGCATGTGGCCGGCGTTCGCCTGGTACGGGGCATTGCTGGCGGGCACGGCGCTGGTCGGCTTCGTGCTCGCCAACATTTTCTTTTTATTGGCTTTTCTGCGATACCGTGCGCGAGCCTCATGGCCGGCGGCCGCAACGCTGACTACGGCCGCGACGGGCATGATCCTGCTGCTTGCCGACACGCACGGCCGCGACTTCCCGCCGGGGCTGCTGCAAAGCCTCACCGATCTGCCCTGGCCGCTCCGCTAGCTCTTCATCAATCCGACCTACTCTTCAAAGCGCGTCGTGGGATCGCGGTCGCGCTCGTATCGTCTGGTGAGCGGAAACGGCGGCAGCCAGGACTCGCGACGGATGATCCAGCTTTCGTAGGTCGGCGTCAGTTGGTCGGGGGTATCCAGGGCCCCCAAGTTCACCTCGACTTCGTCTCCGCTGCGTCCGAACACGGGCGAGCCGCAGCGCGGGCAGAAATACCGCCCGTGGTAGTCGCGTGTTTCACCCTCGATCGTCACCGCATCCTGAGGGAATACCCCGGAGGCGTGAAACAGCGCGCCATGATGCTTGCGGCAGTCGAGACAGTGACACAGGCCAACCCGGTAGGGGCGTCCTGTCGCCACAATTCGGACGTTGCCGCACAGACAACCGCCGGTGAACCGATCCATGCTGCGTCTCCTCCAAAAGTGCGGACCGCACCATGTTGGCGAGCCCGAACGGACGCTGATCTTGCCCGCTACTTCTGCGCCGAGAGCACGGTGAAGCCCTCGCCGATCACCGCGCGGCCGACATCGGGCTTGAACCCGGCGGTCTTGAGCAACGTCTCCTGCTCTTCGCGCGTCGGCAGCACGTTGCCCCAGGTGAGCTCCTCGAACCCCGTCTGCACCGGAAACAGGAACTCCGCCTCGCGCGACTGGGCGAGGGTGCTCGGATAGGTCTCGTCGACGATCAGCAGCCAGCCGCCCGGCGCCAGCGCCCGCGCGCAATCGTCGATCACCGTCTGGCGGATGCCGGGCGCGATCTCGTGCAGCACCTCGATCATCACGATCGCATCGACCGAGCCATCCGCCACCGCATCGCCGATCTGGCCCGCCACCAGCTCGATCCGGTCCGCCAGCCCCGCCTTCTTGAGGGCCGCGCGTGCCTGCTTCATGCCGGTCGGGTCGATATCGACGCCGACGCAACGCGCTTTCGGAAACACCTTGGCGAGCTGCATCAAGTGGCGGCCCTCGCCGCAGCCGACCTCGAGCACAGTGCCGCCCGCATCGAGCTTCTCCTTCAGGCCCGGCAGCTCGGGCAGCAGCTTCCGGCTGCTCAGGAACTGCAGCCCCGCCGTGCCCTCCGCCACGGCCGCGGAGAACGCCTCGCTACGGCCCTGGAACGGTACCGGCTCGCCCGTCTTGAAGGCCTCCAGGCAATATCGGTGATCCTCGGTCGCGAATTCCGTACCCAAATGGACGTAGCCGCCCAGGTAGCGCGGGTGGCCGGGCTTGGCGAGAATCTCGTCCATGTACGGCGCCAGGCTGAACGTGCGATCCTCATTCCCTTCGAGCAGCCCGAAGGAATAGGCGGTCGTACACCAGGTCTCGACATAGGGCGCGTGCAGCCCTAGCGCGTCGGCGACCTCGCTGCCCGTCGAGTCCGGTCTTTGTGCGAACGCCTCGAAGAGGCCGAGCCGCACGCCGATATCGATCAGATGCATCGCATTGAAGCCCCGCCGCCATGCAAAAACTTTGGCGACCTGTTCATCCGCCGTCGGCTCGCCCGCCGTGGGTGATTGGTTTGCCGGTGTCATGTGACCGCTCCTCCTAAATAAACTCCGTTCGCCGTCGTGGTCTCGCGGCGGTTCATATGCTTGCGTTGCTCAGTTTGAGGCCTGCGTCGCCGTTTCGGGAATGCCGGCGTTGCGTAAGGCCTCGATGAGGCGCGCCCGCACCGACGGGTTCCGATAGGGATGGCGGCGCGCGACGTAGGCGAGGTTGATTTGCGGATTGAAATGTCGTGCGTCGCCGGCCGCCCGACGCGCATCGTCCATCTGGTCGAGCAGGGCGAGGCAGGCAATCTCGAGCGTCCACGCCTCGGTCCACTCCGGAAGCACGCGTTTGACGCGGCGCGTACAATCCAACGCCTCCGCGTATTGCCCGAGCGCGAAATGCGCGAAACCCATGTTCTGATATCGCGCATAAACCATTGGGTCACGGGGATTGAGGCGCAAAGAGGCGCGGGAATGTTCGATCGCCAGCTCCGGCGATCCTATATAGGCGTTCACAAGCCCGCTCATCAGCAGCACTTCGGATGAACCCGGATCGCTCTCGACGGCGCGCTCGATCTCGGCCATGGCCTCGTCGGGCCGTTCCACGCCCATCAGCGCCGTGCCGAGTGCCATCCGTGCATGCGAGGCGTGATGGTTCGCGGCGACGGCCCTTTTCGCCATCTCCAGCGACTCGGCCATCGCCGGCGCGCCTGGCCGCACGAAGCCGCTGATCGCCTGGCCCCATCGGGTCAGCGCCAGCAGGGCCAGGGCCTCGGCGTTGTCGGGTTCGAGCGCGATCGCCTCGCGTGTGAGACGCTCGGCCTCCGCGAAGTCGTGGCGCGTCCAGCGCCAATAGTGGGCGGTCCCGCGCGTGATGCATTCCCAGGCAGCCAGCGTCCGGGCCGGCGCGGCGCGCAGGCGCGTGTTCTCCGCATGGATGATCTCTGGCTGGATCGTGCTGATGATCTTGCGCGTGATCTCATCCTGCAGGGCGAACACGTCGGTGGGCTCGCCTTCGAACTTGTCGGCCCAGATATGCTGGCTTGTAGCGCCGTCGATGAGCTGCGCGGTGATGCGCAGACGGCCGGTCGCTGCGCGCACGCTGCCCTCCAGGACGTAGCGCACGCCCAGTTCGCGCACGATCTCGCTCACGTTCACCGCGCGGCCTTTGTAGGTAAAGGCGGAGTTGCGGGCGATGACCAGGAAACCGGGCAGGCGGGCGAGCCCGGTGATGATCTCCTCGGTAATGCCGTCGGCAAACCATTCCTGGTCGGCCCCGCCGCCCATGTCGACGAAGGGTAGAACCACGATCGACGGCCGCTCTCCGTCGTCATCGGCCGCGGTCATCGAAGCGGTCGCCGCGCCTGGATCGGGCGCCAGCCGCCAGGTCCAGACCTTGAGCGGCCGGGTGATGTTCTTGACGTGATGCTCGCCCGCATCCACGAACTCGGCATCCACCTTGCCGTGGATCTGCTCCTGCACCGCGCCGGAGACGGCGATGCCGCCGGGCGGCGCCAATGCCTCGAGCCGCGCTGCCACGTTGACCCCGTCGCCATAGATATCGTCGCCATCGAGAATCACGTCGCCCAGATTGAGGCCGATGCGCAGCGCGATGCGCTCGTCCTCCTGCCTTTCCGGTTCGCGCGCCGCTAACGCCACTTGCACCGCCAGCGCCCACTGCGCGGCGGCGACAGCGCTGGCGAACTCCACGAGCATGCCGTCGCCGGTTGTCTTGACGATGCGGCCGCCGTGCCCGGCGACGGCGCGATCGATGACGTCGGCGCGGGCGGATTTGAGGCGGGCGAGGGTGCCGGCCTCGTCGCCCTCCATGAGCCGCGAATAGCCGACCACGTCGGCCGCGGCGACGGCGGCGAGCTTGCGGATGACGGTGTCGGTGGCCACGCGGCTGGTCCCCACCGTTGCGGTTGGTAGTTGAGGATAGCCTGAAGACGGCAGGCTGACCACGGGCTGCCGGCCGACTTCAGGTCTCCAGCATCTTCCGCATGATGCGGCGCCTGGTCGAGGTGCGGGCAACCTCTTCGAAGCCGGCGCGCTTGAAGACGCTGTCGAAGCCGATCCAGGCGTAGACGTCGGGATAGTCGGGCCGGTTCGCCACGATGGGATAGCCCTCGACGATATGCCCGCCGTGCTCGGCCACGAAGTCGCAGGCCGCCTCCAGCAACTTCGTTGCGATGCCTTGCCGGCGACGGCCCTTCTCGATCAGGAAGCACGAGACCGACCAGACCTCCTGGTCGTCGATCGGCTTCAGCACCCGTGAGCTTTCGAGCCGCGGAAAGGCCGGCCGCGGCGCCACCGAGATCCAGCCCACCGGCACCTCGCCCTCATAGGCCAGCAGCCCCGGCGCTTCGCGGCTCTCGACGATCGCCTTCATCGCCGCGCGGTTCGCGTCGCCGGCATTGGCGTCGTGCTCGGCCTTGGTCTGGCGCCACAGCATGCACCAGCAACCGCCGGAGCCGCCCTTGGGGCCCATCAGCGTCTCGAAATCCGCCCAACGTTCGGGCGTCAGCGGCGCGGTCGTGATGTCGGTGCTCACGGACGATATGCGGGATATTCGGACAAACGGCCGGCCGCCGTCACGCCATCGGGCTGGCGTGGCCCGTCGCGTGATGGATGCGGTTCCACAAGGCAGTCAGCTGGCTTTCGAGCTCCGCAGCTTCGCCCTCGGATTTGAACTCGTACTTGGCGGTGCGCGTGCGGATGCTTTCGATCACGCGGTTGACCTCGTCCTTGGGCACCGAAAGCGCCTCGTTCTTGGCGTTGGTCAGAATCGCGAGGTTGTCGCCGTCGATCAGCGTGACCGTGATCGCGCCTTCGGTGATCCGCTTGCCGCTCAGGGACCGAACCTGCATGGGGCCGCCTCATATCTTCTGCGTGATGTGAGGCCTTGCATAGCGCGTCAGGGGCGGCTTAGTCGAGCGCCTCGAACTGCCAGAACTTGCAGAAGCGCATCACCGGCTCGTCGCTCATCGCCACCACGGTCGCGCGCTCCGAGGCCTTGTGCTCCACCCGGGTCCAGCAGGGGGCGATGAAGGTATCGCCGAAGCTCCATTCGAACGTCTCCTCGCCGATCGTGCTCGAGCCGCTCCCGTCGGTGACGATGAAGGCCTGATTGGCGGTGCTGCGATAGGGCCGGCTGGCGAAGCCCTTCTCCCAGCGGTGCACATGAATGCCCATCGCCGGCATTGACGACGTGTCGAGCACGATGCGGTGGCCGAAATGCCCGTCGGCGTCCTCGGCCGCGTCACCGAGCTGCTCCTGCTGCCAGGCGCCGGTGAAGCGGTAGGGCGAGACCTCGACGGTGCGCTTGATCGGCTCCATGCCGTCGGGATGGTCTTCGAAGAACATCGGCTCCAAACGGCGCAGCAGCGGCACGTTGAGCCCGTCGAACCAAAAGGCCGGCACGTCGCCGTCATGGCCGTGGCCGTGCCAGCTCATGCCCGGCGTCAGCACGATGTCGCCGGTCTCCATCGGATGCTTCTCGCCGTCGACGCAGGACCAGGCGCCGTGCGAGTCGAGGATGATGCGGAATGCGTCGGGCGCGTGGCGGTGCGAGCGCGCATGCTCGCCCGGCAGGATTGCCTGGTAGGCGCAGACGAGCGAATTCATCGTCGCGGACGTGTCGGTCTGCGAGGGATTGATCATGGCGAAGTTGCGCCGCTCGGCGAGCTTGGTGTCGATGAGCCGCAGCGCCCCGTCCATCGCCGCCTTGGCGTCGGACCACTTCCAATGCGCCGGCACATAGGGCGTCTTGGGCTCGGACCACATGCCCGCCGTGACCTTCGGCGTCCAGCCGGGCAACAGGTCGAGCGCCTCGGCGCGGCTCACCAGCGTATCGAGATCGGGGGCGTTGCGAAGCTCGTCGGGAAGGGGCCCGCCATCCATGTCAGTCTCTCCTCAAAAGTCCTTGTCCGGGCTACTCGCCCGCCGCGGCTGCCGGCTGCTCGGCGAAGTAGGGCGCCACTTCCGCCGCGAACAGGCGGATTGACCGCTCTGCCGCCTCGCGCGGCATCAGGTGCTGGTTGACCTGCAGCGAGGCGATCTCGAAGTCTACCACGGAGGCGTAGTCTTCGATCCAGCGTCTTATCTCGGCCGGCGTGCCGGCCCAGCAGAGCCCGCTGTCGCGCTGATTGTCGAAGGTCTGCTGGCGGATCGTCTCGGCCATCTTGTCGTAGTTCGGATAATCCGCCGAAGCGCTGCCGCCAAGCCAGCCCGCCGTCGCATCGGCAAGCGCGCTCATATAAGCGTTCATCGGCTCGCGGTAGAGCGCGATCGCCTCATCGGCCGTCGGCATGCAGCACATCGAGAACGCGAACATGACGCGCCCGCGTCCCGGATGCCCCGCCGCCTGCCAGGCTTCGCGGTAGAGCCCGACGATCTCGGCGATCTTGCCGCCCGCCATCGGGATCGCCATCACCGAGTGCCCGGCCGCACCCGCTTTCTGGAAGCTTTCCGGCGTGCTCGATGCGGCGATCCAGACCGGCGGAGTAGGGGTCTGCACAGGCCGTGGCAGCGAGGTAACGTTCGCGAAGGAATGAAATTGCCCGTCGCTGGACACGTTCTCCTTGGCAAGGAGTTCGAGGATCTGCGCCAGGCCTTCCTCGAAGCGAGCGCGCGATTCGTCGAGGCTGCGTCCGAAGCGCGTGAACTCGTGCGGCAGGAAGGCGCGGGCGAAGCCGACCTCAAGCCGCCCGCCGGAGAGCGCATCGAGCATGCCGATCTCGCCCGCGAGCTTGAGCGGGCTGTTGAAGATCGGCAGCACCGCCCCGGTGATGAGCCGCGCCCGCTTGGTGCGCTGCGCGGCGGCCGCCAGGAACAACATCGGGTTGGGACTGTAGCCGCCATAGGGCTCGAAATAGTGCTCGACCGTGCGGATGTGATGATAGCCAAGCGCATCGGCGAGCTCGGACAGTGCGAGCGCTTCCGACCAATAGCGGTCGGCCGGCAGCTCGTCCGGGCCGACGCTCGGAAAGAAGTTGAGGCCGAAGTCCATGCGTGTGGCGCCGTGCGTTCGCCGCTCAGGCCGAGAGACGCTCGCCGTCGCCCGCTTCCTCCCGCAGCAGCTTCTCCACCATCTTGCGCGCGGCGATCAGCGTGGCGTCGGCATTGATCGGCACCGGCGGGCGCGGCCGACCGGTGCGGTCGATCGCGGCCTGCTGGATCTCCATGATGCCGACATCCTCGGCCATCACGGCGAAGCTCTGCTCCTTGAAGCGGATCGAAGCGGGATGGTCCTCCTCCTTCGGCCCGAAGTCACGCGACCAGGCGAACCAGACATGCGTCGTCGTCTCGGTCTCCGGCGTGAGGGGATTGGTGAGCCGCAGCGTGATGCGGTTCGTCGGGTCCTCGTAGACGAGGGCCGCCGCCATGTTGCCCGCCGGCTGCCATTCGAGCGTGGCGACGCGGTCGATCGCGCCCTTGAAACCGCCCCATTCGGCGACGAACGGGCTCGGCGTCACCTGCTCCATGGTGCGCCGCTGGTAGACGTGGGTCCCCTCGGTCCAGGTCTTGACCGGAACCTCGGCCATCTCGCGCACGCCCACGGTCTTGGTGTGGATGAAGGGGGTGTGGCTCAGGTCGAGCAGGTTATCGGCGCACAGCTCCCAATGCGCCTTGATCGGGTAGAGCCGCGCGAAGCTCACCCATTCTTCGGACTCCAGCCAGTAATAATCCGGGATCTCGCCGGCATCGGCTGCGGCCGCCTCGCCCATCCAGATCCAGGCCCAGCCGGACTTCTCCACGATCGGATAGCTGCGCACGCGCATCTTGGGCGGGATGTTCGGCTGCCCCGGGATATGCATGCAGGCGCCGTCCCGGCCGAACTCGATGCCGTGATAGCCGCAGGCGATCGTCTCGCCCGCGCAGCGCCCGGCCGAGAGCGGTGCGTATCGATGCGGGCAGCGATCCTCCAATGCCACCGGCGCGCCCGACGCCGTGCGGAACAGCACGACCGGCTCGCCGCAGATCATGCGCGCGACCGGCGTGTCCGTGAGCTCATGCGGAAAGGCGGCCGCATACCATTGATTTTTCAGGAACATCGTCCGGTTCTCTCCCGTTCGGCGGGCCGGCCTATCGGTGGCGGTCCCGCGATCCCCGCTCTTGCCCGGCGGTTCAGTTCGTTCTATATGGAACGAATTCTAACGACGCGCGCCTCGCGCTGTCAATGGCGCCGACGCCGCCGGAAAGGGCAGGGACCGATGACTGCCAATGCAATCGCTGCGAAGACGGCAGACCGCCCGGCCGGCACAATTTGTCTCGCCGACTTTCTGCCCTATCGGTTCGGCGCGCTCGGTCACCGCCTGACCGTCACCGAAGCCGATCTTGCGGCGGCTCCCGTCCTCATCGCGCTTCCCGAATGGAAGGTATTGGCGATCGTCGCCGACCGCGGCCCCATCATGCCCGTCGATATCCGCCGCCTCGGCACCCAGCCGAAGGCCACCGTGAGCCGCCTGGTCGCGCGTCTGCTTGAGCTCGGCCTGCTCGGTAAGCGCGCCAAGGCCGGCGACGGACGCACCTTCGAGGTCTTTCTGACGGAGCAGGGCTGGCGGGTTTACGGTATGCTGGTGCCGCGCGCGCGCCGCCTCGAAGCCAGGATCGCGCAAGCGCTGAGCCCGCGCGAGCGCGACGAGCTGGAGCGCCTGATCGGCAAGATCGAGGCTGCGCTGGAAAAATAAGCGTCCAACGCTCAACCTTGATGTTGCCCCTGTAACCCGATCTCAATACTATATCTAGCGGTTCCGCCTATCGCGGTTCTTCAAGGATTTCCGCATGACCGACCAAGTCTTCGCCGCCGAGGTCCTCGACAAACCTCTGGCGGATGCGCTGGGCGAACGCTACCTCGCCTACGCGCTCTCCACCATCACCGCGCGCTCGCTGCCCGATGTCCGCGACGGCCTGAAGCCGGTGCATCGGCGCTTGCTCTACGCGATGCGCCAGCTCCGGCTCGACCCCGACCAGGGCTTCAAGAAGTCGGCGCGGGTCGTCGGCGACGTGATCGGTAAGTTCCACCCCCACGGCGACACCGCCGTCTACGACGCGCTGGTGCGCCTGGCGCAGGACTTCGCCGTCCGCTATCCGCTGATCGACGGGCAGGGCAATTTCGGCAATGTCGACGGCGATAACGCCGCCGCCATGCGCTACACCGAGGCGCGCTTGACCGAGGTCGCCCAGGCCCTTCTCGAAGGCATCGATGAGAACGCCGTCGATTTCCGCCCGACCTACGACGACGAGGGCGAGGAGCCGACCGTTCTGCCGGCCAACTTCCCGAACCTGCTCGCCAACGGCGCCTCGGGCATCGCCGTCGGCATGGCGACCTCGATCCCGCCGCACAATGCGGGCGAGATCTGCAAGGCCTTGCTCCACCTCATCAAATTCCCGCGCGCCACCTTCGACAAGCTGGTCGAGTTCATCCCCGGCCCCGATCTGCCCACCGGCGGCGTCATGGTCGAGCCGCGCGAGGCGATCGTCGAGGCGTATACGACCGGCCGTGGCAGCTTCCGCCTGCGCGCACGCTGGAAGACGGAGAAGATCAAGGGCGGCGGTTACCAGATCGTCGTCACCGAGATGCCCTATCAGGTCCAGAAGGCCCGGCTGATCGAGAAGATGGCCGACCTGATGCACGAGCGGAAACTGCCGCAATTGGCCGATATCCGCGACGAATCGGCCGAGGATGTGCGCCTCGTCCTCGTGCCCAAGACCCGCAATCTCGACGCCGAAGCCCTCATGGAGGGCCTGTTCCGCCGCACCGACCTCGAGACCCGCCTCTCGCTCAACATGAACGTGCTCGACGCCACCGGCACGCCGCGCGTCATGAACCTGCGCGAGGTCCTGCAGTCCTTCCTCGACCACCGCCACGACGTCCTCGTCCGCCGCACCGAACACCGGCTGGAGAAGATCGCGCGCCGGTTGGAGATCCTGCGCGGCTACATCA
This sequence comes from Alphaproteobacteria bacterium, assembly GCA_037387885.1. GTDB lineage: Bacteria > Pseudomonadota > Alphaproteobacteria > JAPULJ01 > JAPULJ01 > DATKZM01. Next base: position 12,245 of record JARRKQ010000003.1, on the reverse strand, counting down.
TCGCCTACCTCAACATCGACGAGGTGATCCGCATCATCCGCGAGGAGGATGAGCCCAAAAAGGTGATGATGAAGAAGTGGAAGCTCTCCGACATCCAGGCGGAGGCGATCCTCAACATGCGCCTGCGCGCGCTGCGCAAGCTCGAGGAGATCGAGATCCGTGAGGAGCTGGGCGCGCTCGAGGCCGAGGAAAAGGACCTCAAGCGCCTGAAGGACGAAAAGCGGCGCTGGACCGTGATCGCCGACCAGATCCGCGAGACCGGCAAGCGCTTCGGCGGCGATGACGCGCTCGGGCGCCGCCGCACCGATATGGGCGAGGCGCCGTCGGCCGAGATCATCCCGATCGAGACCGTCATGGAGGTCGAGCCGGTCACCGTCCTCTGCTCGGCCAAGGGCTGGATTCGCGCGCGGACCGGCCATCTCGAGCCCGATGCGGAGGCGAAATACAAGGAGGGCGACGCGGAACAATTCCGCATCCACGCCCAGACCAGCGACCGCCTCATCGCCTTCGCCTCCAACGGCCGCTTCTACACGATCGGCGTCGACAAGCTGCCCGGCGGTCGCGGCCACGGCGAGCCGCTCCGCCTCATGGTCAATATCGGCAATGCCGAGGAGATCGTGGCCCTCATGGTCCACAAGCCGGGCCGCAAGCTCATCGTCGCGTCCTCCGACGGCCGCGGCTTCATCGTCCCCGAGGACGAGGTCGTCGCCCAAACCCGCAACGGCAAGCAGATCCTGAACCTTGGCTCCGACGCCGAGGCGCAGGCCTGCTCGGTGGCCGAAGGCGATCATGTCGCGGTGATCGGCGAGAACCGGAAGCTTCTCATTTTCCCGGTCGAGCAGCTGCCCGAGATGAACCGCGGCCGCGGCAACCGCCTGCAGCGCTACAAGGATGGCGGGCTGTCGGATGTGAAGGTGTTCACCCTCGCCGAGGGCCTCGCCTGGCATGGCGGCAGCCGTACGCGTACGCTGACCAAGGCTGAACTCAAGAACTGGCTCGGCAGCCGCGCCCAGGCCGGCCGCCTGCCGCCCCAGGGCTCGCCGCGGAACAACAAATTCGACGGCTAGACACTCACCTTCAGTGTCATCCCGGACGTTAGGCGAGCCCGAAATCCGAAAGGATTTCGGCAAGCGAGGCTTGCAATCCGGGATCCATACGCTGGCGCCCACGCGCCACCGGTTGTAACTGGCATCATCACCCGATGGACCCTGGATCAAGTCCGGGGTGACAAAGCCGAGCGGCTTGTACGTACGTGCCTATTTCGCGTACAGCGTATGCGGGAACCAGGTGACGATGCCGGGCGCGAACCACAGCACCACCAGAATGCAGACCTGCATGATTACGAAGGGGATGATGCCCTTGTAGATCTGCAGCGTCGTCACGCTCTCCGGCGCGACGCCGCGCAGATAAAAGAGCGCGAAGCCGAAGGGCGGGGTGAGGAACGAGGTCTGCAGGTTCACCGCGATCATGATGCCGAGCCAGATCGGGTCCATGAGCTGGCCGTCGGGCATCTTCATCTGCAGCAGCACCGGCGCCACGATCGGCACCACGATGAACATGATCTCGAGAAAATCGAGGAAGAACCCCATCACGAACATCACCGCCATCACCACGATCAGCGCGCCGATCGCGCCGCCCGGCAGCGAATGGAGGATGTGCTCGATCATCGCCTCGCCGCCAAGCCCTCGGAAAACAAGGGAAAACAGCGAGGCGCCGATCAGAATGACGAAGACGAGAACCGAGATCTCCATCGTCGAGCGCACCACCGAGTGGATGATGCGGACCTTGTAGACCCGCGCCAGGGCCACGATGGTGCCGTAGATCACGATGACGAAGAGCACCAGCGCGATCACCGAGACCAGCACCTCGTACCAGGCCACACGGGTGCGCCCGACGCGGAGATCGAAGAACGAGGTGATCAGCAGCAGCGTGATGAAGGCGAGCCCGGCGCGCAGGATCCACTTGCCGTTCGCCTCGTCGAGCCGGTACCCCGCCATCCAGATCGCGCCCAGGCAGCCGACCGACGCGGCCTCGGTGGGCGAGGCAAGCCCGCCGAGGATCGAGCCCAGCACGGCGACGATCAGGATGATCGGCGCGAACAGCGCATGCATCATGCGGTGCCAGAACGGATCCCTGAGCGGATTGGAGAGCGCGCCGTAGAGCACGCCGCCAAGCGCGATCAGCCCGGTCAGGAAGACGTGCGGCGAGGTCATCGACAGGATCTTGCCGGGGAAGAGCGCGCCCAGGATGTCGTTCACGAAGACGGTGCCGGCGAGCAGAAAGACGAGGCCGATCACGGCTGGCAGCCAGCGCGCGGGGTTGAGCGCCAGCCCCCAGATCAACAAGGCGCCGCCCAGGAGGATCGCGAGGTTCTGCCACACCGCCAGTACGTCGAAGGCCGCGGCGGCAACGCAGGCGATGACCAGTGCGATCACCGCGTAGCGCAGGAATCCGGCGGTTTCTGGCCGCGGCGCGCCGCCGCTGTCGTCGGGGATCGAGGGCGAGGTCTTGGGATAGAGCCAGCCGATCGTGATCTGATAGACGATGTAGAGGCTGACCAGCACCAGCCCAGGAAACACGCCGCCGGCGAAGAGGTCGGGCACCGAGACCGTGTCGGGCGAGAAGATGCCCATCTTGAACTGCGCGTTCTGGTAGGCGACGGCGAGCTGGTCGCCCAGCAGCACCAGGATGATCGAGGGCGGGATGATCTGGCCCAGCGTGCCGGCGGCGCAGATCGAGCCGCAGGCGAGCGCCGGATCGTAGCCCCGGCGCAGCATGGTCGGCAGCGACAAGAGCCCCATCGTGATCACGGTGGCGCCGACGATGCCGGTCGAGGCCGCGAGCAGCGCGCCCACCACGCTCACCGAGACGGTGAGCCCGCCGCGCATCGGCCCGAAGAGCCGGCCCATATTGTCGAGCAGCTCCTCGGCGATCTTGGCGCGTTCGAGCACCACCCCCATGAAGACGAATAGCGGCACGGCGATCAGCACCTCGTTCACCATCACCGCGAAGATGCGTTGCGGATAGGCGCCGATCAGCTTGAAGTCGAGAAGGCCGAAGGCCGAGGCGCCGAGCGCGAAGAGCAGCGCCGTGCCGGCGAGGGTGAAGGCGACGGGAAAGCCGCACAGAAGTGCTGCGCACACCGCCAGGAACATGGTGATGCAGACGATATGCTGGGCGTCGAAGACGAAGCCTTCCATCAGCCTTCGGCCTCGAGCTGGGTGATCGTGGCCTGCCCGCCGCGCTGTGCCGCCTGGAAGGCGCTGACCGCCATCGAGTTGAGGACGAACCAGGCCATGCCCGCATGCAGCACCGCGACCACGATGGTGCCGATCTCACTGCTGGTGCCGACAAGGATGATGAACCCTTCGGGGCGGCCCAACAGCAGCTGGCCCACCGCCCACAGCACCGAGAGCCCCAGATAGCCGGCGAGCGCCCGCCGCGCCACCGCGCTGCCGCGGTAGAAGGGCAGCAGGAGGATACCCGCCACTAGCACGATGCGGATCACCGCCGGCACCGCCCAGCGCGGCAGATCGGCGAAGCTCACCGTGCCGATCGTGTCGAGTAGCGTGTCGATGAACCACAGCGCCTCGGTCGCCATCACGTAAAGCACGATGCCCCAGACCACCGCGAAGCCGGGGCTCGCGGCGGGGCCGTTGTCCTTGTGGCTGGTGCCGTCCGCGGCCCAGGGCATGACCGCGAGCACGAGCGCGCTCACGATGTTGCCATAGGCGAGCAGCGTCATGATCGCGCCCGGATCACCGCTCGCCAGCGCGCCGTAATGGATGCTGAGCCCCGCCGCGACGAAGAGGCCGATGACGGCGGCGACGCGCCCCCAGTTGGCGCCCAGATAGGCGAGCGTGAGCAGGCCCGCGAGCACGATGGGTCGCGCGACCGCAATCGCGGGACCCGTATGGGCAAGGCCGATAAGGAAGGTCAGAAACTCGACCGCCAGCAGGAAGACGCCGACGCTCACCACCATGTTGCGGCTCGAGCGCGGCGTCGCCCGTATCTCGGCGCTCTCATCCGGCGCCTCGGCCGGCGCCATCTCGCCGCCGCCCAGCACGATCAGGCAGCGCGCGCCCAGCCCGACGCCCTGGAGCGCCAGGAACAGCGTGGCCACCGGCACCACGGTCTTGAGCGCGAAGATGGTCGGGATGCCGTTGGTCTCGGTCGAGCCCTCCAGCACGGTCCAGGCGTTGATCACGTAGCCCCAGGACATCCAGATGACCAGCACGCAGACCGGCAGCAGGAAGAAGATCACGCCGAGCAGATCGATCGCCGCTTTCCGCTTGGCACTGGCCTCGCGGTAGAAGAGGTCGACCCGCACATGGCCGTCGCGCAGCAGCGTATAGCCGGCGCCGATCATGAATAGCGCGCCGTGCATGTACCAGATCGTCTCCTGCGCCGGGATCGAGCCGACGGAAAAGACGTAACGGCTGATCACCACGGTGAACTGCACTAGCACCATGCCGAGCGCCAGCCAGGCCACGGTCAGCCCGACCTTGCGGTTGATCGCATCGATGGTCTTGTAGAGCTTGGTCAGATCGTCCAAGCGCGCGCCTCCCCAAGGGCCGCATTCTGTAAGGTTCTTATCGGCGACCCCGCTTCGCTTAGCTGTATAGCGGGATTGCCGCGACCCGCAAACCCCCCGCGAATTATCCGCAAGGCGCTATGGTCACCTGCGAAAAAGGCGTATCGGCAATCGGTCCGATAGCGCTGGTTTAGTCGAACAAGCGCTGCCACACCGCGGGCTCGTAGGCTTCGTCGGGCAGCAGATCCGGGCCCATCAGCACAGCGCGGAATGGCGTGGCGAGGCTCGGATCCTTGGCCAGCCGCTCGGCCGCGCGGAAGCGTTTCGCCCGCGCTTCCTCGGTGTAGACGCAGCGATACTTGGAAAACTGCTGGGCGGTGACGCGCAGGCGGCGCATGCGCCGGCGCCGCTCGGCGGCATAGGGCTCGAAGATGTCGGGCGTCCAGTCGTCGTGGGCGGCAAGCGCTTCGGCGACCAGCCGCACGTCGCGGAAAGCGATCGAGATGCCCTGGCCGATCGTCGGATCGTTGTGGCCCGCCGCGTCGCCGATCAGCACGACCCCCGGCGCGTAAGGCCGGTCAACCCAGGTGTCGGCGTTCGGATAGCCTTGGCAGGGTCCGGCCGGATGGGCCGCCGCCACCCATTCGCTGCCGGGCACGGTCCCGAGCCGAAAGGAGGCGAGGAAATTGGCGGCGCCGTCGGGCCCGCTGAACTCGCGCCGTCGGTCCGCGTCGTAGGCATAGTAAAGCCGGATCCGCCCTTGGCCCTGCGGGAAGATGTAGAACGTGCCGTTCCCTTCGGTGCCGGTCACCATCGTGTCGTCCGGCCAGTCCGGGCACTCGTCGATCAGCAGGCCGCCGAAGATGTGATGCAGCGGGTCGGTCTGCACCTCCGCGCCGATCTGTTTCGCCACCGCCGAGCCCCGCCCGTCGGCGCCGACGATCAGTCGCGGGCGCAGCTCGACCGTATCGTCGTTGTGTTTGAATGCAATGGTCGGTGGCGCGCCGGGCGTCACCTCGACCCGGCGCACGCCTCGCAACAGGCGGACGCCGCAGCCAACCGCGGCATCGTCGAGCGCCTGGCACATGGCCGGATGGCCGAGCTTGAGATTGCCGCCGACGCCGGGAATGAGCCCAGAAATATTGATCGCCCCCGCTTGCGCTGCCTCAGGGTCGATGCCTTCGCCGTAGATGATGAGCCTGGAGGCGTAATGGCCGCCGGCGTCCAGCAGAATGTCGAGAAGGTCGAGCTGGAGGGCTTCGGCCACACCCCAGGGCGTGATCGATTCGCCGCGCACTTTGTCGGTATGCTCGGTGCTCTTTTCCAGCACGAGCACCGAATGGCCGCTGCGCGCCAGAACGATCGCTATGGATGCGCCGGCAATGCCGCCGCCAACGACGACGATATCAGGCGAGGCGGCCATCAAACGCGCTGCCGGATCCAGGCAAGCCGGCAAGTATCCTGATCATCGGAGCACAAAATCGAAGGACGCGGGCGCGCGAAACGCCCGCGTCCATTCGCGCCTAGTATTTAACCAGGTCGCGGTAGTTGTAGTAGATCGCATCCGAATAACGCGACCAGGTTGAGGCGTTCTTCCGGAACTTGATGTAGCTCTCGTAGACCTTCTTGGTCAGCGGATCCGACTTGGCGACGTCGGCGACGACGTCGCGCGCGGCCTCGGCCATCTTCTCGAACACATCCTTCGGGAAGGGGATGTATTTGACGCCGTGCTTGCCTTCCAGCGTCTCGAGCGCGGCGGTGTTATTGGCCACGAACTCGGCATAGCCATAATCGTTCTCGGCCAGGCAGCAGGCGGTGAACAGCGCCTGATCGGTCGCCGAAAGGCCGTCCCAGAACTTCTTGGAGATGCCGACCGAGAGCATCGAGCCCGGCTCGTGGATGCCCGGATACATGGCGTTCTTGACGACCTTGTAGAAGCCGAAGGCGAGGTCGTTCCAGGGCCCGACCCACTCGGTCGCATCGATGTTGCCCGACTGCAGGTTGGGCAGGATCTCCGAGCCCGCGAGCGTCACCGAGGTGCCGCCGAGCTGCTTGATCACCGCACCGCCCAGGCCGGGGATGCGCATCTTCAGGCCCTTGAAGTCGTCGATCGAGGTGATCGGCTTCTTGAACCAGCCGCCCATCTGCATGCCGGTGTTGGAGCCGGGCAGGTGCTTGACGCCGAACTGCGCGCCGACCTCGTCCCACAACGCCTGGCCGCCGCCATGGAAGATCCAGGCGTCGATCTCGGTCGCGGTGAAGCCGCCGGGCACGGCGGTGAAGAAGTTATAGGCCTTGTGTTTGCCCTGATAGTAGTAGTCGGCCGAGTGGTACATGTCGGCGTTGCCCTGCTGGACAGCGTCGTTGCACTTCAGCGGATGCACCAGCTCGCCGCCGGCGAAGACCTTGATCTCGTAGCGGCCGTCGGAGGCCTTGTTAATGCGCTCGGCGACGCGGTTCGCGGCGGTGCCGAGGCCGGGGAAGTTCTTCGGCCACGAGGTCACCATGCGAAGCTGCTTGACCTTCTTGGTCATGACGGCCGGTGCGGCGGGCTTGGTCATGCCGCCGTCGGCCTTCTTGGGGGCTTCGGCCATCTTCTTGCTTTGGCTGGCGCGGCCGAACCAGCCGGCGGCACCGCCGACGACGAGGCCAACGACACCACCTGAAATGAAATCGCGCCGGTTCATGTTGCTCTCCTTCTATTGCGCGTATCTTGGGACGCCGCGCGGACCGTGTCGGCCGCGGGCGGATGCCATGGACCGGCGCATCGTCCGACGCGTCGGAAGCGAACAACCCGTGTTCTCCGTCCTCATTGTCATGAAGTGCGCGCCTTGGCAAGACAGCGTCGGAGCGGTTCCTTGGTCCCGGCGGGGCCGGGCGGGTGAGCGCTCAAACGCGGTGGCGGCCACGGCCGCACCGTATCTGCGTTGCTGGGTCGAAGCTCGCCCGCCGTGTTGCGGTTCGGGCAGCCGGGGCGCACATGACGATGTCCTCCCTTCCTTGCCGGAGACGGGCAAGGATCAATCGGCGCCATCATACTCTTCGGATTCGAAATGGCAACAAAGCTGCGTGGGTTACGGCCGCGCTGCGACCGGCTCGGGCCGGCTCAGACCTCTTGCGGCTCCGCTTCGGTTGTCGCGTCCGCCATGTCGTCTTCGACGATCGGCGCCCAGCCGTCGGCGCCCAGCGCCTCGAGCGGGCGGAAGCGGGTCTTGTAGGACATCTTCTTGCCGCCCTTGATCCAATAGCCGAGATAGAGATAGGGCAGGCCGAGCTCGCGGCAGCGGTCGATCAGCCGCAGCACCATGTAGGTGCCGAGGCTGCGCCCGGTCACCTCGGTATCGAAATAGCTGTAGACCGCCGACAGCCCGTCAGAGAGCCGGTCGGTGAGGCAGGAGGCGAGCAGCAGCCCGTTCGGGTCGCGGTACTCGGCGACATAGGTCGACAGCGGGCTCTCCTCGACCATCGCCGCATAGTCGGCGAAACCCATCGCCGCCATTTCGCCGTCATTGTGGCGCGAGGCGACATACTGGGCGAAGAGGTCGTAATGCTCTTCGGTCGCTGCGGCGGCGCGCTCGGTACAGCGCAGGTCGTCGTTCACCGCCAGCACCCGGCGCTGCGAGCGCGAGGCCTTGAAGGCGCTCGCCACCACCCGCACCGAGACGCAGGCATTGCAGCCCGGACAGGTCGGCCGATAGGCGATGTTGTGGCTGCGCCGGAACCCCGCATGGGTGAGGATGTCGTAAAGCGCCACCCCGTCCACCCCGGCCAGCTCGGTGAACACGTTCTGCTCGGTCCGGCCCGGCAGATAGGGGCAGGGCCGTGGCGGCATCCGGTAAAAATGGCGGGGGAGCTTGAGGGTTTGCGAGGTCATACGGTGTGCTTCGTGCGGGCGGTCCGGCGTAGTTCTCGGGGCGGGTCCTTGGAGCGGGCGATCCGGCTTGTCGCGAAGCCGTGCGGCGGTCTTTCGTTCACCAATATCTACCGCCGAATCATAGTCCGAGCCTACGGCCCTGCGCAAGACAGGCAGGCGCGAATGGTTAACCAAAGCTGCGGATTGAGGATTTTAGGTCGCCGTGATGTCCAGCCGGTTCACCACCACCGTCTCGGAGACCATGTCGTGGACGGCGCGGCGCTGCGCATTGAACAGCGCCACCAGCAGGATGAGCGGGGTCAGCAGCGCGACCAGCACGTAGTAGACCGTAAGGCGCAGAAACGCCTGCAGGAAATCGGGCCGCCCACCCGAGGCGGTGCGCAGCTCGATGCCCAGCATGCGCATGCCCGGCGTGGCGCTCCTCGTGCCCGCCGTGAAGCCGACATAGTAAAGGAAACGCAACGCCAGGAAGGCGAAGGCGAAGGGCACGATCAGCAGGCCCAAGGTCGCGATCGCAGCCAGGATCATGAAGAAACCGATCGGCGCCATGACCGCAAGCAGGATGGCCGAATCGACGACATGGGCGAGGACCCGTTTGAAGACGATGTCGCTCACGAAGGCCGGATCGGAAAAGGCCGTGCCGGCAGCTTCGCTGCTTCTTTGGTGGTGCGGGGTGGCGCCGAGGTCCGCGCCCGTGCCGTCTTCGCGGCCGGTTTGCTCGCGCTGATTCGTCCCGCCCATACCGAGCGTGGGGAGGGTCGAGCCGGGCCGGCGGCGGGGTTCGCGGTGCCTCATGATACCCATAGAGGTTGGGACCGGCCGGGGCCGGTTCAACGCCGCGTGGCGCCCTCCTGGTTCAAAAACCGATGTGCGATTTTGATGGGCCGCGCGGTCCGACAGGCCGGCGACGCCCGCTATTTCTTACCGGTCGCCGCGCCCTTGGCGGGCGGCTTGGCAGGGCCCCCACCGTCTTTGCCGCCGCTCCTGGCGCCACCGCCGCTCAGCGAATGCTTGCGCAGCAGGGTGATGCTGATGCGCCGGTTGCGGGGATCGCGCGGGTTTTCCTTGATCAGCGGATCGCGCGCGGCCTTGCCGATCACCTCGACGACGCGCGCGCCGGCGACCCCGAAGCTCTGCAGCATGCGCCGGGTCGAGTTCGCCCGGTCGGCCGACAGCTCCCAGTTGGTGTAGCCGGCGGTGTCCTTATAGGGCGTGGCGTCTGTATGGCCCTCGATGGCGATCTTGTTGTCCATCTTGGCCGCGAGTTCGCCGATTTTTTTCAGAAGCTTCCGCGTGTGGGGGAGCATGTTGGCGCTGCCCAGGGGAAAGAGGGCGATGTTGTTGCGGTCGACGAGCTGGATGCGCAGGCCCTTCGGCGTCGTCTCGATCAGCAGGTTCTTCGTCAGCCCCTTGAGCTCGGGTGACTTCTCGATCGCCTGGCGCAGCTCGTCGGCGGCCTTCTTCAGCTTCTTTTCTTCCTCTTTCGCCGGGCCGTTGCCCTTGGCGGCGTCGGGCGTCTTGCCTTCGCCCTTCTTGGTGTTGGGGGACTTACCCTCGCCGTCCTTGTCGTGCTCCTTCTTCTCGCGCGGCAAGGGCACGACGATACCGGTCGGGCTCGACGGGCTCTTGTTGGCGCCCTTCTTGGTCGGCGTCCGGTCGCCCAGCATGCCGCCGGCGCCCGACTGCGAATACGACACCGCTTCCGGCGCGAAGTAGTTGGAGATGCCCTGCTTCTGCTCCTCGGTGGTCGCGTTCAGCAGCCACAGCAGCAGAAAGAAGGCCATCATCGCGGTCACGAAATCGGCGTAGGCGACCTTCCAGGCGCCGCCGTGATGACCGCCATGGCTGGCCTTCTTGACCTTCTTGATGATGATCGGGACAGGCTGGTCCGTCTGGCCCTTTGTTTTGCTTGCGGCTGCGCCGCCATCCGCGGCCATGGCGCCCCGCTACGTAACCTTGGGCGCGGCTTCCGTCGCCTCTTCGACCTCGTAGAAGGTCGGCCGCACCGAGCTGTAGAGGGCCTTGCGGGCGAATTCCACGCAAACCGCCGGCGCGTAGCCCTGCAGATAGGCGACCAGGCCGGCCTTGATGCACATGTAGTATTTGGTCTCGGAGTCGTAGAGCGCCTTCAGCGAGGCGGCGAGCGGGCCGACGAAACCGTAAGCGAGCAGCACGCCGAGGAAGGTGCCGACCAGCGCGCCGCCGATCAGCTTGCCGAGCACTTCCGGCGGCTCGGTGATCGCGCCCATGGTCTTGATGACGCCGAGCACGGCGGCGACGATGCCGAGCGCGGGCAGCCCGTCGGCGACTTCCTGCACGGCGGTGGAGATCTTCGACTGCTCGTGATGATGCGTCTCGATCTCCTCGTCGATCAGCGATTCCAGCTCGTGCGGATTGTCGGTGCCGAGCGTCAGCAGACGCAGATAATCGGTGATGAACGTCATCGCGTGATGGTCGGCGGCGATGCGCGGGAAGGCCTGAAAGACGGTGCTCTCCTCGGGGTTCTCCAGATGCTGCTCGAGCGCCAGCGGGCCCTTTGAGCGGCCGAGCTTGAAGAGCGTGTATTGCAGGCCGAGGAGCTCGAGATAAGCCTGCTTGTCGTATTTCGAGCCCTTCAGCGTCGACGAAATCGCCGACATGGTCTTCGACAGCACTGCCTTGGGATTGGAGATGATGAAGGCGCCGATCGCGGCGCCGCAGATGATCACGACCTCGAAGGGCTGGATCAGCACCGCGATGTGACCGCCCAGCGCCACGTAGCCGCCCAGCACGCTGCCCAGAACGATAACGGCGCCAACGATAACCAGCATGCGACAGAGCTCCCAGCCCACACGGTCGCGGCCGCGCCTCGGATGGGCCGGCCGGAACCGACTTAAACTGGCTGGATTAGGTTAAGAACCCGCTAATCGGGTAGTGTTCATGCGGGCTGCTGAGGCCCCGCGCATGCACGACACCAGCTATCGGGGAACAGGCTCAGCCACTCTTCTTGCGGGCTGCCTCGATATAGCCTTCGAGCATCTGCTGGTTGACCGCGCCCGGCACCAGATGATCGCCGATGATGAAGGCCGGGGTGCCGTTGATGCGGAGCGAGCGGGCGAGGGCGAAATTGGCCCGGATCGCCTTCTCGATCGCTGGATCGCGCATGTCCTTGGCGAGCTGCTTGGTGTCGATGCCGACCGATTTCGCGACCGCGAAGACGCTATCCTGCGTCACCGCGCCCTTGAGCCGCATCATCGCGTTGTGGAACTCGAAATACTTGCCCTGCTTCTTGGCCGCCAGCGCCGCCCGCGAGGCGAAGACCGATTGGGGGCCCAGGATCGGGAATTCCTTGAAGATCATCTTGATCTTGCCGTCGGCCTTGATTGTCTTCATCAGCCGGCTAACCACGCTCTTGCAGTAGCCGCACTGGTAGTCGAAGAACTCCACGATGGTCACGTCGCCCTTCGTATTGCCGGCGACGGGGCTCGACGCGTCTCCGTAGATCTCCTGGCGCTTGACGATGAGCGCGGCCTTGACCTGCTCTTTCTGCTTCTTCTCACGCTCGGCGCGCAGGCGCTCCATGGCCTCGACGATGATCTCGGGGTGCTCGATCAGGTATTTCCTGACCAGCTTCTTGACCGCTTCTTCCTGGGCGCCGCTGAGGGGTGCCTTGGCCTCCGCGGCCAGGCTGGGCGCCGGGCTGAGCGGCCCGCCGAGCACGAGAAGGCCGAGGGCGGCTATGGCAAGCGAGCGAAAGCGCATCGATCGGTCCTTCACCTGGTGTCGCGGATCATTGGGATGACGGTCGCAGTCTTGGTGGGCATTGTGGGGGCGGGGCGCACCCCGCGCAAGGTGCCG
>JARRKQ010000002.1:0-46552 GCA_037387885.1 Alphaproteobacteria bacterium | reverse complement strand
TCCGCGACGGGGTGGCGGTCGAGGACGTGCCCGACATCCGCCATCTCTGGCAGGACGATTTCGTCGCCTTCGTGCTCGGCTGCTCGTTTTCCTTCGAGGAGGCGCTGATCCAGGCCGGCGTACCCATGCGGCACATCGAGCAGGGCAAGGAAGTGCCGATGTTCCGCACCAACATCGAAACGCGTCCGGCGGGCCGCTATCACGGGCCGACGGTGGTTTCGATGCGGCCGCTGACGCCGGCGCATGCGATCCGGGCGATCCAGATCACCTCGCGCTTTCCGAGCGTGCATGGCGCGCCGATCCATTTCGGCGATCCGGCCGCCATCGGTATTGCGGACGTGCACAAGCCCGATTTCGGCGAGATGGTGCCAGTGCTGGAAGGCGAGGTGCCGGTCTTCTGGGCCTGCGGGGTGACGCCGCAGGCGATCGTCGAAAAGGCCAAGCCGCCGATCTGCATCACCCATAAGCCGGGCTATATGCTGGTTACCGAGTTGCTGAACGCCGAGCTCGCCGCGCTCTAGGACCGAGCTCTAGGACTGATATGACCAACGCCGCTGCACATTGGCAGTTCTGGATCGATCGCGGCGGGACCTTCACCGACGTGGTGGCGAAGCGTCCCGACGGCGCGCTCGTCACCCACAAGCTGCTGTCGGAGAACCCTGAGCAATACGACGATGCGGCCCTTCAGGGTATTCGCGAATTGCTCGGTGTGGGCCGTGGCGAGGCGATCGCCGGCGAGGCGGTCGATGCGGTGAAGATGGGCACGACCGTGGCGACCAACGCGCTGCTTGAGCGCAAAGGCGAGCGCACGGTCCTGGTCATCACCGAAGGCTTCGCCGACGCGCTCCGCATCGCCTATCAGAACCGGCCGCGGCTCTTCGACCGGCACATCAAGCTGCCCGAGCTGCTCTACGAACGCGTGGTCGAGGTGCATGAGCGGGTGGGCGCACGCGGCGACGTCCTTGTGCCGGTCGACCTCGAGCGCGCCCGGGCGGATCTCCAAGCGGCCTACGATGACGGCATCCGCTCAGCCGCCATCGTCTTCATGCACGGCTACCGTTTCCACGACCACGAACGCGCGGTGGCGGAGCTTGCACGCGAGATCGGCTTTACGCAGGTCTCGGTCTCGCACGAGACGAGCCCGCTGATGAAGCTCGTCGGACGCGGCGACACCACCGTGGTCGACGCCTATCTCTCGCCGATCCTGCGCCGCTATGTCGACCGTGTCGCGGGCGAGCTGGGCGAGGGGACGCGGCTCATGTTCATGCAGTCCAACGGCGGGCTGACCGACGCGCGCTTCTTCCAGGGCAAGGACAGCATCCTCTCCGGGCCCGCGGGCGGCATCGTTGGTGCGGTGCGGACGGCCGGCATGGCAGGGTTCACCTCGATCATCGGCTTCGACATGGGCGGGACCTCGACCGACGTCTCGCACTACAACGGCGAGTACGAGCGCGCCTTCGAGACGTTGGTCGCAGGCGTGCGCATGCGCGCACCGATGATGCAGATCCATACGGTGGCCGCAGGCGGCGGCTCGATTTGCGTCTTCGACGGCTCGAAATACCGCGTTGGTCCGGAATCGGCAGGCGCCAATCCGGGGCCTGCCTGCTACCGCCGCGGCGGCCCGCTCACGGTCACCGACTGCAATGTGATGCTGGGAAAGCTGCATCCCGAATTCTTCCCGAAAGTGTTCGGGCCCGGTGCGGACGAGGCGCTCGACGTCGAGGTCGTGCGCGAAAAGTTCGCGGCGCTCGCAAAGGAGATCCACGAAGCAACGGGCGATGAGCGCAAGCCCACCGAAGTGGCCGAGGGTTTCTTGAAGATCGCCGTGGAGAACATGGCGAACGCGATCAAGGAGATCTCGATCCAGCGCGGCTACGACGTCACCGAATACACGCTCGCCTGCTTTGGCGGCGCGGGCGGCCAGCACGCCTGCTTGGTCGCCGATGCACTCGGTATGACGCGCGTGTTCCTGCATCCCTTCGGCGGCGTGCTGTCCGCCTACGGCATGGGGCTCGCCGATATGCGGGTCATGCGCGAGCGAGCGGTCGAAGCCAAGCTTGAGAGTAGCTTGATTGGGAAACTTGACGCATCGCTTGAGGAAATATCGGCGGACGGCCGCGACGAGATGGCCCGCCAGGGTATCGACGACGCGCATATGTCGGTGCTGCGCAAGGTGCATCTACGCTACGAGGGGACCGACTCCGCGCTGATCGTCGATTTCGGGAAGATCGACGACATCGTCGCGGCGTTCGAGACGGCGCACCGGCAGCGCTATGGCTTCATCGTGCCGGACAAGGCGCTGATCGTGGAGGCGGTTTCGGCCGAGGTCGTCGGCGTTACCGAGCAGGTCGAGGATCCGGAGCTGGCGGAAACGGCCAGTGGAGCCCCCGAACCGCTCGCGCGCGTGGCCATGCATACCGAGGGCGCCGATCGGGACACACCGCTTTACGACCGGGCCGCGCTCGCGCCGGGCCATGCGATCGACGGTCCCGCGATTATCCGCGAGGATACCGCGACCATCGTGGTCGAGCCGGGCTGGCGCGCGGAAGTGACGCGCCGCAACCATGTCGTTCTGACGCGCACCGTGCCGCTTGAGCGCGCCGTCGCCGTCGGCACCGAAGTCGACCCGGTGATGCTCGAGATCTTCAACAACCTCTTCATGTCGATCGCGGAACAAATGGGCTCGGTGCTGGAGAACACGAGCTATTCGGTCAACATGAAGGAGCGGCTCGACTTCTCCTGCGCCATCTTCGACCGCGAGGGTTTGCTGATCGCGAACGCGCCGCATATGCCGGTGCATCTGGGCTCGATGGGCGAGAGCGTGCAGACGGTGATCCGCGAGCGCGCGGGCACCATGAACCCCGGCGACGTCTACGTCCTCAACGCCCCCTACAATGGCGGCACGCATCTGCCGGACGTCACGGTAATAACGCCGGTCTTCGACGATGCGGGATCCGATATTCTTTTCTATGTCGCGAGCCGTGGGCACCACGCCGATATCGGCGGCATCACGCCCGGCTCGATGCCGCCCAACTCGACCACGGTCGAGGAAGAGGGCGTGCTGATCGACAATTTCCTGCTGGTCGACCGGGGACAGTTCCGCGAGGCGGAGATCACAGAGCTGCTGACCTCGGGACAATATCCCGTCCGCAACGTCTATCAGAACATCGCCGATCTGAAGGCGCAGATCGCCTCTTGCGAGAAGGGCGTCCAGGAGCTCCGCCGTATGGTCGCCCATTTCGGGCTCGACGTCGTGCATGCCTACATGCAGCACGTCCAGGACAATGCCGAGGAGCAGGTGCGGCGCGTCATCGGCGTGCTCGAGCCCGGCAGCTTCACCTATCCGATGGACCAAGGCGCGGAGATCAAGGTCACCATCTCGATCGACAAAGAGGCGCGCACGGCGAAAGTCGATTTCACCGGCACCTCGCCCCAGCAGCCCAACAACTTCAACGCGCCGTCTGCCGTCTGCCGCGCCGCCGTGCTGTATGTCTTCCGCACGCTGGTCGATGACGATATCCCGATGAATGCGGGTTGCCTGAAGCCGATCGAGCTCATCATCCCCGATGGCTCGATGCTGAGCCCGAAATATCCGGCCGCCGTCGTTGCCGGCAATGTCGAGACCAGCCAGGCGATCACCGACACGCTCTACGGGGCGCTCGGCGTGCTCTCTGCCGCCCAGGGGACGATGAACAACTTCACCTTCGGCGACGACGAGTATCAATACTACGAGACGATCGCTGGCGGTTCGGGCGCCGGGCCGGGCTTCGATGGCACCGATGCGGTGCACACGCATATGACCAATTCGCGCCTGACCGATCCCGAGGTGCTCGAATGGCGCTTCCCGGTGCTGCTCGAATCTTTCGCCATCCGGCGCGGCTCGGGCGGGGCGGGACAGTACAAGGGGGGCGACGGCACAACCCGCCGGATGCGGTTCCTGCAGCCGCTCACGGCGGCGATCCTGTCCTCGCATCGCAGTGTGCCGCCTTTTGGTATTGCCGGCGGCGAGCCAGGCGCGCTCGGCCGCAACTGGGTCGAACGCGCCGATGGCACGCGGACCGAGCTGTCAGGCACCGACAGCACCGAGATGAACGCCGGTGACGTATTCGTCATCGAAACGCCCGCAGGCGGCGGCTATGGTAAAGTGGCCGAACGAAAAGCGGCGGCGGAATAGCCCGAGACGGTCTCCGGCGCAATTTTTCAACCAACCAATCCCGAACTCAGGAGACCCAGCCCATGTCCGACCGGATTACCGCTTCGCATATTCTCATCGGCTTCGGTGCCGACAGCGCCCGCAGCGAAGAGGAGGCCAAGACGCAGATCGAGGCGCTCAAGGCCGAGATCGCCGGCGGTGCGGACTTCGCCGCATTAGCGTCCGAGCATTCGGATTGCCCGTCGAGCGCGCAAGGCGGCGATCTGGGCTCCTTCGGACGCGGCATGATGGTGCCGGAATTCGAGCAGGCCGCCTTCGCTTTGGAGACCGGCAGCGTCAGCGACGTCGTCCAGACCGATTTCGGCTATCACCTGATTCACCGCACCGGCTGACACCCATTCCCACGGCGAAGAGCTCCTGCGCTCGGCGCGGGCTTGACCACGGCTGCCCGGACCGCGAGAAAGGAGCGCGAACGGGCGATAGCGGTCAGGCGAACGACAACAAGAAAAGGAACGACGTCGATGGACGAAGATGCAAAGAAGACGGCGCTGCGGATGATCCCCTACGGGATCTATGTGCTGACTGCGGAGGCCGGCGATACGATCGGGGCCGCGACGGTCAACTGGGTCACGCAAACGGCCTTCGCGCCGCCGCTGGTGGCCGTCGGCGTCAAGGCCGATTCGGGTGCCTATGCGGCGCTCAAGGACGCCGGCCATTTCGCCCTCAACATGCTCGGCAAGGGCCAGCAGGGCATCGCCTTCGGTTTCTTCAAGCCCGCGGAAAAGGACGGCAACACGATCAGCGGCGAGCCTTACCGGGCGGGCGCCACCGGTGCGCCGATCCTCGAGAACGCGTTGGCGAGCGTGGAATGCAAGGTCGCCGAGATCGTCGAACGCGGAGACCATCACATCGTCATCGGCGAGGTGGTCGAGGCCCATGTCGCCAAGACGCCCGAGGGCCGGCCCGATCTGGCGATCCTTACCATGTGGGAGCTTGGCGACAACGTCTTCTACGGCGGCTAGCCAGCCCGCACGCGGGATGACACCTCAGTCGACGTCCGGCTTCCAATTGAGCTTGCGCTGGATCCACAGCGCGATGCGCTCGGCGGTGAGGCCGATCACGACGAGCAGGATCGCGAAGGGAATGAACAGCACCCAGGTCGGGATGCCCGTGTCCCATTTCGCTGGCCGCGTCGGGCTCGATCCACCCATCATGATCGCCACCGCCAGGAAACCGAGCACGAAGACGATGCAGGCGGTCGCCCAAAGCAGCCGCTTTCGTTTGCTGATCGGCGGCCCGAAATCGGTGCCCCAATCGGGATCGGTCGTCTCGAAGTTGAGCTTGGGCTCGGGTGGTTTCTTGTCCATTGGCAGCGTGGGCTCGCGGTGTCGGGTATTCGCCGGTCTGGGACAGGCGACGTAGCATAGCCTCCGGCGTCGGTGAAGCCTTGGCGCAGCGATCATCCGGCGGCCGGCGTGCGCAGCAGCAGCATTACGACCGTCGCCGCGACTCCGCCGATGAGCGAGGCCGCGAACGCAAGACCGGCGGTCCGGGCCATGGCCATGCCGCCGGCCGCGCTCGTGATGCCCGCCTTCACCACCGTGTTGGCGACCGTTGCGAGCGCGATCCCGGCGGCCGCCACGGTCAAGGAGAGATCGACGCCGGCCAGCTTGGAGAGCGACAGCGTCACCGCATCGACGTCGGCCACGCCCGACAGCAGGCTCAAGGCGTAGATGCCGGCAGCGCCGAACCAGTCCTTCAGCCCCCGCGCCGCGATCATCACGAACGCCAGCAGCAGGCCGAACTTGAGCGCCATCCCGAACTCGAACGGATTGCGGGCGATCGCGTCGTGCTTCGCCGGGGGCGACGACTTCTTGTGACGCCATAAAAGGACCGCCCCTGCGAACGCCGTAAGTGCAGCGCCGCCAAATGGCCAGGCGAGGATGGCAAGCAGCTTTGGTTCGATGACACCGACGATAACGATGACGCGCACGAACATGGTCGCCGAGGCCAGCACGATCCCGGCTGCGAGCAAGCGCGATGCCGCGGGCGCCTTCCGCGCCAGGCGGGAGAAGCTGACGGCGACTGCGGTGGAGGCGACCAGTCCGCCCGCGAGGCCGGCCAGCGGAATGCCGCGCTGCTCGCCGACCAGCTTGACCGCTACGTAGCCGACGAAGTGCATTGTTGCGATCAGTACGACCATCCACCACAGCTCATAAGGATTGAGCGTCTTCCATGGCCCGAACCCCCGGTCGGGCAGGACCGGCAGCAGCACGATGGTCATCAAAAGAAGCTTCAAGACCGCGTTCAGCTCCGCGGCCTCGATGCGCTCGACGAGCTCATGCAGCGCTGGCTTGATGCCCAGGAGGAGGGCCGTGACCACGGCGCCTGCGGCGGCGATCGACAGCTGGCCGCGCAGTGCAATCGCGCCGAGAGCGAAGGTGACGAGGGCGGCGACAACGGTGGTGATGCCGTAATCGTCGATCTTCGCCGTGGCGCGGACGCGGGCGATGATCATCACGACGGCGAAAGCGAGGAAGGCGAAGCCGAGGGCGACCTCGCCGACCAACTCGCCGAGCAGGGCCCAGAGCCCGCCCAGCAAGCCGATGATGGCGAAGGTGCGGATGCCGGCGACGCGCGAGCCCTCGGGCATGGCGCGCTCGTGCCAGCCCCGTTCGAGGCCGATCAGCATGCCGGCGGCGAGCGCCACGCCCAGTCGTTTGAAGAGCTCGAGTTCGTCCATTCGTTACGCTGCGCCTGCGCTGCAGGTCGCGTCGGCCCAGCGGGCCTGTTGGCGCTTCGCCGTCCGTAGATCGGGTCGCATTTCTGCCGGATCAAAATTTGATCCGGCAGAAATGCGTGAATCCGATCTAACTATTTGATAATAGAGCAGATTCACGTGATTAGGTCGAATCAAGAAGTGATTCGATCTAATCACGACCTGCTCTAAGCGCGCCTGGTTTAGGACCAGAAGTCCTTCGAGGCCAGCCGCGCGCCCTCGGCCATGGCCGCGAGCTTCGCCCAGACGATCTCCGGGACGACCGCCGCCTGGCCGACCCAGGTGCCGTAGCCGCAGTCGCTGCTCGCGATCACCTGTTCGCGGCCGACCAGCTTGGCGATGCGGCCGATACGCTGGGCGATCAGTTCGGGGTGCTCGATGAAGTTCGACTTCGATTCGATCACACCCGGGATCATCACCTTGTCGTCGGGCACCTTGACAGTCTCGAAGACCGTCCATTCATGCGCGTGACGGGGATTGGCCGCCTCGAAGGATATGCCGCCGACGCGTGCCTTGAAGGCGATGTCGATGATGTCGGCGAGCGGCACGTCGCAATGATGTGGGCCCTCGTAGTTCCCCCAGCACAAATGGAGGCGCACACGCGACGGGTCGCAGTTGACGAGCGCGTGGTTGATCGCCTCGACATGCATCTCCGCGTGCTTACGGAAATCGGCGAGCGGCAGCTCGGCAAACTGAATGTGCCGGCCCATGGCGAGGTCGGGGCAGTCGAGCTGGAGCACGTGGCCGGCCTCGACCACCGCCTCGTACTCGTCACGCATGGCCTCGGCGATGGCGAAAAGGTAAGCCTCGTGGTCGGGGTAGTGGCCGTTATGAAAGAAGAGCGAAATCACGCCCGGCGACGCGGCGCTGATGAAGCCCTCGACCGCATTATTGCCTGCGAGGGCTGCGCTCAGGTTGCGAGCGTCGGTGCGTGCGGCTTCGCGGTCGACGACCGTGATGGGGGCGTTGCAGCCCGGTGTCTTGCGGCGCTTGCGGCCGGGATCGCCGAACACCCGTGCGGCCATCTCGGGAAACTCGACGAGGTCCTGGTAGGTCAACGGATGGCTTTCGCCGCCGAAGCCGGCGAGCCGGTCCTTCACGTAGGTCGCATAGCTCGGTTTGCTCATCTCGCCGTCATTGACGATGTCGATGCCGGCCTCGACTTGCTTGGCGACGACCTCGGCGACCGCGCTTTCGATCCGCGCTTCGAGGGCGGCGTGGTCGACCGGCTCGCCGTCCTCCTTGGCGAACATCATCTGAATGAGGTCGTCCGGGCGCGGCAGGCTGCCGGTATGCGTGGTCAGGAAGCGCTCGGTGCTGCGTTCCATGGCACGTGGGTCCGCGTCGCTACTCGGCCGCTTTCGCCAGCTCAGACCGCACGATGGCCGCGCCGGCGACCATCGTCTCGAGCTTGGCATAGGCGACGTCGCGCGGCAGGTACTTCATGCCGCAATCGGGAGCGACGATGATCTTGCTTGCATCCGCGAATGGAAGCGCCCGGCGGATACGCTCGGCGACTTGATCCGGCGTTTCGACCGTCATGTCTTCCAGATCGATGACGCCGAGAATGATGGTCTTGTCCGGCAGGGTTTCCAGCACCTTGCAGTCGAGATGTGACTGGGCGGTCTCGATCGAGACCTGGTTGCACGAGCATTCCTGGAATTCGGGCAGGAAGGAATAGCCTTCCGGCCGCTCGTGGATGATGGCGGCATAGCCGAAGCAGATATGGACCGCCGTCGTCCCGGTCACCCCGTCGAGCGCCCGGTTGAGGGCGGCGAGCCCGTATTCGCGCGCCGGCTCGGGGCGCGCCTGCATGTAGGGCTCGTCGATCTGGACATAGTCGGCGCCGGCCGCAAAGAGGTCCTTGATCTCCTCGTTGACGGCGGCGGCATAGTCCATCGCCGCATCGGCCAGATGCTCGTAGTGGTCGTTCTGGGCCTGCTGCGACATGGTGAAGGGGCCGGGCACGGTCATCTTGATGTTGCGGTCGGTGTTGGCGCGCAGAAACTCCGTGTCGCGCACCTCGACCGGGTGCTTGCGCTTGATCTTGCCGGCGATGCGCGGCACCGGGTTGGGGTGGCCGGAGCGGTCGAGCGCGCTGCCGGGGTTGTCGATGTCGACCCCTTCGAGCGCCGTGGCGAAACGGTTGGAATAGCTTTCGCGCCGCATCTCGCCGTCGGTGACGATGTCGATGCCGGCGCGCTCCTGATCGCGGATGGCGATCAGCGTTGCGTCGTCCTGGGCTTCTTCCAGGTATTTGGGATCGACCCGCCAGAGCTCCAGCGCTCGCACGCGGGGCGGAAATCGGCCGCGCAGGTTCTCGCGGTCGACCAGCCAGTCGGGCTGAGGATAGGAGCCGACAAGGCTCGTTGGCAGCAAGTTATTCGCGGCATCGCCCATGCCGGCACCCTCCGTGTTTTTGGTTTGGCCGAAGGATGACGGCAGGCGCCGGGTGGCGCAAGCGCCTATGTTCGTGTCGGACGTGCCGGTCCTTGCGTGACCGCTTCGCAGAGGCGGTCAGCCCTTTCCGGATCGCTTTCCGCTGCGGCCGGGGCTCTTGAAGAAAACCATGATCAGGCGCGTCTCGTCGGTCTCCACCGAGTGCTTCACGCCGGCGGGGATGTAGACGACGCTGCCGGCGCTCACCGGCACGGCCTCGTCCTCGACCATCACCGTGCCGTCACCTTCGAGGATGTGGAAAATCTCGTCCTGGCCGACGTGGTGATGCTCCACGGTCCGCTGTCCGGGCTCGTAGCAGACCATCTCCATCTCAATGCGTTCCGACATCACCAGACGCTTGCGCACCTGGCGGGCGTCGCTGAATTCGACTTGGTCGCCGATGTTCAAGGTTTCCATGAGGGCCGTCGCTCCCCTTACCCATTTGATGGGCTCCCGTGGGCGATGATGGGTGATCTTTCAAGGCAAGGCAATTGAGGCGGGCAGCCCGGCTATCGGGGCTCGCCATACGGGCGGGCTTGCCGGTGCCAGCGGTGGGGCCTAGTCTTAAGCCATACGGCGCCCCCTGGGGCGGCCCCTCATCTCGGAAAGGCCCGTAAGCCCATGGCGCTTCAGCTCGACGCGAAGGTTCAGCACCGGTCCGATTCCAACTACGACGCGGCCTTGAAGGCGATCAAGCAGCGTCTCGGCGACCGGTTCTCCACGGCCCAGGCGGTGCGCGACCAGCATGGCCAGGGCGAGGACCACCACCCGGTTCTGGCGCCCGACGGCGTCGCCTTCGTGGAGTCGACCGAGGAGGTGTCCGAGGTCGTCAAGATCTGCGCCGCCCACAAAGTGCCGATCGTGCCCTTCGGTACCGGCACCTCGCTGGAGGGCCATGTCAGCGCGCTCCAGGGTGGAATCAGCATCGATGTGAGCCACATGAACGAGGTGCTGGAGGTCAATTCCGAAGATCTCGACTGCCGCGTCCAGCCCGGGGTGACGCGCAAGCAGCTCAACGAGTATCTGCGCGATACGGGGCTCTTTTTCCCGATCGATCCGGGCGCCGACGCCTCGCTCGGCGGCATGACCGCGACGCGGGCCTCGGGCACCAACGCGGTGCGCTATGGCACCATGCGCGAGAACGTTCTGTCGCTCGAGGTTGTCCTGCCCGATGGCCGGATCATCCGCACGGCCAAGCGGGCGCGGAAATCGTCGGCCGGTTATGACCTGACGCGGCTCTTCGTGGGCTCGGAAGGCACGCTCGGCGTCATCACGGAGGTGTCGCTCAGGCTCTACGGCATTCCGGAGTCGATCACCGCGGCCGTGTGCAACTACCCCGATCTCGAGAGCGCGGTGAATACCGTCATCGCGACCATTCAGTCGGGCATCCCGGTCGCCCGGATCGAGCTGATCGACGAGGTTCAGATCGAGGCGATCAACAACTATTCGAAGACGAACTTTCCCGTCGAGGTGACCTTGTTCCTGGAGTTCCATGGCACCGAGGCCGGCGCGCGCGAACAGGCGGAAATGGTGAAGGCGATCTCCGACGAGTTCGGCGGCGGCGATTTCCAGTGGACCGAGAAGCTGGAGGACCGCAACAAGATGTGGCAGGCCCGCCACGATGCGGCCTATGCGGCGATGGCGATGCGGCCGGGCGCGAAGATGATTGCGACCGATGTCTGCGTGCCGATCTCGCGGCTTGCCGAATGCATCACCGAGACCCAGCGCGACGTGAAGGAGAGCGGTCTCTTAGCGCCGATCGTGGGCCATGTCGGTGACGGTAACTTCCACCTGGTCCTCTCCGCCGACGAAAACGACCCTTCGGAAATGGAGCGCGCCGAGGCGCTCAACGAGCGGCTGGTCATGCGGGCATTGGCGATGGAGGGAACCTGCACCGGCGAGCACGGCATCGGCATGGGCAAGATGGATTTCCTCATCGCCGAGCATGGCGGCGATGCGATCTCGGTGATGCGCTCGATCAAGACCGCGATCGATCCCGACAACATCATGAATCCCGGCAAGATCCTTCGGACGTAAACGGCTCTCCGTCGAAGACGACGCTCCGGCCCGTTTACGGCGCCTGGCGCCGGTGAACGCCGCATGAACGGGGCCTTCAGCACCGGTTCAAGGCACGAACGCCATTCTCCGCCGCGAACGATCGGCACGCACGCTTCCGTTGCGCCGATCAGAACCGCTGAAGGAGAATCGCCATGAAGACCCTGATTGCTCTCGCCCTCGCGGGCGCTACGCTTGCCGCCGCGGGCGGCGCAACGGCCGCGCCGGGCAACGGCAACGCCGAGTTCAAATCGCCGGTGCGTCCGCATGCCGGCCCCAACGTTCTGGTCAACCGCTGCCACTATCCGCGCGTCAGCGTTCGTCGGGAAGCGCGGAAGCTGCGCTTCGCAGGTTTCCGTCGGATCCGTTACCAGAGCACCCGGACCTTCCGGCCGCGCTGCGCCAAGTTCGTCATCTTCTCGGCCTGCAAGCAGCATCGCCGCTACAAGGTCATCGTCCGCTTCATTCGCGGGACGCGTTACGTGATCGTTCAGCGCAACGGCTTTTGCCGGCACCGTCCGTTCAATCGGACGCTGAAGCGCTCGTAACACGGCAGAAGCATTGGATTGGATGGGAGCCGCCGGCGGCGTTCATGTGAGCCGCCGGCGGTCGACGCTGTTGGGCTAGGGCACCGGGTGCGGCACGTCGACCCAGAGCTCCGCATCGGAGAGTTGATCGATGGATGTGCGGCCGATCTGGCCCATGCAGCGGTCGAGCTCGTCGCGCAAGAAGCCGAGCGCCTTTTCCGCACCCGCCTGACCCGCAGCCGCAACGCCGTAAAGCGTGGCCCGGCCGATGAAGACGAAATCGGCGCCCAGGGCCAACGCCTTCACGATGTCCGAGCCGCGCCGCACACCGCTGTCGAGGGCGATCACCAGCCGGTCGCCAACCGCCTCGCGTATTTCGGGCAGAACCTCGATGGGGGCGGGGGCGCTGTCGAGCTGCCGGCCGCCATGGTTGGAGAGCACGATGCCGTCGGCGCCGTGCTTGATCGCAAGCTCCGCGTCCTCGGCCGACATCAGGCCCTTGATCAAGAGCGGCTTGTCCTTCCAGTTGTCGCGGACCCAGTCGAAAATCTCCCAGCTGAGCGACGGCGAAAGCTGCTGCATCACATAAGCCGCGAGCGACTGGGCGCCGGCCTTGGGATCGGTATAGGGCGCAAGGTTCTCGAAACGCGGCGAGCCGTGGCGGAGGATCTGCATGCCCCAGCCCGGATGCGCAATGACGCTTGCCATCACCGCGAGGTTCGGCCGAAGGGGCAGGGTAAAGCGGTTGCGGTTGTCGCGCTCGCGCTTGGCGGCCAGGGGGATATCGACCGTCACCATGAGGCCCTTCGCGCCCGCGGCCTCGACACGCTTCAGGATGTCCTCGCGCACCGGCTGGTCGCGCGGCACATACAATTGGAACCAGGCATGTTCGGGGATCGCGGCGGCGATCTTCTCGAACGAGGTGGTCGAGGCGGTGCTGAGCACGAACGGAATGTTCGCGTCGGCTGCGGTGCGGGCGAGCGCAAGGTCGGCGTCGGGCCAGGCGAGGTTGTTCAGGCCCGTGGGGGCGATGCCGAAGGGCAGGTCGTAGTCCTGGCCGAAAAAGCTCTTACCGAGCTTGCGCTCCGAGATATCGACCAGATAGCGCGGGACGATACGGATGTTGTCGAAGGCCTTGCGGTTATGGGCGAGGCCTTTTTCATCCTCCACGCCGCCATCGATATAGTCGAAGACGATGCTGGGCAGCCGCCGCTTGGCGAGGGTGCGCAGATCGCGCACGTTCTGGGCTTCGGAAAAGCGCATCACGGGTCTCTTTCTGGCTCGTTCGTTCCCGTCTTGCCTACTAGCTCTTCGCCGACTCCGCCAGCTTTCGGATTGTGGTGAGCTCGGCGCGCAGGGCAGCGATCTCGCTGCTGATCGTCTCACGCTCCTTGTGCGCGATCTCCTCGATCGCTTGACGCTCCTCCTCCACCTCGGCGGCATGCTGCTCCTGCATTGCGTTCACGATGACCGCGATGAAGAGGTTGAGGACGGCAAAGCTGGTGATGAGGATGAAGCCGACGAAGAGGATCCAGGCATTGGGGAACTGCTCCATGACCGGCCGGACGATGCCCATCGACCAGCTTTCCAGCGTCATGATCTGGAAGAGCGAATACATCGACTCGCCCACAGTGCCGAACCATTTCGGGAAAGCCTCGCCGAAGAGCTTCGTCGCCATCACAGAGAACACGTAGAAGACCAGCAGCATCAGCAAGGCCACCGAGGACACGCCGGGGATGGCGGAGAGGAGCGCGGTGACGACCCGCCGCATCGCCGGCACCACCGAGACCAGCCGGAAGATCCGCAAGACCCGCAACGCCCGCAGCACCGAGAGCGGCCCGGACGAGGGCACCAGCGAGATGCCGACGATCACGAAGTCGAAGACGTTCCAGGCGCGGGTGAAAAAGCGCCAACCCTGGCCGAATATCTTGAGCCCCAGCTCGATCACGAAAATGCCGAGGACTACATTGTCGACCACGTCGAGGGTTTGGCCGACCGTGCGCTGCACCGCCGCGGAGGTTTCCAGGCCGAGCGTCACGGCGTTGAAGATAATGACGGCGGTAATCGCGTACTGAACCCGATCGGTCTCCATGAAATCCGCAACGCGGGCGCGGGTGCCGGTGGGTTCGGGGGGCAGCTCGACCATGGGCGCGTTCCTTTATTGGCCTTTATTGGGCGGCGGTTTGAGCGTCTGAGCGCGCTCTCATAAGAGATGCCGGGCTGGCGGGCAACCGCGGCGGTATGACGGTTCGCCGTGAGGTCGCGCCGTCTGCTCACGCGGCTTTGACTAGCCGTGATGGCGGGGTGTCTGGACATTGCTGCACGCGCCAGCAAGTCTTGCCAAAAGCGCCAAACTTCCCAATTGCCGATACGGAGACGGAACCGATGCCCGAGACTGCCCGACGCTTCGCCGCCCACCTTCTGGCCATGATTGCCCTGGTCGCCACGCTGTCGGCCGCAAGCCTTGCGGCTGCCGACAAGCCGGCGATCTACAGCGCCTCGGGCAAGCTGGCGGTCAAAGGTGCGGATGTCGTCGCTTACTTCACCGAGCGGCGCGCGGTGATCGGCAAGGCCGAGCATTCCACGACGTGGCACGGTGCGACCTGGCGTTTCTCCAGCGCCGAGAATCTCGCGAAATTCAAGGCCAATCCGGAGAAATATGCCCCCCAATACGGCGGCTATTGCGCCTACGCGGTGAGCGAAGGCTATACCGCCAAGATCGAACCGGAGGCCTGGTCGATCGTCAACGGCAAGCTCTACCTAAACTACAGCCTTGGCGTCCGATCGCTATGGGATAAGAATAAGAAAGAGCGCATCCGCAAAGCGGACACGAACTGGCCGGACGTGCTCAAGCGCTAATCCTAAGGCGGTCTTGTCACGCCGGCGTGCGGGCCACGATGAAGGCCCCAGCGGTGATCAGGTCCTCGTCGTCAAGATCGCGATAGGGCCGGGCCAGATGCGCGCGGCCCAGCCCATCGTCACGCGTGACCCGTAGATCCTCCAAGATCTCGAAGCCGGCCGCCGCCATGGCGGCGCGATGACGTGAATGAGGCGCGCGGTTGATGAGGTATCCGCGCGCGCCGCGAACCATCCGCCATGTGCTGTCGGAATAGGCCCAATGGCCATTCCAGGTCGACGCGGTGCCGTGCGACTTGAAGTCGATCTGGTGCGACATCGCCTTGCCCGGCGTCAGCCAGGCCCGACAAGCGGCGTAGGTCGCCTCAAGATCGTCCACATGTTCCATTACAGCTTGGGAGAAGATCCAATCGACACTGCCCGCCAAGAGCTGGGTGTCGTCGAACCATGGCGCCACATAAGAAATCGCGGCGTCGGGGGCGGCCATGCCATCGGACGTCAGCAAGGCTCGCAGGCGCGCCAGCCGGTCGTCGGCGAGGGCGGAGGATAGGCGCGCGTCGGTCAGGATGTGTCGGGGAAAATCGGTGGTCTCGAGCGCGGGTTTGATGTTCGTGAACTCGTTCGTGCCCGGGATCGCTGCGCGGGCCTTGAAGAGCGCCACCAGGTCGTCGAACACAGCGAGGTTCTGCGGGCTGGAGCCATACGCCTTGATATCAAAACCGTGGTAGCGCTCGGCCCCGGCGATCAGGCCCGCGAGCCCCGTTCCGATCGAGGCCCCCGGGCCGATCTCGGCGATCGTCCGGGGGGTCGTGTCGGTGCCGGCGTTATGCAGGTGCACGAGGTGCCGCAGAAAGACCGAGTAGCAGTAGCGGGCGGCGTGGGTGCGGCCATCCGAGCGGTTCAGCCATTGCGGCGGCACCACGAAGGTCGTCAGGCCTTTGGCGATCGCGGCGATGGACATTGGCGGGGTCTCGGGCCTGGATGGAACATTATGGTGAACGAACCGCCTTATCGCGCAGGCCGGCCAGCCGGTTCAAGGATTATGGGGTCATGTCCTAAGGGCTTGTGCAAGGCGCCGGGCGGCCTGATATCTGGGCCAAGCACCGGCATGCACGAAGGGCGAGCATCGCCGCGTAACATGCTAAGATCACGCGCGGATCGCGCGACATGGTTAAAAGGCGTGCGCGACCCGCCGTTGCGCCTGTCCGAGGACGTCGATTGAAAAAAGCCCTCTATGCTCTTGTCGCACTAGTGGTGATCGCGGTTCTCGCGGCCCTGGTGGGACCGAGCTTCGTCGACTGGCAGACCTACAAGGCGGATATCGCGCGCGAGCTCGAAGCGGCAACGGGCCGCCGCGTGGCGATCGACGGCGACGTCTCGCTGCGCCTTCTGCCCGCGCCCTCGCTGCGCGCCAACGGAGTGCGGATCGCCAATGTCAAAGGCGGTGCCGCGCCAGAGCTGGCGCGCGTTGGCACGTTGCAGATGGATCTGGCCCTATGGCCATTGGTCTCCGGGCGGATCGTCGGCACCGGGGTGGTGCTGATCAAGCCGCAGATCTCACTTGAGATCCTCGCGAATGGAAAGCCGAACTGGCTTCTCAGTAGCTCAACCTGGTCCTTCGGCGAACGCCAGTTGATCGACGACCTGACGCTGCGCGGCGGCACCATCCGCTATCGCAATCTTGCGCTCGGTCAGGATGTCACCGTCGGCGGCCCCGAAATCTCGATCAATGGGGGCGAGCCGGGCGCGCCCTACCTCGTCAAGGGGACCGTGCAGGCGGGCCGCTCCAAGCTTACGGCGCGCGGGTCCTTCACCCGACGCTCGGGCGGGCTCTATGCGGTGCTGATCGATGTCGGGCACCTCGATAGCGCCTCGCGGTTGCGTTACAGCGGCGTCGCCTCGCTGGGCGACCGGGGACCGCGCCTGTCGGGTAAGGTCACGCTCAGCGGGGACCGGCCGCACCAATTCGTGCGGGCGCTGGCGCCCAAGGCCAAACTTGGCAAAGGCGAGATCGATTGGCTGAAGGACGGCCTCTCGGTGACCGCAGATCTGACGATTGTCGGCACCGAAGCGAGCATCGGCGGGCTGAAAATCCGTGTTGGCGAGATCGAGGCGACCGGTCAGCTCGACGCCAGCCTGACGGCTAAGCCTCAATACCGTGTTGCGCTCGCCTTCAATCGCCTCGACCTCGATTCGGTGATGGCCCGTATGGCCGGCGGCGCGGGCAAGTCGCCACCGCGCCTGCGTCTTCCAAAGCTGAGCGAGCCGAGCGCCCTTACGCTCGAGGTCAAGGTCAACGCATTGATCTTCCGGAAGGAGATCATTCGCGACCTTCATCTTCGTGGGCAGCTGGAAAAGGGGAAGCTCCAGCTTCGTTCGCTGACCGCGCAGCTGCCAGGCGCTGCGGAGCTGCAGCTCGTTGGCCGCAATGCGACATCCGGGGAAGCGGGCCATTTCGCCGGCGGCTTCAGTCTGAATGCGGGCAATCTGCGCGGCACGCTGGATTGGCTTGGTCTGGACACCTCGCGCGTGCCGGCGTCGCGCCTGCGCCGTGCGTCGGCGAGCGGCCGGCTGACGATTGCGCCTGACAGCATCACGTTGCGCGATACCAAGATCGACGTCGATACCTCGCGGATCGTGGGCCGATTCGGGCTTAAATTCGGCGCACGCCCGCAGCTCAGCATCGATGC
This sequence comes from Alphaproteobacteria bacterium, assembly GCA_037387885.1. GTDB lineage: Bacteria > Pseudomonadota > Alphaproteobacteria > JAPULJ01 > JAPULJ01 > DATKZM01. Next base: position 29,053 of record JARRKQ010000002.1, on the reverse strand, counting down.
CAACATCGACCGTTTCGACGTGAGCGCTTATATGCCGCGCGAGCGGCCGCAGTCGGTGGCATCGGCCGGAAAGCAGGACGCAAAGCCTGCGCCTAAAGCCGGCGGCGCCGGCAAGACCAGCGCACCGGCTCCGAGCTATGATTGGCGGAAGAATCTCGATGCCGTATTCGCGGTGAAAGTCGGGCAGCTCGGCTATGCCGGCCGTGTGGCGAGCGCGGCAAGCGCGACCGGAACCTACGAGCGCGGCGTGCTGAAGCTCACGCGGGCGGAGGTCACCGATCTGGGCGGCGTGAGCGGTCATATCCGCGGCAGCATCGTAGAGAAAGACAAGCAGCCAAACTTCGATCTCGCCTTTGACGGACGCGCGGCGGATTTGGCGGGCGTCATGGACCTGCTCGGTCTGGAGCCGAATGCGGTCCTCATTCGCCTCGGCACCGTGAGCGCGACAGGCACGCTTTCGGGCACCAAATCGGGAGCGAAGCTCAAGACCACCATCATGGTTGCGGGCGGCCAGGCGCAGCTCGACGGCGATTTCGTGCCGAGCTTGTCCCGCACGAAGTACAAGTTCCGCATCGCCCTCGACCATCCGAAGGCGGAAGAGGTCGCGGCCATCCTGGCGGTTTCCGGCCTGCCGGCGGACACGAAAATCGGCCCGGTGCGGATGAACGGCCTAGTCCAGGGAGATCTGGCGAAGGCGGATTTCAGCGATCTCAAGATCTCCATTGGCGGCGTCGATCTGACCGCTGCGGGGGCAATCGAAGTTGCCCGGGTGCGGCCGCTCCTCACCGGCGAGATCAAGACCGGCGACCTTTCGATCGCGCAGCTATTGGCGGCGCCGGCGGCGTTGATCGCTGCAGGTACGGGCACGGGCGCGCCGGGCGCCATGCGGTGGTCGGCCGGTCTGCCGAAGGAGCCGCTTTTCCTCGACGGGCTGAAGGCGCTCGATGCGGTTCTGGTGGTGCGTCCGGCGACGATCAGCGTGGGCCGGCACAAGATCGCCGAGCCGAAAGTGGAGCTGGCGCTGCGCGACGGCGTGCTCGATGTAAAGCGCGTGACCGGGCGCCTCTTCGGCGGCAAGCTGACCCTGAGCGCCAATCTGCGCTCGGAAAAATCGACGCTGGTTGATGCGGCGCTGACGCTCCGCGCGGCCGATCTCGCAAAGGCCGGCGAGTTGTTCCCCGAGGCGGCGTTCCGTACCGGCAAGCTCGATATTGATGCGGCGCTAAAGTCGCGCGGTATCAGCGTTTACGGGCTGGTCGCCGGCGTCAATGGCACCGTCAAGATCAAGATGCGCAATGGATCGGTCGCCGGCTTCGATCTCGCCGGCATCAACGATCGCATCGCCAAGCAGGCCGACGCGATCAGCCTGATCAATCTCTTGACCGAAGGCATGTCGACCGGAACGACGAAGTTCGATCGGCTCGACGGCGCGGTGACCTTCGTGAACGGCGTGGGCAAAGTCGATAAGCTCACGCTCGCGGCCGACGGCGGCTCGGCCGTGGGCAAGGGAACGATCGCGTTGATCCCGGGGCGGATCGACGGCTCTGCCGCCTTCCGTTTCGCCGCCGTCAAATCGGCCCCTCCCCTGACCGTGGCCGTCTCGGGCGCGTTGGACGATCTGAAGGCGGTCTTCCGCTTCAACGCGTTGCAGCGGCACCTGATGGAACGGCAGGCGCAAAAGCGCTAGGGCGATAATGCCGGGTTTCGCTGGCAAAATTCAGTGATCGCGACGCGTCAACCCTGCACATGCGTTCATACGGACGCAGCCCTCCGTCGTTACCGTTCCGCACGCGAATTTTTGAGCATCACAGCGACGCGATGAGATTGCACGTTCGGCCAACGCATGGTCCAACAGCACCATGAAGTCGACCGGCATTGTCATGGTCGTGGTCGCGGCGCTCGTCGTGCTGATCACATTGCGGCCGCGCCTGCTACGCGCGCGGCTCTGGCGCGCCACCGTCACGCCTCTAGCTTCCATCATCGGCTCGGGTTTTCTCGTCGTCGGCCCAATTCTGGCGGACGCCTCCGGCCATTGGGCCTGGGCCGCCATGCTGGCGCTCTGCCTAACCGCTTATCTCTTTGGCGCCGCCATACGGCGCAACATCCTGACGGTCGAGCCGATGCTCGGCAACCATCCGCCGCGGGTCATCTCGTTGCTGGAACGTTGCTCGGATTTCGCCCTGGCGTTCGCCTATTTCGTCTCGGTCGCCTACTACCTCAACCTGTTCGCGTCGTTTGCGCTGCGGGCCGACGGCATTATCGATGTCACCGCGACACGGTGGACGTCGTCCGCCGTCATCGTAATCCTCGGGCTGTTCGGTGCGATTCGCGGGCTGAGCGCGCTCGAAAACATCGAGGCCGGCGCGGTCGGTATCAAGCTCGGGTTGATTGCGGGGCTGTTCGCCGGCCTATCGCTTTGGATCGGCTTGTCGCTGGCCGATAACACGTTCTCTTTGCCGGAGGTGGTCCACGATACCGGGGTACGCGAGCTCCAGGTCCTGCTCGGGCTGGTGATCCTCGTACAAGGCTTCGAGACCTCGCGGTATCTGGGCGCTGAGTACGACAGCGCGACACGGATCAAGACGATGCGCTACGCCCAGCTCCTGTCGAGCGCGATCTATCTTGTCTTCATTTTGCTGATCACGCCGTTCTTTCGGGGCGAGCTTCCCAAAGCGGGCGGGGAGACCGCGATCATCGATATGCTGGCGCCGCTGGGCGTCGTCGTTGCCCCGTTGATCATTTTTGCAGCACTTGCCTCACAGCTCTCCGCCGCGGTCGCCGACATGAACGGCGCGGGTGGGCTGCTATCGGCCGCGACGATCGGGCGCGTGCCCGTGCGGGGCGGCTACGTCGCCACCGCCGCGGTCGCCCTCGGCATCACCTGGCTCGCCGATATCTACGAGATCATCGTCTATGCCTCGAAGGCGTTCGTGCTCTATTACGGTTTGCAGTGCAGCCTGGCGGCATTCGTTGCCTTCCGCCGGGGCGCGGACTTCAGTCTCGTCCGCGGGATGCTATTTGTCTCGGGGACCGTTTTGTCGATCATGGTCCTGATCTTCGGTGTTCCGGCCGACGGCGCCGGCTGACGACGAGACATCGGGAACTTTTCAGCGCTGCTCGCGCGAGGGCCGCGCGTTGATCGATTTCAGGACATAGACCCTGAGCGCGCTCGACAGATTGGTGCTGCGGCCGCTGTCGATCTCGGCGACGAGTTCGTTGATCGACAACCCGCGCGTTTTCGCGATGTCTTTGAGGGCGTCCCAGAATTCGGGCTCGAGCGACACGCTCGTCGGGTGGCCCGCAATCCGGACCGAACGCTTGACCGCGCCGCCGCCAGGCAGGCTCACCGGACCGATTCCCGCACTGCCGGCACGCCGGTCAGCGCTTGGGCCCGACCATGTTTTCCGGCCGCACCCATTTATCGAACTGGGCCTCGGTCAGGAGATCGAGGGCGAGCGCCGCCTCTTTTAGCGTGGTGCCGTCTTCGTAGGCCTTCTTGGCCACCTTGGCGGCGTTGTCGTAGCCGATATGGGGGTTGAGCGCGGTCACGAGCATCAGTGAATTCTGCATCAGCTCGCGAATGCGGGTCTCGTTGGCCTCGATCCCTGCGACGCAGTTGTCGGCGAAGCTGACGGACGCATCGGCGATCAGACGGATCGACTGCAGCACGTTGTAGATGATCACCGGCTTGAAGACGTTGAGCTCGAAATGCCCGTTGGCGCCGCCGACGGTGACGGCGACGTTGTTGCCCATCACCTGGGCGCAGACCATGGTGAGCGCCTCGGCCTGGGTCGGGTTCACCTTGCCGGGCATGATCGACGAGCCGGGCTCGTTGGCGGGTAGGATGAGCTCGCCGAGGCCGGAGCGGGGGCCCGAGCCGAGAAGGCGGATGTCATTCGCAACCTTCATCAACGACGCCGCGATCGTATTGAGTGCGCCCGAGACCTCGACCATGGCGTCCTTGCCGGCCAGCGCCTCGAACTTGTTCTTGGCCGTCTTGTAGGGATGGCCGGTCATCTCCGCGACCTCGCGGGCGAAGCGCTCGGCGAAGCCCTTGCGGGCATTCAAGCCCGTTCCGACGGCCGTGCCGCCCTGGGCGAGCTGGTAGAGGCGGGGGAGGCAGCCCCTGACCCGGTCGATGCCGTAGCGGACTTGCGTCGCGTAGCCGGAGAATTCCTGGCCCAGCGTCAGCGGCGTCGCATCCTGGGTGTGGGTGCGGCCGATCTTGATGATCTTCTGGAACGCCTTCACCTTCGCTTCGAGCTCTGTGGCCAGATGATCGAGACCGGGTAGGAGCGTGGCATGGATCTCCTCCACCACGGCGATATGCATGGCGGTCGGGAAGCTGTCGTTCGACGACTGGCCGCGGTTCACGTGGTCGTTCGGATGCACGGGATCTTTCGAGCCGCGCTTGCCGCCGAGCATCTCGATGGCCCGGTTGGAGATCACCTCGTTGGCATTCATGTTGGTCTGCGTGCCGGAACCGGTTTGCCAGACAACGAGCGGGAAATGATCGTCGAGCTTGCCGTCGATGACCTCCTGGGCGGCGGCGGCGATCGTTTTGCCGAGCTTCTTGTCGATATCCTCAATGGCGATGTTTGCCAGGGCCGCCGCGCGTTTCTGGATACCGAAGGCGCGGATGAGCGGCAGCGGCATGCGCTCGGTGCCGATCTTGAAATTGCCGAGCGAGCGTTGCGTCTGCGCCCCCCAATAGCGGTCGGCAGGCACCTTGATCGGACCCATCGAGTCGGTTTCGGTGCGAGTCTTGCCCTTGTTAGCCATGATCGTGTCGGTTCCCTTGGTGGGTCATTGCGTTTTGCCGGTTTTAGCGCGGGCCCGAGCGGCGCGAAAGGGCGGATCGCGCGCGCATCCAATACGGTCGACGCGAGTGCTACCGCTTCGGCTTCGCGCTCGCGAGCGCCGCGTCGAAGGCCTTGCCGGCCCAGACCGCGAGGTCGTCGGCGTCATCGGGCAGTTCGGGCGGCGCCTCGTAGTAGGATTTGAGCGCCGCCGTCTTGCCTTTGCGTTCGTAGCTGAAGGGCTTCATCCCGGTGCTCTCGAAGTCCGGCCGATTACGGTCGTCGACCTTTAAGTAGAGCGCGTCATCGGCGACCAGCGCGAACATGAGGCCATCGCGGAAGAGACCGGCGCCGCCGAACATCCGCCGCACGTCGAATGGCCCGAAGCCCTGAAGCTGGTCGCGCAGGTAGTCGAGATAGTCCGGGCTGACCGCCATCACTGTCTCCGCGATTCCTGCCAGACCATATAGTAGTTGGCGCCGAAGATGATCGCGGCGCCGATGATCACCCAGATCACCAGCGTCTCGTCGTAGAGCGCCGCGCCGATCAGCGCGATCAGCGGCAGGCGCAGAAAATCGATCGGCAGGACGATGGTTGCATCGGCCAGATTGAGCGCGCGGGCGAGGGTGAAATGCGCGGTTAGCCCGCCGAGGCCGACGATGAGGAACCAGGGAACATGCGCGAGGGTCGGCGGCGTCCAATCGAAGAGCGCCGGGACCAGTCCCAACGGCATCTGCACGACCGACATGTAGAAGATGATCGTCAGCGGCGAGTCCTTGCGGATCAGCACCTTCGTGATGATGACCGAGCTCGCGAAGCCCACCGCGGCGCCCAGCATGTAGAAAATGGCGGGGTTGAAGGCCGCAAATCCCGGCCGCACGATCACCAGCACGCCGATGAAGCCGCCGACCACCGCGATGTAGCGCGGCGTGGTCATGCGCTCGCCCAGGGCAGTGACGGCGAGCAGGGTTGCCCAGACCGGCATGGTGAATTCGAGCGCGAAGGCCTCGGCGAGCGGCAGCACCGCGATTGCCGCAACCCAGCCATATTGTGCGGCAAAATGAACGCAGTTGCGCCCGACCTGGAGCCCGAGGCGGTGGCTGCGCATCCCCGCCCCGCGATTGCGCGCAACGATTGGAAGGAGTAACAAAAGCCCCACAAGACTGCGGAAAAACAGGATTTCGAACGTAGACATGTCGGCGGACAACTCGCGCGCGGCGACGGCCATGCTCGAGAACGACGCCAACGTTCCGCTCATCCAAAACGCCGCCGTGATCACCGGCTTGCGACTTGAGGTCGCGGTCACTTGCGGGCCACGGCCGAGCCGGCCAGGACAAGCGGTATAGGAGCGCTGGTCATTGGGCTATGGGGGGCTATGGGGGGCTTGGAGCGTGCAGTTTGTCGGAAGGGGGCGAAAAAGTTTGTCGGAACGGGAACGTAGACGCATACCCGGCCCGAATCCATGAATGTCGGCGGAACAACGAAATGAAGGTGCGGCGATGACGGGCAAAGGAATGATGGGCAAGCGGGCCATGGCAGTCGCTGCGTGGCTTCTAGTTTCGGTCGTCGGCGCGGGCGCTCAGGCAGGCGATGCGCGCTTCACCGTTCCCTACGGTCCCGATCTCAGGCAACGCGTCGATATTTTCATGCCGGATCCCCCGAAGCCCGGGATGCGCCGGGCCGCAGTCGTCTACTTTCATGGCGGCGGCTGGACGATCGGCTCGCGGGTGCTCAACCACCATATCGGTCGCGCGATCATGAAAATGGGCTATGTCGCCGTGCTCGCCGATTATCGTCTTTATCCGTTCGTGCGCTTCCCGGCCTTTGTTCACGATGGGGCTCGTGCGGTTGCGTGGCTGCGCCGCAATTCGGCGAAATACGGCATCGGCAAGAACCGCATTTATCTGATGGGGCATTCCGCCGGCGCGCATATCGCCATGCTGCTCGCGCTCGATCACCGCTATTTCAAGCGGGCGGGCGTGCCGGTTTATGCCGTGCAAGGTGTGATCGGCATGTCCGGCCCCTACACGGCGACACCGACGCGCACACTGTTCGGGCCGGTCTTCAGCGGTCTTTCAAACTCGGATCTGGCGCGGCCGATTTCCTTCGCCGGCAATGTCGGTCCGCGCATGTTGTTGCTGCATGGCGGCGCTGATCTGTCGATCCCGCCCCGGCAGGCGCGCGAGATGGGCCGGCGGTATCGCGAGGCGGGCGGGGAGGCTGTCGTTCGGGTCTATCCCGGCGCCAATCACATGCAGCTCGTGACCTCCTTCTCGGAGCCCGAACGCTGGCGCTACCCGGTCTACAAGGATCTCAAAGCCTTTCTCGATGCGTCAGGGGCGAGGCGCATCGGTGGGACCCAGCGGAGTTCTAGACCGACGATTCGAGTGCTTGAACTAGATCGGCAGTAAGGTCGTCGACGTCCTCGATGCCGAGCGACAGGCGGAGCAGGTCGTCCGGCGCCGGGCTGCCCGGTCCCTCGATCGAGGCTCGGTGCTCGATGAGGCTCTCCACGCCGCCCAGCGAGGTCGCGGGCTTCCACAGGCGCGTTGCTGCCGCCACCGCGTGAGCGGCTTTGGCATCGCCGTCGATACGGATCGAGAGCATCCCGCCGAACCCGCCCGACATTTGCCGTGCCGCAATTGCGTGTCCGGGGTGGCTCGGCAGGCCGGGATAAAGAACGTCTTTGATCGTTGGGTGTGACGCCAGCCGCTCGGCGAGGGTGAGCGCGCTTTGGCACGCGCGTTCGACGCGCAGTGACAATGTGCGCATTCCCCGCAACAGCAGCCACGCCTCGAACGAACCGAGGATCGCACCGTTGAGGGCGCGGTGCGCGGTGATGCGGTCCCAATGCTCGTCGCGCGCGGCGGTAATGAGGGCGCCGGCCAGAACATCGCTGTGGCCGTTCAGATATTTCGTCGCCGAATGCATGACGAGATCGGCGCCTAACTCGATTGGTCGGGTCAGAAGCGGCGTCGGCACAGTGTTGTCCACCGCAAGCCGCGCGCCCGCACCGTGCGCGATCTCAGCGGCGCGGGCGATGTCGGTAACCGACCAGGTCGGATTGGCCGGAGTTTCGATCCAGAGGAGCTTCGTTTCGCCGGGCCGGATGGCGGCGGCGAGCGCATCGGGATCGCTCGCATCGACAAGGCTCACGGCGATGCCTAGGCGGTCGGCTGTCGTCGCCAGCCAATTGCGGAGCGCCCAGTACATGACCTCCGGCGCCACGACATGGTCGCCCGCCTGCAGCGTTTGAAAGACCGCGGTGGCCGCAGCCATCCCCGAGGCAAAGGTGAGGCACCCGGCGCCGCCTTCGAGCGCATTGAGTGTCGCCTCGGGCGCATCGAAGCTCGGATTGTCGGCGCGGCCGTAGACCCGGCCCGAACGGTAGCCGCCATCGGCGTCGCGCAAGTAGGTCGTCGAGACATGAACGGGCGGCACGATCGCGCGTGTCGCTTTGTCGATCGCCCCGTGTGCCTGGGCGGCGATCGTTGCCGGGCGCAGTTCGCTCTTTGCCATTACGTGTCTCCGATGCCGGTCCGGTGCGGCGGGTCCTATGTGGTCGGGCCTAGCGTGCGCCTGCAAATTCCGCCAGCACGGCAACCGCTTCTTCGATGCTGTCGGCCTCGGTCCGACCCGAGGCCTTGCGCGGCTTGAAGCCGTGGTCGCCGTCGGCCAGCCAATGGAGCTGAACCGCGTCGGACAAGCTGTAGGCCTCAACCTCGTCGCGCTTGCCGAACGGATCGCGCTCGCCCTGCAGAATGAGCGTGGGCGTCTTGATCGTTTCCAGATGTTCGGTGCGCAATCGTTCGGGCTTGCCCGGCGGATGGAAGGGATAGCCGAGGCAGGCGACGCCCGATGCAGGCGTGCCTTCCTGCTCGAGCGTGGCAGCGATCATGCTGGCGATGCGGCCGCCCATCGATTTGCCGCCGACGATGAGGCGGTCCCGGCCCAGCCGATCGATCACCTCGCGCCAGGTTTGCAGCAGGACCGGCGCACGGTCGGGCGGTTTCTTCGTGCCGTCGCTGCGGCGCCTGGCCATGTAGGGGAACTCGAAACGGGCGACGCGCAAGCCGTTGTCTGCGAGCCCCGCGGCGACGGCGTTCATGAAGGGCGAATCCATCGGCGCGCCGGCGCCGTGCGCAAGGGCGACGGTCATCGCGGCCGTCGCCGGTCCATCAAAGGTGATGTGCGTCACCTCAGGCATTCAGGCCGGGCCCGGCCACGAGCCTGCGTTTTGCGCCATCCCATTGCCACGTTGCCTCGCGGCCCTGGAGATGGACCCCGCCCATCCAGCGGGCGACCCCGCCCATGCGCACCCAGTTGATGGCACCCCGCATCAGGGCATGGCCGGCACGCGTGAGGCCGACCTTGGTTGCCACGATGCCTTCGCGGCTGCGGTACCAGTCCTCCGGTCCGTTGATGACGATCGCCGGTATCGGCGCTTCGGCCAGCGCGCGCAGCCAGCCCCAGAACATGGTGTCGCCGCACCAGCGCGCTTCCTCCATCGCCTGACAGGCGCCGAAGATCTCGCCGGGATTGGCGTCGCCGTCCTGCGCGGCGAAGATCGCCTGGCGTTCGGTGCGCCCAAGCCCGTCCAAATTGCTCGGGAAATCCTCGAAGTGCCGAACGATCGCGCCGGCGAGAAACGGCAGAACGGAGGTGTCCTCCGTCAGAAGCGCTTCGAGCGGCCGGGGGTCGGATGACGTAAACGCCGCCCAGGCTCGCCGCGCCAATGCGATCTGCTCTTGGGTGATTGGTTTGCGTTTCGGGAAAAGGTCGTCGAGCGCGGCTGCGTCAAGCTGGCCGATCCCATGGAAATTCTCGATGCCGGGATAGTGGTCGATGCAGACGAGCGACAGCCGGTCGGGCGGGACCTCGTGCGCCACGAGCCAGTCGAGCAGATAGATCAGGATGAATTGGTCGAACTGGTCGTGCTCGAACCACAAGACGATTTCATCGGCGGAGAGCGATGCGAGCAGTGCGTTATTCTGCTCGTCTGCAAAAGCTTCGGCTTGTTCCAAGGTCATGCCATACCGTTCAGCGGCGTATTGGGTCCGCACCGTGCGCCACTCCGACGGGGTGGCATCGCCCGGCGTCGGACCTTCGCAGAGCGCATCCGCCCAGCGCACGAAGCGGCCGGTCAGCTGGCTCGCCTCGAACGCCGGGCGCATGTCGTCGCCGCAGCGGATATGTGCGATCTCGCTCATACGAATGGTTTCAGCACATATCCGTGTGCCTTACCAATCCCAGATTGATCGGCCATACTCGCGCGAGAAGCATGGCGGTTAGCCGCGCCGGTTGAATTGAGACGGTTCTTGTGATGAGCGATCCGGATTTCGAGCACCGGTGGTGCCAGGGCGATGGCGTGCGGCTCCACTGCACGGCAACCGGCGACGGCCCGTTGATGGTATTCGTGCATGGCTTTCCGGAGTTCTGGTACGCTTGGCGCAAGCACCTCGTCGCGTTCGGCTCCGACCATCGTGCCGTCGCCTATGATCAACGCGGCTACAATCTGTCGGGCAAGCCCGAGGGCGTTGAGAACTACCGCAGCGGCCATTTGGTCGCCGACCTTGCGGCGGTGATCCGCGATTTTGGCCACGAACGCGCGATCGTCGTGGGTCACGATTGGGGCGGGGTAGTGGCCTGGGCGTTCGCGATCGCCCATCCGGAAATGGTCGAGAAGCTCATCATCGGTAACGCGCCGCATCCGGGCGTGTTTGCGCGGCTACTGGCGAGCGACGCGGACCAGCAACGCGCGAGCGGATATATCGCCAAGTATCAGGGCAGCGACGCCGAGACTTACTTGAGCAACAACGACTTTGCCGTGCTGCGCGAGACGGTGATTGGTCCGGGTGCGGCGGCCGGTTACTTCGAGGTGGAGGATGCGGTGGCCTATATGTCGGCCTGGCCCCAGCCGGGCGCCTTGACGGCGATGCTCAATTTCTACCGGGCCATGCAGATGAAGCCGCCGCACAAGGACGGATCCGCGGCCCAGGTTCCGGAGATCGGCGCGGCGAGCGTTTCCGTCGCGGCTCCGACATTGGTGATGTGGGGCATGAAGGACCGCTATCTGCTGCCGCAGAACCTCGATGGGCTCGAGGAATTTGTCCCCGACCTCACGGTCCACAGGATCGCGGACGCGACCCACTGGCTGTTTCACGAATGCCCGGAGGAAACCATCCGCGTGATGCGCGACTTTATCTGAACCGCGTTGTTTTTTGCGGCCCGACTACTTCTTCCGGAACGCGTCGAGGGCGACGACTTTGTCCGAATCGTTTTCGGGCTTTTCCTCGGTCGGTTCCTCGGAAGACGCGGGCAGGTCCGCGATCGCGGCGATGGCGCCTTCGGTCAGCTCGTCGATCGCCTCGAACTTCAGGCCGAACTGCACCGAAGGATCGGCAAAGGCCGTGACCGCATCGAACGGGATCGAAAGCCGCTCGTGGACCTTGTTGAAGCTCAGCGTGATCTCGAATTTGTGCTCCGAAGGCTCCAGATCCCAGAACTGATGCTCCAGGACGATCGTCATCTCTTCGGGATATTCCCTGTGCAGCGAGTCCGGGATCGCCACGCCGGTGTGGTCGGTGCGGAAGGTGATGTAGAGGCTGTGATTGCTCGGCAGGCCGTGATCGGCGATCTGTTCCAGAGCTGTCCGCACCACGCTGCGTAGCGCGCGTTCAACGATCTTGTCGTAGCGGAGCAGATCTTCGGTCATGGTCTAGCCTATGTGCCCTGATGTTGCGCTCGGTCTTGCGTCTTCAACGAGACAGTGCGGGGCGGCCCGCGTGGCGGGCGTTGCGCCAGAGGTAATGCGCAGCGTCGTCGGATCGTATCCCTGTCGCAATCGCGTAAGCTTGTCCGTCTGCCTTTCTTATCCGTCAGGTCTTTATGTAATGCGGACTGGCTTGACGCAAGCCACCGCAGGACCGGCGGCTGTTTGAGGTGGGGGGCTTCTGTTGCCCGGTGCCCCCCGGACCGCGCTTACCTATTAGGCAGCGAGAGCCATACGATTGTCGTTGGCATCTGTAATACGGCCCGATCACGGTGGTACCATGCCGAGCGAAAAACATGTCTTTACCCGCGCGTCGATCCTGGTTCGCCCCCTTAACCTGCCTGCTTCGCCGCTGGCCGGGAATTTGGTGGAGGCGCCGGGTACTGCCCCCGGGTCCGCATCGGTTATTACACACGCCGTTTATCGCCATAGTCGGTTGCCCGACACCCTAGATATAGCGATCGCCGTCCTAACTTCAAAGGACCGACATGGCTGACCCCGTCTATATCAACGGTCTCGGCAGCTATCTGCCAGGCCCGCCGATCGCCAATGAGGAGATCGAGGCCTATCTCGGTCCGTTTGATGACCGTGAGCGACGGATCGGCCGTAAAGCGCTGAAACAGAACGGTATTCAGAACCGCCACTACGCCCTTGATCCGGGTGGAAAGCCGCAGACGACCAATGCGGAGATGGCTGCCAAGGCGGCCATGGCAGCGGTTGGCGCGAGCGAGCTCGCCATGGGCGAGATCGGCTATCTGGCGGCGGCGGCGTCGCAAGGCGACCTGCTGGCGCCGGGCTTCGCCAGTATGGTTCACGGCGCGTTAAACATGGGGCCGGCCGAGATCGCCTCGTTCTCGTCCTTTTGCGCCAGCGGCATGATGGCGCTGAAATCGGCCCATGACGGGATCCGGGGCGGGGTGCGCCGGAATGCGCTGGTCTGCGCGAGCGAGTTCGCGAGCCGGTTTCTGCGCGCAAGCTATTTCGACGGCGCGCGGCTCGACACCGACGCCCAGTTCCTGCGCTTCATGCTGTCCGACGGGGCGGGGGCCCTGGTGCTCGAGGACCGGCCGAACGCGAACCGCCTGTCGCTTAAGATCGAGTGGATCGATCTCGTCTCCTACGCCGACAGGCTCGACGTCTGCATGTATGCGGGCATGAACAAGCACGCCAACGGCATGTCGCGCGAGCCGTGGAGCCACTATGCGAATCCGGCCGAGGCCTTCGCGGGCGGGGCGTTTCAGCTCCGGCAAGACCTGAAGTTGCTCGATCACCTGATCCCGCTCGGGCTCGGGCGCTACTTCGAGCTGATCGACGAGGGCCGCCTCGACCCCAACGAGGTCGACTGGGCGCTCTACCATTTCTCCTCAGACATCGTCCGCAAGAAGCTGATCGCCCATGCCGACCGGGCGGGGGCACCGATCAACCAGAACCGGATGTTCACCAACCTCTACGATAAGGGGAATACGGGCTCGGCCTCGATCCCCATCATGCTGGAGGAGTTGGTCGCGAGCGGCAGCCTGGAGCCAGGCCAGAAGATCATCTGCATGGTGCCCGAAAGCGGGCGCTTCATCGTCTCCTTTATGCTGCTCAGCGTCGTTGGCCCCGAGAACGCATCAACGAAGGTGGCGGCGCGCAATGTGCCGGTCCCGATGGTGAGCGACACGTCGACGGCGTCGCACAGCCCGGTCACCGAAAAGCTTGTGCGCGATCTGAGCCGCGTGTGGGTCGAGTTCGAAACGGCACTGTCCAAGGTTCCGATCATCGAGAAGCTGGAGCAGGGGCGCTTGCGCATCGAGGACTACCGGGTGCTCCTGCTCAACCTGCGCCAGCAGGTGATCGAGGGATCGCGCTGGATCGCGCGGGCCGCCTCTCATGTCGGCCCCGAGCATGCGGCGCTCCGCACCTCGTTCGTCCAGCATGCGCGCGATGAACAGCAGGACTACCGCATGCTCGAGGAAGACTTCGTGGCCTGCGGCGGGGACCGGGAGGAGATCGTCTCGGCGGAAAAGAACATCGGCTCGGAAGCGCTGTCGGCCTGGATGTTCCACAAGGCGAGCCAGGACAATCCGTTCGACCTTCTGGGCGCGATGTTCATCATCGAGGGGCTCGGCAATCGCCTGGCGACCCGCTGGGGCGAGGCGATCACGGACCAGCTCGGTTTGCGCGACGACCAGGTTCGCTTCCTGCTCTATCACGGCGACAACGACGAGACGCATCTGGAGCGCTTGTGGGCGGCCATCGACGGCCTCGATCCTTCGCCCGAGCTGGCGCGTGCGATCGTCAAGACGGCGAAGGTGACGGCGCGGCTCTACCGGCTCCAGCTCGAGGAGCTGGGCAACACATGAACGAAACGCCGAAAGCGCGCGCGGAAGCGAAGTCGAAGGGTCCGCCCCACTATCCGCCCGATTTCGATCCCGCGCATCACGACGTGCGCGATCCGGATACGTGGCTCGCGCTTTATCTCGACCAGTCGATCCCGCTCGACGAGCAGGCGAAGCTCGCGCTGCTGCGCTCGATGCGGCGCACCTCGCGGAAGGCGTTGTTGCCCTTCATGCGGCCCTGGGCGCGGATGTGGATCATTCTCATCACCGTCCTGCGGCTGATCCTGCCGAGCGCCATCAGCTCGTCGAAGGCGCTGCACAGGTTCATTCATTGGGGACTCAAGACCTTCGTGTCGCCGGAGGCGAACACGCTGATCCTGCGGCACTTCCATATCGGCACCGAGCTCCTGCAGTTCATCAAGGACAACGTGCCGGGCGCGGAGGTCGAGACGATGCCGCTGCGGCCGACCAAGCTTGCCGATCTGATCGACAACGTTTTCCTGCAGCACGATCTCAACATCTACAACTTCGTGATCGGGCTCGGCACGCATTTGCGCGAGTCGGGGCAGGAGATCCAGCCGCCCACGCGCGTCAACTTCGATGCCATCACCGACGGGCCGGTCCCGATCGAGGCCCCGCCGGCCGCCGCGCTCAACCGGATCGACCTGCAGACGGCCATCGAGATCTATACGCCCGTTTATCAGCTCTTCCTGTCGAACAAGGATTTCTGGCGTGCATCGAACTCGCTGCAGCTCGACGAGGTGATCGGCATCTACATCGCGCGCATATTGGGGACAGACTATCACCTCAACTTCCTCAACAACGCCCATCCGATCGTACCCCAATCGACGCTCCGCGCAGGCTGGCGGCTGATGCTGCACGGGCTCGCCGCCGAGCAGCTCCACTATCACCTTCGCGAATGGAAACGCCGCCAGGCGGCGGAAGATTCGGCGCGCTGATCGCTGCGGCGATTTTTCCGGTATAAGGTCACGTTGCTCACTGGCGCAACGATGCGCGACGCGCTAGTTTCGCTCCCGTTCATGAAGCCGACCGCACCGCCCAAGACCCAGAGCGTCACCGCCGACCAGCAGGCCGAGATCGAGGCCCAGCGGGCGGAGAGTTTTGCCACGCGCCGCGCCACTGTGCCCGAGCTGGAAGAGATCCTCTACGAGGCGTTGCCGGTGCTCGACCACGGTTTCGTGCGGGTCGTCGATTACATGGGCGACGATTCGGCTGTGGTGCAGGCAGCGCGGGTTTCGTATGGGCGTGGCACCAAGCGCGTTTCGGAGGACCAAGGGCTCATCAACTATCTGATGCGCCACCGCCACACGACGCCCTTCGAGATGTGCGAGATCAAGTATCACGTGAAGCTGCCGATTTTCGTGGCGCGCCAGTGGATACGCCACCGCACCGCCAACGTGAACGAATACTCCGCCCGCTATTCGATCCTCGACAACGAGTTCTATGTGCCGTCGCCGGATCAGCTCGGCGTGCAATCGGTCGCGAACCGCCAGGGCCGGGGCGAGGTGCTCGAGGGCGAGGAAGCGGCGCGGGTGATGGAGCTGTTGCGCTCGGACGCCGAGCAGACCTACGCGCATTATCAGGAAATGCTGAACGAGGACGATGCGGGCAACGTGCTGGACGCGAGCCGGCAGGGGCTCGCCCGCGAGCTCGCGCGCATGAACCTGACACTCGGCTTCTATACCCAGTGGTACTGGAAGACCGATCTCCACAATCTGCTTCATTTCCTCAGCCTGCGCGCCGACGCCCATGCTCAATGGGAGATCCGTGTCTATGCCGAGGTGATGCTGGAGACGGTCAAGCGCTGGGTCCCCGCCGTCTATGCCGCCTTCATGGATTACCGCATGGGGGCGGCCAGCCTGTCCGCCAAGGGCCTCGCCGTGGTTAAGCGGATGCTCGCGGGCGAAGCGGTGACCCAGGAGGAGTCCGGCCTCTCCAAGCGCGAATGGCGCGAGCTGATGGCCACCTTGGACCGGCCCGAGGCCTGATTCCGAAATCCCTGATTTCCTGCGGGTTTGGGCGAATTCTCTAACTGCGCGCCCCAATGATGCCGCAATTACGGGCTTCCTTGTGGCTCATTCATTAACGCCTGTTTAAGCTCCTCCCACCGAGCATTCGGGATCCGCACCCATGGGGCCTCGCCGGTCGATCGCGATGCACAAGCCTCTCGTCGTGCTCATGGTTGCGCTGGCGGCGGCTCTGATGGCATGGGGCGGCATTTCGGCCGTAGGTCGGGGCGGTCCGGCACAGGCCGCCGCGTTCAAGGTCGACAAGATCGTGGTGTTGAAGTCGGCGCGGCGGATGAACCTCCTCTACCGCGGCCATGTGGTCCGCACGTATAGTATCGCTCTCGGCTTCGCGCCAAAGGGACATAAGACAACCGAAGGAGACGGTCGAACACCGGAAGGACGTTATCGAATTGATGCGCGCAACCCGAAAAGCAGCTTCACGCTCTCGCTGCGGATCAGCTACCCGAACGCCGCCGACCGCGCCCAAGCGCGCCGGCGCGGCGTCTCGCCGGGTGGTCAGATCTTCATCCACGGCCAGCCGAACCGGCTGGGCGCGGCCGCGCGCGTCGTCACGCTGCCCGGCGACTGGACGCTCGGCTGTATTGCCGTCTCCAATCGGGCTATCCGCGAGCTCTGGCGTGTGGTCAAGATCGGCACGCCGATTGAGCTGCGTGCGTAAGACAATGGACACGGTCGCTGTGGCCGGGGCCCGGCCGGCGCAATCCTGGCCCATCGGTGCGATTTGCCGAGGCATCCTCCGATGACGTCCGATCCCACGAAACCCGCCGGCCCCGACACGCCGCGCGACGATGCGCCGAACGGCGGGTCAGACGGCACGCGGCAATCGTCGGGCAAGGCTGCGAGCGCCAACCTGCCGGCGATCGTGCCGGGCGCGCGGCGGGTCGATCATCCACGCGAGACGACGACCGTTGCGCTCCACCCCGCCAAGCGCCGACACGCGCGAAAGGCCAGACGCGACCGTCCACCAGGCGTGATCGGGCAGTATTTCCGCCGGCATGCGATCAAGGGCACCGAATTGCTGTTGTCGGCGCTGATCGCGGCTCCCTTGGCGGCGATCGTCATTCTGTCGCTGATGCCCGATCTGCGGCACGCTTTGCTGTCGAACGAGAAGCTCAAGGGCGTGGTCGCGTTCGTCATGTATGACGATCCGTTTCCGCCGCCGACCCCGAGCCGGCTTTGGCTGGCGCGCTTGAGGCAGACCAACGTGGTGTTCACCCATGTTCCGGACCGGAAACACGCGCGAGGTCGCTGCGGCTATGAGCGCGCCGTGCAGATGACCAAAATCGGCGCTACAGAGTTGCGCGGCCGCACCATCGTGACCTGGCCGCTGGCGGTGAAGCTGGAAGAATGGATGCGCACCGAGGTGCAGCCGAATGCCAAGAAGCTGTTCGGTCAGCCGGTCGCCGCGATCAGGGTGAGCTCGAGCTACCAGTGCCGCCTGGTTGCATCGAAGCGCGTGCTGAGCCAGCACTCCTTTGCCAATGCCATCGACATTTCACGGCTCTATCTCGCCGATGGCCGGGAGATCCGCATCCAGACGTTCTGGAAAAAGAAGGGCGCGTTCGCCGAATTCCTGCAGCGGATCGGCGCTGCGTCCTGCGGTATATTCTCCGTCGCGCTGACGCCCGATTTCGACTATCAGCACCGCCACCATTTCCACTTCGACGTCGGCCGCCGGAGCTACTGCGGCTACGGCAACAGGCGCCGACGCCTCGTCATTTCCACGGCGCCCCGATCACGTGGCGCCCAAAAGCAGGCGAGCCGCTGACGACACCACGGGCGCTGTCGCCGCGTGTTTGGTCTTTCCCGCGATTTAATTTATTGCATGACGATCTTGGGCGCGGCGCGGACGCCCTCGCGCGCCTCGAGCTTGGCCCAGATCTTTTGTGCGATCGACCGGTAGGCCTTGGCGTGCGGGCTGTCCGGGTTCGAGGTCACGATCGGCCGGCCGCCGTCGGATGTTTCGCGAATCTCGATGTCGAGCGGGATCTCGCCGAGGAAATCGATGCCCAGGCGTTCGGCTTCCTTGCGCGCGCCGCCGTGACTGAAGATATGCGCTTCGTGTCCGCAGTTCGGACAGACGAAGACGCTCATGTTCTCGATGATGCCGAGCACGGGCACGTCGACCTTGCGGAACATGTTGAGCCCTTTGCGGGCGTCGAGGAGGGCGATGTCCTGCGGCGTGGAGACGATCACCGCGCCCGCCAGCGGCACACGTTGGGCCATCGTCAATTGCGCGTCGCCGGTGCCCGGCGGCATGTCGACCACCATGACGTCGAGCTCGCCCCAGTCGACGTCGCGCAGCATCTGCTCAAGCGCGCCCATCACCATGGGCCCGCGCCAGATCATCGGCGTTTCCTCGTCGACCAGGAAGCCCATCGACATCGCCTTGATGCCGTGGCCGGTCATCGGCGAGAGAACTTCGTTGTGGACGGTCGGCTGTCCCTCAATGCCCAGCATGCGCGGCATCGACGGCCCGTAGACGTCGGCATCGAGCAGTCCGACGCTGTGCCCGTCAGCGTGGAGCGCCAGCGCCAGATTGACCGCGGTCGTCGACTTGCCGACGCCGCCCTTGCCCGAGGCCACGGCGATGATCGATTTGACGCCCGGGGCCAGCGCCTTGCGGGGCTGCGGGGCAGCCTGAGCGCCCGGAGGCGGTCCGGGTTGGGGCGCCGGCCCGCCGGCGGGCGATCCGGCCGCACGCTCGGCGGTCAGCACGGCCGTCACCGAAACGACGCCTTTGATGCCCAGTACCGCATCTTCGGCCGCCTTGCGCACTGGCTCGAAACCGGGCCCGCGCTCGGGGTCGACCTCGATCGAGAAACCGATATTTCCGTCGCGGATCACCAGGCCCTGAACCATGCCCAGCGAAACGATATCCTTGCCGCGGTCCGGGTCGCGCACCTGCCCAAGCGCGGCCATGACCGCATTTTCTGAAAGCCCCGTCATCCTTGACAACTCCGTCCCTCTGCCAATATCCGAGTGAGGCCAATCGGCACCCACCGCCGCCGTCGCGGACCTGCACCCGACCATCGGGGGCAGAACGGTCCACGCAGACAGACATATAAGGCGGGCGGTGCTATAGGAAAGGGCGACGCGCTTGTTCGACACTCGCCGCAGCGCCATCCAATCAGCATTTCGACAGGGAAGGTGACCCGAATGCCGGTGACCAATCAAGGAAACGGAGGCGGCGGCCGCGGCGGCCCATGGGGCGGCAATGGCGGCGGCGGCGGCCAGGGCCCCTGGGGTGGCCGCGGCTCCGGGGGCGGCGGACAGCCGCCCAATTTCGAGGACATGCTGAAACGCGGACAGGATCGCTTTCGCAGCGTCTTGCCCGGCGGCATGGGCAGCAAGCGGGCGCTCCTCCTGATCGGTCTTGGCGTGGTTGTGATCTGGCTGGTCAGCGGCTTCTACCGCGTGCAGCCGGACGAGCAGGGCGTGGAGCTGGTCTTCGGCAAGTGGGTGGCGACCACGAATCCGGGCCTCAATTACAACTGGCCTGCGCCTATCGGCCAGATCATGCGGCCTACGGTCACCAAGATCGAGCGGTTGCCTGTCGGCTTCCGTTCCGATACGCGCTCCGACATCAAAGCTGAGAGCCAGATGCTTACCGGCGATGAGAATATCATCGAGGTTCAGTTCGTGGTGCACTGGAAGATCGATACCCGTCCGGGCAGAAAGGGCGTGCGGAACTATCTGTTCAATATTCGCAATCCGGACGAGACGATCAAGAACGCGGCCGAAGCCGCGATGCGCGAGATTATCGGCAAGTCCGAGTTCGAGTTCGCCCGCACCCAAGGCCGCGTACAGATCGCGGCGGAGACAAAGAAGCTTCTGCAAGAAATTCTCGACGACTATGGCGCCGGCATCGAAGTACGTGCGGTCCAGATTCAGAAAGTCGACCCGCCCACCAGCGTGCTCAATGCGTTCCGTGATGTTCAGGCTGCCCGCGCCGACAAGGAGCGCATGGTCAATGAGGCCACCGCCTATCTCAATGAGAACGTCCAGAAGTCCGAAGGCGAGGCGGAGCGCATCGTGAAGGCCGGCGAGGCTTATCGCGCTGAGCAGATCGCCAAAGCCGCCGGTGAGGCGAGCCGTTTTCTTGCAGTCTTTAAGCAGTACCTCCTGAACAAGGACGTCACGAAGCGCCGCATATACATGGAAGCGCTAAGCGAGGTCCTGGGCAGCATCGACAAAGTCTTCATTGACAACACACGCCGCGGCGGTACGGGTGTGGTGCCCTACCTGCCTCTCGACAGCCTACAGAAGCGGCCGAGCGGCGGCGCGAGTAACGCCGGCCCACGACGGCCGCAGACGGGAGAACGGTGATGAAGTTCATACGCTGGTTCGTGGCCGGCGGCATCGTCGTCGTCGGCATTGTACTCTTTTCCTCGCTGTTCACCGTGAACGAGCGCGAGCAGGCGCTTGTGCTGCAGTTTGGCCAGGTCAAGCGCCTGGTGAGCGCCCCGGGGCTCAGCTTCAAGTGGCCGTGGCAGAGCATCGCGCGGTTCGACAAACGTGTCCTCGATTACGACGCGATTGCCGTCGAAGTGCCGACACGCGACCAGAAGCAAATCGTGGTTGATTCGTTCACGCGCTATCGCATCATTGATCCGCTAAAGTTCTTTCAGACGGCGCGCAACGAGCGGGGCATGCGCGAGCGGATTGAGTCGATCGTCGGCGCGGAGCTGCGCGCGGAGTTCGGTAAAGTCGAAATGGCGACCATCCTCACGCCGCAGCGCGCGGTGTTGATGGCGCGGGTCGCCAAGCGTGTTGCCGAACAGGGCGACAATTTCGGCATCACGGTGCTCGACGTGCGGATCAAGCGTGTCGACCTGCCGCAGGAGAACTCCGAGGCGATCTTCCGCCGTATGAAAACGCAGCGCGAGCAGGAAGCGCGACGCATCCGTGCAGAGGGGCAGAAGGAGGCCCAGCGGATTCGCGCCGACGCCGACAAACAGGTCCGTGTCATCAAGGCCGAGGCCAACAAACGCTCGCAGATCCTGCGCGGCGAGGGCGACGCCGAGGCCCAGCGGCTCTACAACGAGGCTTTCGGCAAGGATAAGGATTTTTACGACTTCTGGGTACGGATGCGCACCGCGCGGGAAAGCCTGACCGGCGACAAGACCCGCTATGTTGGGCCGCCACAGGTCGATCTCTACCGGATGTTTCCGGATGTGACCAGCGCCGGTCGTACCCGCCTGCCCCAGCGAAAGAAAGAGTAGGCGGCGCCGGACGGTCAGTTGGAGCTATTGATTGCGGCTTTTGCGCTCTTCCTGGTGCTCGAAGGTGCGCTCTACGCGCTCTTTCCGGCAGCCATGAAGCGCATGATCGCGGAGGTTCTGCGAATGCCGGACGACGTTATCCGGAATTTCGGCATGGTTGCAGCGGCGATCGGTCTCGGCGCGCTTTGGCTCATATATCGTTAGGTACTATCGTCTAGGAATCGATGAGCGTCGCTCACGAGCAGTTTACGGTTCCGCCATCAATTGACCATATTGTCTGGTCAGGTTCCGATTTATGCTGAACAAGTAATGAACTGTGGATCTGACGCAGCACATGCTTGAAGAGCGAATGGGCAAGCCCCAATTCGCTATCAAAGAGAAACGGGCGGCTGGTTCCGCCACTCATCGGCTCATAGGCGTCCGCGAACGGCCGCGTTCCCAGCCACGGCGGACCGGCGCCCCCTCGAAACGGAGTGCTCTTGTGTCAAGAATGATCTCTTCCAGTAGCTCCTTTGCCAGTGTTTCCTTTGGCCGGGCGGCAAGCCACGGCCTTGCGGTTTGGATGGTATTGATCTTTGCCGCCGTCTTCACGGCTGGCGGTCAGTCCGCCCAGGCGCGCGGCACGCCGGAAGGCTTTGCAGATCTTGCGGAGCGGCTGTTGCCCGCGGTGGTCAACATCTCGACGACGTCGATCCGCCGGACGGCAAGTCAGGGCCAACAGCGCCGTCGCATGCCGAACCTGCCGCCGGGATCGCCCTTCGAGGAGTTCTTCAAGGACTTCATGGAGCGTAATCGCCCGCCGGGAGGCGCCCGCCGCGCAACCTCGCTGGGCTCGGGCTTCATCATCGACAAGTCCGGCATCGTCATCACGAACAACCACGTCATCGCCAATGCCCAGAAGATCAAGGTGATCCTGAAGGACGGCACGCGGCTGGACGCCAAGCTCATCGGCCGCGACGCCAAGACGGATATCGCGGTGCTCAAGGTCAAGTCCAAGACCGATCTGCCGACCGTGCCCCTCGGGGACTCCGATACGGCGCGGGTCGGCGACTGGGTGGTCGCGATCGGCAATCCCTTCGGCCTCGGCGGCTCGGTCACGGCCGGCATCATCTCGGCCCGCCACCGCGACATCAATGCGGGGCCCTACGACGACTTCATTCAGACCGACGCCTCGATCAACCGCGGCAATTCCGGCGGCCCGCTCTTCAACATGAAGGGCGAGGTGGTCGGCATCAACACGGCGATCATCTCGCCACGTGGCGGCTCGGTCGGCATCGGCTTCTCCATCCCCGCCAACCTCGCCAAGCCGGTGATCGCACAGCTTCGCGAGTTCGGCCGCACCAAGCGCGGCTGGCTCGGCGTGCGCATCCAGACGGTCGATCCCGAGATCGCCGAAAGCGTCGGTCTGAAGACGGTTCGCGGCGCTTTGGTGGTGAACGTCACCAAGGACGGCCCGGCGGAAAAGGCCGGCATCAAGGCGCGCGACATCATCCTCAAGTTCAACGACCGGGACGTCACGGCCATGCGCAAGCTGCCGCGCATCGTCGCCGATACCAAGGTCGGCGCCGATGTCGATGTCCTTGTTTGGCGCAACGGCAAGGAGATGAAGTTCACGGTCCGGCTCGGTGAGCTCGAGAAGGCCGAGAAGGCCATCCGGGCGAGCGTCAAGCGCGACCGGCCTTCCGGCGCCGGCAGCGACACTGCCAACGCGCTGGGGCTCACCTTGTCCAAGCTGACGCCGGCGCTTCGCCGGCAATACCGCCTCAAGAACGACGTCGAGGGCGTGCTGGTGACCAAGGTCGAGGGCACCTCGATCGCGTTCACGAAGGGCATCCGGCCGGGCGACGTCGTCGTCGAGGCCGGCCAGGACAAGGTCGCCAGTCCAGACGAGGTCCTGGAGAAGGTCGAGAAGGCGAGGAAAGCCGGACGGAAATCGCTTCTCCTGCTGGTCAACCGAAAGGGCGAGCCGCGCTTCGTGGCGCTGAGGCTCGACAAGAGCTGACCCACCTCGGTTCCAGCGACCTATGCGAAAAGGGCGTCCCGGTGGGGCGCCCTTTCATTTTGGTGACAGTCGCAAACCGTGGACGGCTGATCGCCTGGCCACCGGTGATGATATGGTGGCATCGCTGAGCCGTGAACGTGACGCCATCGATACACTGCTGATACCTAATGAAACGAGAGAGGCCAACGGAGCCGCCTGTGATCGTGGTTGGCGGGCCGACGGCGAGTGGCAAGTCGGCGCTGGCGGTGGCGCTGGCCGAGGAGGTCGGCGGGGTCGTCATCAACGCCGATGCCATGCAGGTCTACAGCGCGCTCCCCATCTTGACCGCGCGGCCGGGTGACGCAGACCTCGCCCGCGCGCCGCACAAGCTGTTCGGTGTGCTCGATGCCGACGATCCGTGTTCGGCCGGGCGCTGGCGCGAAATGGCGTTGACAGCCATCGACGAAGCGCGGGAAGCCGGCAAGCGGCCAATCGTCGTTGGCGGCACGGGGCTCTATCTGAAGGCGCTGTGCGACGGCATCGATGATATCCCGGCCGTGCCGGCATCGGTTCGCGCCGCGCTCGAGGCGCGCTACGACGCTGAAGGCGGCGAGGCGTTCAAGTCGACGCTCGCGCGCGGCGACCCGCAGACGGCCGAGCGGCTGCCGCCGGGCGATCGTCAACGCCTGGTGCGCGCGGCGGCGGTTCTCGAGGTTACCGGCAAACCGCTCAGTGCCTGGCACGAAGGAGCGTCTGCCGAGCCGGGGATACAAACCGAAGCCTTCGTGCTGCTGCCGCCGCGGGAGGCGCTCTATGACGCTTGTGATGCCCGCTTCGCGGCCATGATCGGGGAGGGGGCCGTTGACGAAGTACGCACGTTTTTGGCTCGAGAGCTCGATCCCGACCTGCCCTTGATGAAAGCCGTCGGCCTGCGCGAGCTGGGCCGTCACGTCTCGGGCGAAACCACGCTTGAGGAGGCCATCGAGGCGGGGAGCCGCGCGACACGGCGCTATGCGAAGCGCCAATATACCTGGTTTCGCCACCAGATGCCGGATGCCACGATCTTAAACGCGCAATATTCGGAAAGATTATTGCTAGAAATCTTTAAGAAAATTCGTCAATCTTATTGACCCCGGCGTTTTGAGGCGTTAGGACTGCGCCTTCGCGCATGCACATGTCGACCGCCGGGGATCGCCGATTCCCGGCGGCTTGCGGTCGGATGCAGTGCGACAATCTAGCGAAGTATACGCGGCCTCAACCAGGTTGGCCGCAGCAGGCGGAGTTTAAGGCAATGGCAAGCGAGCAGATGACCGGTTCTGAAATCGTCCTGAAGGCATTGGTCGATCAGGGCGTCGAGGTCATTTTCGGCTATCCCGGCGGGGCGGTCCTGCCGATCTACGATGCGATGTTCAAGCAGAACTCGCTGCGCCACATTCTCGTGCGCCAGGAGGGCGGTGCCGTCCATGCCGCCGAAGGCTATGCGCGCTCGACGGGCAAGGTCGGCGTCGTCCTGGTGACCTCGGGCCCTGGCGCGACCAATGCGGTGACCGGCCTGACCGACGCGCTGATGGATTCGATCCCCATCGTCTGCCTGACCGGCCAGGTGCCGACGCATCTGATCGGCAATGACGCCTTCCAAGAAGCCGATACCACAGGCATCACCCGGCCGTGCACCAAGCACAACTATCTGGTCAAGGACATCGCCGACCTGGCGCGGGTGGTCCACGAGGCGTTTCAGGTCGCGCGCTCGGGCCGGCCGGGGCCCGTCGTCGTCGATCTGCCCAAGGATATCATGCAGGGCATGGGCTCATATATGCCGCCGGGGCAGGTGACACGCCGCAGTTACAAGCCGCAGATCAAGGGCGACATAGCCAAGATCGAGGAAGCCTGCGAGCTGATCTCGAAGGCCAAGCGGCCGCTTTTCTACTGCGGCGGCGGGGTCATCAATTCGGGCCCCAAGGCCTCGCAGCTTCTGACCGAGCTGGTCCGCGCGACGGGCGCGCCCTGTACGCTGACCCTGATGGGGCTCGGCGCCTATCCGGCGAGCGACAAGCAGTTCCTCGGGATGCTCGGCATGCACGGCACCTACGAGGCCAACCTCGCCATGCATGACTGCGACGTCATGATCAATATCGGCGCCCGGTTCGACGACCGGGTGACCGGACGGCTGGCCGATTTCTCGCCGGGCTCGAAGAAGATCCATGTCGATGTCGATCCCTCCTCGATCAACAAGAACGTCGCCGTGGACCTGCCCATCGTCGGTGATGCCGCCCACGTGCTCGAGGACATGCTGAAGATCTGGAAGGCGCGCCAGTACCGGATCGACCGCAAGGCGCTCGGCGAATGGTGGGAGCAGATCGAGGCGTGGAAAGCCATCGACTGCCTGAAATACAAGGCGAGCGACAAGATCATAAAGCCGCAATACGCATTGGAGCGTCTGCGCGAGCATCTGATCGGCAAGGACGTCTACATCACCACCGAGGTCGGCCAGCACCAGATGTGGGCCGCCCAGTTCCTCAAATTCGATGAGCCCAAGCGCTGGATGACCTCAGGCGGCCTGGGCACGATGGGCTACGGTCTGCCGGCCGCGATGGGCGTGCAGGTGGCGCATCCGGATTCGGTTGTCATCGACGTGGCGGGAGAGGCCTCCTTCCTGATGAATATTCAGGAGATGTCGACCATCGCCCAGTACCGACTGCCGGTGAAGTCCTTCATCCTCAACAACCAGTATATGGGCATGGTGCGCCAGTGGCAGGAGCTGCTCCACGGCGGACGGTATTCGGAGAGCTACATGGACTCGCTGCCCGATTTCGTGAAGCTCGCCGAGGCGTTCGGGGCGGTCGGCTTGCGTGCGAGCAAGCCGTCGGAGGTCGACGACCTGATCGAGGAAATGCTCAAGGTCGACAAGCCGGTGATTGCCGATGTGCTGGTCGACAAGGAAGAGAACTGCTTCCCGATGATCCCCTCCGGCTCGGCGCATAACGAGATGCTGCTGGGGCCGGCAGATCAGAGCGAGAAGCCGATCTCCGAAGAAGGCATGGTCCTCGTATGACCGTGGGTCTATAGCGGCCCAAAGAAGGTACTGCGCGGCGCCGGAAGATTGCCCGGCACGGCGCGCAGGAATAGATCTAGGATTAGATCTAGACACGGAAATCTGAACGGTTGCGGACGCCGCACCGGGCTGCGATTTGGCCTATAACGGTGGAGTGGCGGGGAGGCGAAGGTGGAGCAGGTGGCAACGGAGACCCATACGATCTCGGTCCTGGTGGACAACGAGCCGGGTGTCCTCGCGCGCGTCATCGGCCTGTTCTCCGGGCGCGGCTACAACATCGAAAGCCTGACCGTCGCCGAGGTCCAGCACACCGACAATCTGTCGCGCATCACCATAGTGACCTCGGGGACGCCGATGGTGATCGAGCAGATCAAGGCCCAGCTCTACCGTCTGGTTCCGGTCCATGCAGTCCAGGATTTGACCATCGAGGGCCCTCATGTGGAACGTGAGCTGGCGCTTGTAAAAGTCGCCGGGACAGGCGAAAAACGGGTCGAGGCCTTGCGTATTGCCGATATCTTCGAGGCGCGCGTTGCAGATACGACGCTGGAGAGCTTCGTCTTCGAGGTCACCGGCACCAGCAATCATCTCAACCGCTTCATCGACCTCATGGGGCCCCTCGGTCTGATCGAGGTCGCGCGCACTGGCGTTGCCGCCATCAGTCGTGGCAAGGAAGGGTTCTAGGACACAGGGGTCCCGACCGAGGGACCATTAACGAATGGTTCCGCGTCTCGCACATTGAGCGTGGCCGCGGACGGTAATCGATCCAGGGAGTGATTTGCATGCGTGTCTACTACGACCGCGACGCTGATGTCGCACTGATCAAGGGTAAGAAAGTGGCCATTGTGGGCTATGGCAGCCAGGGCCATGCCCATGCCATGAACCTGCGCGATTCGGGCGTGAAGGACGTCGCCGTGGCGCTGCGCGAGGGCTCGGCCACGCGCAAGAAGGCCGAGGCGGCCGACTTCAAGGTTATGAACCCGACCGAAGCCGCGAAATGGGCCGACGTCGTGATGATGCTGACCCCCGACGAACTGCAGGCCGACATCTATCGCGACGAGCTCGCGGACAACATGAAGAAGGGCGCGGCACTCGCCTTTGCCCACGGCTTCAACGTCCATTTCAACCTGATCGAGGCGCGCCCCGATCTCGATGTCTTCATGGTCGCGCCGAAGGGTCCCGGCCATACGGTGCGGTCGGAATACGAGCGCGGCGGCGGCGTGCCGTGCCTGATCGCGGTTGCCCAG
Organism: Alphaproteobacteria bacterium; assembly: GCA_037387885.1. Lineage (GTDB taxonomy): Bacteria > Pseudomonadota > Alphaproteobacteria > JAPULJ01 > JAPULJ01 > DATKZM01. Next base: position 1,608 of record JARRKQ010000002.1, on the reverse strand, counting down.
GATCCGTCGGGCAATGCCCACGAGATCGGTCTCTCCTATGCTTCGGCGATCGGCGGCGGTCGGGCCGGCGTGATCGAGACTAACTTCCGCGAGGAATGCGAGACCGATCTCTTCGGCGAGCAGGTCGTGCTTTGCGGCGGCCTGGTCGAGCTGATCCGGGGCGGCTATGAGACTTTGGTCGAGGCCGGCTACGCACCGGAAATGGCGTATTTTGAATGCCTTCACGAGGTGAAGTTAATCGTCGATCTCATCTACGAGGGTGGCATCGCCAATATGAACTACTCGATCTCCAACACAGCCGAGTATGGCGAATATCGCTCGGGCCCGCGCATCGTGACCGAGGAGACCAAGGCGGAGATGCGCCGGGTGTTGGGCGATATCCAGTCGGGCCGGTTCGCCCGCGACTGGGTGCTGGAGAACAAGGCCGGCCAGACGAGCTTCAAGGCGATGCGGGCCCAGTGCGCGTCCCATGAGATCGAAGAGGTCGGCGCCAAGCGACAAGTCGAAGAACTAAGCGACTGCTTCCCGCGTCACGGGCGGCGCGGCCGTCTTGGGCGCCGGTCCCGCTCGGGACCGGCGGGTAAGTGTTGCCCAAGCGCAAATTTCTGACTCTAAAGCGGAAATCCCCATTTTTGGGGGTTGCGGTCGTGACTCGATTGCGCGTAAACAAGATGTTGTGGATGGTGCTTGGGTTAACCGCACTTTAACGGCGGATTCGCAATAATGAGGCCGAGTTGTTCTTGCGGCCTCAGTGGTCGGAAGGACTTCGCGGCAGCGAGGCTGATGGCGAGCAAGGCAGAAAAGCCAAATCTAGACCACCGCGTTCGGCGCGGACTTAGTGCGATCTGCAATGTTTTTCATGGCTTGAATGATGCTGCCGCTGGTTATCCGGGCGGTGCTGGCGCATGCCCGGATGCCGAGAAGTCCGGCCGGTGGTGCAGAACGGTGTTTAGAACCCGAGGATAGGTTTAGCGCGATGTTTTCTGGTCTTCTCGGCATGCTCTCGGCCGATATGGCAATCGACCTGGGTACAGCCAATACGCTCATTTACGTCAAGGGCCGCGGCATCGTCTTGAACGAGCCCTCGGTCGTCGTCCTCGCCGAAATCAAGGGCAAGAAACAGGTCCTTGCCGTCGGCGACGAGGCGAAGATGATGCTGGGCCGAACGCCCGGCAACATCCAGGCGATCCGTCCCTTGCGGGACGGCGTCATCGCCGACTTCCAGGTTTCGGAAGAAATGATCAAGCATTTCATCCGCAAGGTTCACAATTCGCGCAGCTTCGCGAGCCCGCAGGTGATCATCTGCGTGCCGTCGGGCTCGACGGCCGTCGAGCGCCGCGCGATCCAGGAATCGGCGGAAAGCGCTGGCGCGCGCCGGGTCTATCTGGTCGAGGAGCCGATGGCTGCCGCGATCGGCGCCGGCCTGCCCGTCACCGAGCCCACTGGCTCGATGGTCGTCGATATCGGCGGCGGCACCACCGAGGTGGCCGTCCTGTCGCTCGGCGGCATCGTTTATTCTCGCTCGGTGCGGGTCGGCGGCGACAAGATGGACGAGGCGATCATTGCCTATATCCGCCGCAACCATAATCTGTTGGTCGGCGAGGCCTC
>JARRKQ010000001.1:0-74482 GCA_037387885.1 Alphaproteobacteria bacterium | reverse complement strand
CGCAAGTCGTGATGATTATCTTCCTAATGCGTAGAACTCGTCGTTCGGCCGCAGCGACATCATGTTGGCCATACGGTTGCTGAGGCCGAAGAAGGCGGCGATGCCGCCGATATCCCAGATATCCTCGTCGCTGAAACCGTGCTCGCGCAGATCGTCGAAATCCTCCTCGTCGACCGCCTGCGCCTCCTGCGACACCAGCATGGCGAAGTCGAGCATCGCCCGCTGGCGCGGCGTGATGTCGGCCTTGCGGTAGTTGGATGCGATCTGGTCGGCGATCAGCGGGTTCTTGGCGCGGATGCGCAGGATGGCGCCGTGCGCGACCACGCAGTACTGGCATTCGTTGGCCGACGAGGTGGCAACCACGATCATCTCGCGCTCGGCCTTCGAAAGGCCGCTCTCCTTGTCCATCAGCGCGTCGTGATAGGCGAAGAAGGCGCGGAACTCGTCCGGCCGGTGCGCCAGCGCGACGAAGACGTTCGGCACGAAGCCCGACTTCTCCTGCACGCCCTCGATACGCTCGCGGATGTCGTCGGGCAGCGCGGCGAGATCGGGCACGGGAAAGCGGCTGATGGCCTGGTTGGACATGTGAGGTGCTCCTGTGGATGGCCGCGAGTGTGCGCCGCCGGCGCCGCGCGCGGTTTGACCTCAATCAAGCAGATTTGCGGAATGAATGCGAATGGGTTCGGCTAGAACCGCTGCGTCGCCGCGCGCTTGGCCGCCTGGTCGTAGGCACCGGCCATGAGATCGAGGAGCGCGCCCGCCTCTTCGAACGGGCTCGCGCCGTCCGTCAGGTGCGGCGACATCTCGATCAGCATCGCGCGGCGCATCTCCGTATAGGCCTCGGTGACACGGACCCCCGATTTGGTCGCCCGGTACGTGGCAGTCTTGCGCGAGGCCGCATCGCACTTTTCGATCAAGCCCTCGCGCAGCAGCTTGCGCAATGCGTACTGGATGTTCGAGACGTCCTCGCGATTGAGCAGCCGCGCGATCTCGGTGCGCGATTTGGGGCGCTCCTTCATGCGGATCGTGTTCAGCACCGCGACGTCGTTGCCCGTCAGCTCGGCGTCGCTCACCGCCGCAAGGCAGGCCGCCTTCCAGCGGTAGAAGGCATGCATCACCCGCTCGAGGCTGAACTCGAAGCCGGTCAGCCGCGCCTCGGTCCCATCGCGCGAGAGATGCCAGAGGTCGGGATCGGCGGCTTGCGTCGGGGTCGCTTTGGTCGTTTTCACGTCAGTCATAAGGCCGGCGGTCGGTTTCGTGCGGCGGCCACGCGCCGCGGTCCAAGATTAGTCTATCGTTTTACAGTAGGTTTTAAAGTTGATTTTACAATTTAAAATTCATAGCCTCTGATATCGGGCCTGCGACATTAGGCCTGCAGCTTCGGGTCAGGCGGAAACGCGGCGGGTTACCGCGCCGGACCGCATCAAAACAACGCGTCGGTCGCCGCGCCAATTCGCGCCGATCAAGACCGGCGGGGGCAAGGAGGGGTGATCGTGCGGAAATGGGCACTCGCGCTCGCGACGTCGCTGGGACTGGCGCTCCCGACCTCATCGATGGCGGAAACCCTGCCGACGATGCGCGGCGTCGATCATATCGGCATCGCTGTCTACGACTCCAAGGCAGCAATCGCCTTCTTCGAGACCGTGCTGGGCTGCAAGGCCTACCTCAAGTTCGGGCCCTTCCGGGACGATAAGGGGCCGTTCATGGCGAATCTGCTGCACGTCCATCCGCGCGCGGTGATCAACCAGATCACGATGATCCGCTGCGGCAATGGCTCGAACGTCGAGCTGCTCGAATACCGCGCGCCCGACCAGAAGACCGAGCGGCCGAAGAACAGCGATCTCGGCGGCCACCACATCGCCTTCTATGTCGACGACATCGCGAAGGCCGTCGCCTACCTCAAGGCCAACAAGGTGACGACGTTCTTCGGGCCGCTGCCGGTCAAGGAAGGCCCCGCAGCCGGGCAGACGATCATCTATTTCACCCCGCCCTGGGGGCTTCAGATGGAGCTGATCTCCTATCCCAAGGGCATGGCTTACGAGAAGACCGCGAAAGGCAAGCTATGGAGTCCGCGCGACCAATAGCTATGATAGCCGCTGGCTAGTCAGGCGCGCCGCGCGGCGGCTTGCGGGTAGGCAACTGGGCGCGCGGCGGACGACATATCGGGCCGGGCGCAATCCGGGGAGGATCGAAATGGCGGGACAGTTCATCGACATCAAAGCCAAGGACGGCGGCACGTTCCAGGGCTATCTGGCGCTGCCGCCCTCGGGCAAGGGCCCGGGCCTGATGATCATGCAGGAGATCTTCGGCGTGAACGAGGCGATGCGCGCCACCGCCGACTATTTCGCCGAGGAAGGTTATGTGGTGCTGGTGCCCGACATGTTCTGGCGCATCGAGCCGCGGGTCGATCTCGACTATTCCGAAGCGGGCCGCACCAAGGCCTTCGAGCACTACGGCAAGTTCGACCGCGCGACCGCGATCGACGACATGACCGCGACGGTCGAGCACCTGAAATCGATGGACGAGGTCAAGGGCCAGGGCAAGAGCGGCGCGACGCAGGTTGCCGCGCTCGGCTACTGCCTCGGCGGCGCGCTGGCCTATCAGGCGGCGGCGCATTGCGGGGTCGATGCGGCGGCCTGCTATTACGGCGTCGCCATCGAAAAGCTGCTCGACGACGCCGACAAGATTTCCTGCCCCGTCGTCTTCCACTTCGGCAGCGAGGACAGCCACGTACCAGCCGAGGCCGTCGAGGAGATCCGAAAGAAGTTCGAGGGCCGCGACGAGATCCTCGTCAACGTCTACGAGGGTGCGGAGCACGGCTTCGCGAACAAGATCCGCACCGACGTCTACAACAAGCCCGCCGCCGGCATGGCGCATTCGCGCACCATTGCGCTGCTGCGCGGCGTCATGGGCCCGGTCTATGACCTCGAGCATCTCTGGGAGATGCACTGCTACTACGAGTTCGCGACCCGCGATGTCGACGCGACGATGGCGACCATGGTCGCCCAGCCCTACGTCAACCACGTGCCGACCATGACCGGCGGCGTCGGCTACACCGACCTCCACCGCTTCTACAAGAACCACTTCGTCAACTCGAACCCCGAAGACACGGCGCTCATCCCGGTCAGCCGGACCATCGGCGCCGACCGGGTCGTCGACGAGATGATCTTCTCCTTCACCCATGACCGCGAAATCGACTGGCTGCTGCCGGGGATCGAGCCCACCGGCAAGAAGGTCGAAGTGCCGCTGGTCGGCATCATCAACTTCCGCGGCGACAAGCTCTATCACGAGCACATCTACTGGGATCAGGCATCGGTGCTGGTGCAGATCGGCCTGCTCGATCCCAAGAACCTGCCGGTCGCCGGCGTCCAGACGGCGAAGAAGCTGGTCGACGAAACGCTGCCCTCGAACGAGTTGATGGAGAAATGGGCCGACAGCGCGCCGAACACGGCCGCGGAATGATAGAGCGCGCCGAACAAGACGGCGGAATAATCAGGGAAACGAACAGGATCAGTTAGGAAACTTGCCCGCATGTATCGCGGGCGCCTGCGACAGCCAGGCTTCCAGGGAGGCAAAAGACGATGACAGAATTCAACCGACGCAATTTCTTGCAGGCCGCCGGCGCCACCGCGCTCACGGGCCCCGCACTCACCTCGCTTCTGTTCTCGCGCCAGGCTGCGGCACAGCTCGGCGACACGCTCACCATCGCCTACCACGTGCCGCTGCCGGCCTGGGACCCGACGACGGGTCTCTCCTCGGTGAACCCCCAGCTCATGTCGATCTACAAATGCGTCTTCGACCAGTATATCGACCAGAACCCGGACCTCTCCTTCAAGCCGGGCCTGCTGACCAAGTGGGGCTGGAACAAGGACAAAACCAAGATCCACATGACCGTGCGCGACGGCGCCAAATGGTCGGACGGCAAGCCGATCACCGGCGCCGACATCGTCTGGAACCTCGAGCGCGTCGCCAAGAAGGAGACCGGCAACCCGGTCCAGTTCGTCTGGGCGAGCATCAAGAGCCTCAAAGCCGACGGCAACGAGATCACCGGCGAGCTCGCCAACTTCCAGCCTGATCTTTTCAAATGGATGGCGTTCCTGACCGCTTACGTCCTGCCGCCGCACTACTATTCCAAGGTCGGCAAGGAAGGTTTCGAGAAGGCGCCGATGGGCTCGGGCCCCTACACGATGGCCGAGTTCCAGCGCGGTTCCTTCGTGCGCTTGAAGGCCAATCCGAATTATTGGGGCGGCAAGCCGGCTTTCGAGAACGTGGTCTTCAAGTTCGTGACCGACCCGGCGGCGCGTGTCGCGGAGATCGAGAGCGGGCGATCCGATCTCACCCTCAACATGGCGTTCGAGGAGTTCGACCGCCTGAAGGCCAAGCCGGGCCTCGTCGGCGTGACCACGCCGGTCTCCGACATCGCCATGATATTCTTCAACGATGTCGGACCGATGCTCGACATCAATGTGCGCCAGGCCGCCGTCTGGGCGGTGAATAAGAAGGCCATCGTCGACCGCCTGCTGCGCGGCTACGGCGTGCCGATCGACACGCTGCTGACCCCGAATTACACCGGCTTCGATCCCTCGGTGAAGACGCCCTACAACCCGAAGGCAGCCATGGCTGCCCTCGCCAAGTCGGGCTATTCGCGCAAGAAGCCGGTCAAGTTCAAGATCCAGACCACGAAAGGTTATCTCCCCAAGGACTTCGAGGTCATCCAGGCGATCGTCGGCATGTGGCGCAAGGTCGGCATCCAGGCCGAGATCGAGGTCTACGAGGTCGCCAAGCACTTCGAGCTGCGCGCCCAGGACAAGCTGGCGCCCGCCGCCTTCTACAACTGGGGCAACTCGATCGGCGATCCGACCACCTCGACGGGCCACGCCATGTTCGGCCCCTCGCCGCACTCGACCTGGGACACCAAGGACCTCGACGCGATGATCGGCCCGCTGTGGGGCGAGAAGGACGAGGCCAAGCGCATCGCCGGCTGGCAGAAGGTGAACAAGTACATCGCCGAGAAGGCCTATGTGCTGCCGCTCTACCAGCAGGTCCAGCCCGTGGTCCACAAGAAGGGGCTCAACTTCAAGGGCCACGTCGCCAACTTCATCCTGCCCCAGACGATGAGCAAGGCGTAAGGGGCAACGCGCAGTCCTGTTGGGCTAAGCTGTCGGGCATGGCGACGCGTAGATCGGTGCCTGACGGTTCAGACACTTCGGTGCTTCCTATCCCCTCCCCCCTTGTGGGGGAGGGTAAGGGAGGGGGGAGCGGCCAACGAAGGCATCCCTTGCGGATGCCTGAGGCGGCCGCCGAGGCGCGTCCATTTTCGCCGCCCGACGGCGGCATGCCCCCCACCCGATCCCTCCCCCACAAGGGGGGAGGGAGAAACGATGCGATCCCGGCCAAGGCCGCCACCCAATGAGCGCGGGGTTTCTGCTCAAGCGCCTGTTGATGGCGATCCCGACGCTGTTCGGCGTCGCGGTGATCGTCTTCGTGCTGTTGCGCATTGTGCCGGGCGATCCGATCGCGATGATGATCGGCCCCGGCGCCACCCCCGCCGACATCGAGCAGCTCCGCGTCACCTACGGGCTCGACAAGAGCATTGCCCACCAGTTCGTCCTCTATATCGGCGATCTGGCGCAAGGCCATTTCGGCACCTCGATCTCGATGCGCCAGGACGTGATGGAGCTGATCCTCGGCCGCCTGCCGGTGACCATAGAGCTCTGCCTGATGGCGATGCTGCTCGCGATGATCAACGGCGGGGCAATGGCGGTGATCGGCGCCTACTATCGCGGCCGCTGGCCCGAGGCCGGGATCGACGGGCTCGCCGGCTTCATGCTGGCGATCCCCGATTTCCTCTGGGCGCTGCTCTTCATTCTCTTCGTGGTGATCCTGTCGCTGTCGGGGCTGCCGATCTCCGGGCGGATCAGCCACGCCATCAGCTTCGATGCGGTCACCAACTTTTATCTGATCGAGAGCCTGCTGCGCCTGCGCTTCGACGTCCTGGGCTCGGTCCTCCTCCACATGCTGCTGCCGGCACTCTCGCTCGCCCTCCCATTGGCGGCGATCATCTCGCGTGTGCTCAAGACCTCGCTCAACGAGGCGATGACGCAGGATTATGTCCAGCTCGCGCGGGTGAAAGGCTTCTCGCGCTTGCGCATCGTCGCCCGCGAGGCGCTGCGCAACGCGCTGGTGCCAACCGTGACGCTGACCGGCGTGCAATTCACCTTCCTCGTCGGCGGCACCGTGCTGGTCGAGAAGATCTTCTCCTATCCCGGCATCGGCAACATGGCGATCGACGCGGTGATCAACCGCGATCTGCCGCTGATCCAGGGGCTCGTCCTCACCTTCGCGGTGCTCTTCATCGCCATCAACCTAGCGGTTGATATGAGCTACGCGCTCTTAAACCCGCGCATGCGCCATGGCTGAGCTCGCCGCCGCCCGTCCGGTCTGGCGCCAGGCCGCGAGCAACTGGCGCATCCGCATCGGCGGTGGCTTCCTGCTGTTTCTCGTCGCCGTCGCCCTGCTCGCCCCCTGGATCGCGCCGCACGACCCGATCGACCAGGACCTGCTGATGCAGTACCTGCCGCCGGTCTGGGCCGAAAAGGGCGAGGCCGGCTTCATCTTCGGCACCGACAATCTCGGGCGCGACATCCTCTCGCGGCTCATCTACGGCGCCCGCATCGCGCTCATCGTCTCGGTTTGCGCCGCGCTGGCCGCCGGCCTCATCGGCACCACGCTGGGTCTGCTCGCGGGCTATGTCGGCGGCTGGGTCGATCAGGCGATCTCGCGGCTCGTCGAGATCTGGATGGCGTTCCCGGCCGTGCTGCTCTCGATCGTGCTCGTCGCGGTGATGGGAACCGGGCTGCATTCGGTGATCATTGCCATCGCCGTGATCGACTGGACCCGCTTCTGCCGCGTCGTGCGCGCCGAAACCATGGCGCAGAAGGCGCAGGACTACGTCGCCTCTGCCGTGACCATCGGCCTGCCGAGCCGGCGTATCCTCATCCGCGAGATCCTGCCCAACGTGATGCCGCTGCTGCTCGTCCTGTTGACGCTCGAAATGGGTATTGCCGTGATCGTCGAGGCGATCCTGAGCTATGTGGGCCTGAGCCTGTCCTCGGAGTTCCCGACCTGGGGCAGCATGATCGGCGCCGGCCGGCAGTATGTGAACCAGGCGCCCTGGCTCATGGTGCTGCCGATCATGGCGGTGATCGCCACCGTGCTGGCGCTGAACGCGCTGGGCGACGGCCTCAAGGACACGCTCGACCCGGTGATGCGCAAATGAGTGCGGACTCGCCGATCCTGGCCATCGAAGGCCTCCATCTGGAAATCCGCGCCGACCGGCGCCGTATCCCGATCCTGCGCGGTGTCGATCTCACCGTCACACCGGGCGAGGTCCATGGGCTGGTCGGCGAATCGGGCGCGGGCAAGTCGATGGTCGGCCGCGTCGTGCTCGGGATCGCGCCGCTGCGCTCGCGGGTGAGCGGCGGCACGGTGCGGTTCGACGGCCAGGAGATCACGCATCTGAGCGAAGGCAGGCGGCGGAGCCTCATGGGTCGCGGCATGGCGCTCATCCCGCAGGACCCGATGACGGCGCTCAACCCCGCCTTCCGCATCGGCGATCAGATCACCGAAGTGCTGCGCCTGCATATGGGGCTCGACAAGACGGCGGCGCGCACCCGTGCGCTCGCGCTCCTGAACGACGTCCATATCCGCAAGCCCGAGCGGGTGCTGCGGCAATATCCGCACGAGCTGTCCGGCGGCATGCGCCAGCGTGTGCTGATCGCAATCGCCTTTTCCTGCCAGCCCAAGCTGATCATCGCCGACGAGCCGACGACCGCGCTCGACGTCACCGTGCAGCGCCAGGTGCTGGGGCTGATCAAGGCGTTGCAGGCCGAACGCGGCACGGCGCTGCTCTTCATCACCCACGATCTCGGTGTCGTCGCCAAGCTCTGCGACCGCATCACTGTGCTGCATGACGGCCGGGTGCTCGAACAGGGCGCGGTCGCCGATGTGTTCGCAGCACCGCAGCACGCCTATACGCGCGCGCTCATGAAAGCGACGCCGCGCTACGACCGGCCCGGCGACGAACTGCAGCCGGTGCCGGCGGCGCTCACCGAAACGCTCAATGCCGAAGCGCTCGCCTACGACGAGGTGCGCGATGCTTGAGCTGCGCGACGTGGCCCTTTCGCTGCCCGATCTGAACCGCAAGCCGCCCTTCGGCAAGGCGCCCACGGTCGACATATTGCGCAATATCAACGTCGACCTGGCGCCCGGCGAAGCCCTTGGCCTCGTCGGCGAGTCGGGCTCGGGCAAGACCTCGCTCGGGCGCACCATCGTGCGGCTTTACAAGCCGAGCGCCGGCGAGATCCGCTTCGAAGGACGCGACATCGCACAGCTGGAAGAGCCGGCGCTCAGACCGCTTCGTCCGCGCTTCCAGATGATCTTCCAGGACCCGCAATCCTCGCTCAATCCGCGCCAGCGCATCGCCGATATCATCGCCCAGCCGCTCGGGCCATCGCACTCGACCCGGCGCTCGTGGTCGCGGACGAGATCGTCTCTGGGCTCGACGTCTCCAGCCAGGCGCAGATCCTGGCGTTGCTCCGCCGCCTGCGCGCCGAACTCGGCCTGGCGCTCATCTTCATCAGCCACGATCTGTCGGTCGTGCGCACGGTCTGCGACCGGGTGATGGTGATGTTTGGCGGCGAGATCATCGAGGAGGGCGACTGCGCGGCCCTGTTCGCGATGCCCCGGCGGCCTTACACTTCACGGCTGCTGGCCGCGATCCCGCTGCCCGACGTGGACCCGGACTGGATCACATCGACCGACATCGAAGACGTGGGCGCGGCCCCGCAGGGAGAGGAGAAACTGGCCATGAACGTAAAAGGAAGCGTGGCGCTGGTAAGCGGCGCCAACCGGGGGATCGGCGAGGCCTTCGTCAACGAACTGAAATCCCGTGGCGCGGGCAAAATCTATGCGGCGGTGCGCGATCCGTCCGACTATTCGGCGCCCGACGGGGTCGAGGTGATCACGCTCGACGTGACCAAGCCCGATCAGGTCGCAGCGGCGGCCAAGGCCTGCGGCGACGTCACGCTGCTGGTGAACAATGCCGGGGTCAATTTCAACGCGCCGCTCTTCGCCGACAATGCGATGGAGAACGCGCGCACCGAGATCGAAGTGAATTATCTGGGGACGCTGTCCATGATCCGCGCCTTCGCGCCGGTGCTGAAGGCCAATGGCGGCGGCTGCATCGTCAACATGCTCTCGATCATCGGCCGGGTGAACCTGCCGGCGCTCGGCTCATACTCCGCTTCGAAGGCGGCGGAATACTCCATGACGCAAGGTGTCCGTGCGCAGCTCGCGGCGCAGGGCACGCTCGTCGTCGGCATCATGCCCGGCACGGTCGACACGCGTATGACCCCCGGCGGCGAAACGAAACCGCCGGCCGTTGCCGAAGCCGCGCTCGATGCCGTGGAGGCCGGCGAGGAGGACGTCTATCCGGGCGGCATGGCGCAAGGCGTCTCGCAAGGCCTTGCCGCCGACGCCAAAGCGGTGGAAAAGGATTTCGCGAACTATCTGCCCGAGTAAAGGAAGCTGGCTATGGAGATACGGCCGCTGTCCGGCGCGATCGGCGCCGAGGTCACCGGGGCCGATCTGGCCGCCGGTCTGAGCGACGCGGAGATTTCCGAGGTCGTCGGCGCGCTCTATGACCGGTTGCTCGTCTGCATCCGCGGCCAGCATCTGAAGCCCGCCGAGTTCGCCGCCTTCGCGCGCCGACTCGGTAAACCCATCGTCCATGTCGAGCGCGACATTCTGGTCGAGGACGTGCCGGAAGTGATGACGCTGTCGAACGCCGACGGCCGTCCCGAGCGCCAGCGCAACGGCGGCTATCACTGGCATACCGATCTCGTCTTCACCGACGATCCGGTCAGCTTCACCATGCTGAATGCGGTCGCCGTGCCCAAGAAAGGCGGCGCGACGGGCTTTGCCAATCAATATGCGGCGCTGGAGTCGCTACCGGAGGCGTTACGCAAGCAAGCGGACTCCGCCACCGTGGCGCATTGCTACGAGGGCCGGCGCGACGGCTCCTTTCCCACCGTGCATCATCCGCTGGTGCGCGAGCACCCCGCAACCGGGCGCAAGGCGCTCTACGGGGCGACCAGCACCTGCATCGGCGTCGAGGGTATGCCCGAGGACGAAGCATGCAATTTCCTGGACGAGATCGGCCGTTACGCCATCGCGCCCGAGGTGCAGTACGCGCATTCCTACGAAGTTGACGACGTCGTGATCTGGGACAACGCCGCCACGCTCCACACCGGCCCGAAGCTCGACGAGTCGACCGGCCCCGAGGACGCCCGCATCATGAACCGCGTCAGCGTGCGCGGCTGGCCGAAAGCGGATTAGCGGTCGTTAGGACTGTTTCTCGAAGCCCGGAATATCGTGGAGATCGTTCACCCAGGGCTGGGCCGAGGCGGTCCATATCTGGCCGGTCGGGCGGATCTGGTCGCGCTGCTTGATGGCGCCGAGGCGGAGACCGTAGATCTTCGGCGCATCGCCGCCATGGGAGGTGGCGAAGAGCGCGGTGCCGCAGTCGCCGCAGAAACCCTGGTCGCGCTTGTTCCCGCTCTCCGCCGTCTTGACGTAGATCTTCGGCGTGCCGGTGAGGATTTTGAAATCCTCCTCCTTGGCGATCACGATGGCCCGGTAAGGCGCACCCGACATGGTCTGGCAATCGGAGCAGTGACAGATCCGCGACATCTCCGGATCGACCTCGGCCTCGTAGGTGATGGCGCCGCAATGGCAGGCTCCGTTGATCTTCATTCCCGTGCTCTCCTGTCCCCGATTTATTCCGCCGCCGCGCGCGCGCCGGCCGCTTTCAACATCGTCTCACCCATATCGTTCCAAACGCGCTGATCGACAAGCTTGCCGTCGCGCACGGTGAAGCGGTCGATGAAGCGGATGTCGCTGAACTTGGAGCCGTCGAGCCATTCGCCGGCCAACATGCCGTAACAGTAAACCGCAACCCCGTCCTCGCCCGGCGCGACGTCGAAGCGCTCGTAGGTCTTGCCGACCGAGGCATAGCGGTCCTTCGCCCAGCCGATCAGCTCGTCGAGGCCGCGCATCTCGCCGGTGCCGGGAAAATACATGATGAATTCATCGGCGAGCATCGATTTCGCCTTGTCGAGATCGCGCGCCTCCATTGCCTTCAGATAGTCGTGCACGACGGTCGCGGCGTCGGGCACGGGTTCGCCCGGTTTCCGGCGCTGGCGGCCGCGCATGTAGCCGGTGGGCTTGACCTCGTTGATCTGCACGGTGATGCCGTCCAAGGGCGCTGCGATGGTCGCGCGCACCGCATCGGTCAGCCGCTCGGACAGCGCCGTGCGGACATCGTCGTCATAGCCTTCCATCAGGGTGATCGTCACAACCGGCATAATCTTCTCCTTGGGTCTTCGACTTGGGTCCCGGTTTGCCGCCCCGGGCGTCCCCGGCAGTGTTTGCAAGATCATAACACGGGCGAATGCCGCGCCTGCCCCAAGATTGGGGGCTGGTCTGGCCGCAAATGATATGTCAGTATACCATTTAATCCGGCGCACGGAATTGAAGACGCCGGACGTCCAATGGGTCAGGGAGATGGGCGCGGAGCACGAGACCGGCCCCCGGGCCGAGCAAACCTTCTTCGAGGACCCCGCCATCGACCGGGTTCTCGGCGTGACCATGGCGCTGGCCAGCGAGGTCTATGTGCTGCGCGACCGGTTGCGGGCGCTCGAAGCACGCCTTGCCGAAGCTGGCGTGGTGGCGCAGGACGCCCTCGATGCCGAGCCGAGCCCCGACGAGCTGGCGGCGAACGCCGCCGACCGCGAGGCCTTCGTCGCACATCTGATGAGCAACCTGCTCGGCGAGCAGGTCTCCAAGGGCGCGCGCTGAATGGCGGGGTCGCAATCAGCGCCGGAGATCGATGGGCGCAGCTTCGCCGCCGGCCAGGCCTTCATTCTGGCGGCCAAGCTCTACTGGACGCGCGAGATCTTTCCGGCCCTGAGGCGCGACTACGATGAACGCGCGGCGGCGGCCGAAAGACCGCCGGAGACCGCGGCCGACGCCGCGGATCTGATCGGCGGAACGACGCTCTATCAGGCCTATGCCTGGCTCGAGCGGCATCTGCAGCGCTTCAAGTATTCCGGCCGCTACGGGCTTGAGCCCTATCATGCCCAGCAGCGCGCGGCCTTGGAGGCGAGCCTCGATCCGGCGGATCTGCCGCCGGGCCTGCTCGATCTCGATCCGGGGTTCGAGCAGCCCACCTACTACACCGCCGTCGACATTCACCAGCATCCGGGCGGGGTCTGGTCGGACGAGATCGCCGGCTATGTCTACGAGCGCGGCGCGCGCACCACGACGCCGACGCATGGCGCGCGCCACAAGGATCTGCACGACCGCCTGGCCGACGCGATCGAAGCCGGTGGCGCGCCGGACCGCCTGCTCGACATGGGCTGCGGCTTCGGCAAGTCGACAGAGCCTTTGTATGAGCGCTTCCGCAATGCATCCGTGGTCGGCGTCGATCTATCCGCGCCCTGCCTCAAGCTCGCCGCAAGGCGCGCGGCCGATCATCAGAGCCGCAATGTCCGCTTCGCCCAACGCGATGCCTCGGATACAGGGCTCGACGGCGAAAGCTTCGACGTCGTCACCTCGACCATGCTGCTGCACGAAATGCCGCCCAAGGTGATCGAGGCGACCTTCGACGAGGCGCGCCGGGTGCTGAAGCCGGGCGGCCGCATGGTGCATCTCGATTTCCACCACCTGCCAGACGCCTTCGCCCGCTTCATCCATTACGGGCATGGCCGGCGCAACAACGAGCCCTTCATGGAGCCCTTCGCGAAGATGGATCTGCCGGCGGTTCTGGCCGCCAAGGGCTTCAAGAACGTGGCCGTCACGCCCTTCGAGGAAGCCGACGGCGCGCTCGACCCGAAGCATTCGGATTGGCGCTTTCCCTGGACGCTGATCACCGCGGAGCGCGCGGCATGAGACTGTTTTGCCCGCAAAACGCGTCCGACCGTCTTTACCCTGATTGTTGGATATCCAGCAAAAACATTGTCGTGTCGCCATCGGCGTGGGATGATTGCGGCAGGCGACAAACGATCTGACGTTAAGAAATCGGACTTGAAGAAAATCGGACTGGAGAGAGTGACCTACAAGCTAGGAGGCAGACTGTGAAAACTAAATTGAAATCATTTGTGCTGGCGGCGAGCGCCGCCGCGGTGATCGGAACGGCCTCGGCGCCGGCGAACGCCGCCGCGACCGAGCTCACGCTCGTTCACCCGTTCCCCGACTATCTGATCTACACCAAGCTCTGCAAGGAGCTGGTCGGCAAGATCAACGCGGCCGGCAAAGGCGTGGTGCACATCAAGGTCCTGCCGTTCAACTCGATCGGCATGTTCAAGCAGCCGCCGGCGGTCAAGGCCGGACGCGTCGACATTTCCTGCATTCCCGCCGCCTTCTACGCGCGCGGCCTGCCGGAAGCGGAAGCCGTGGCGACCTCGAACTCCTCGCCCAGCCATGTCCGCGCCAATGGCGGCTTCAAGCTCCTTGACGAAATCCACCAGAAGTATTTCGGCGTGAAGTATCTGGGCTGGACCTCGTCGGGCGGGCATTTCCGCATCTACATGAAGAACCCGCCGAAATTCACCAAGGACGGGCTGATCGACTTCACCGGCGTGAAGCTGCGCGATAACCCGATCTATGGCGCCTTCTTCCGCGCCATGAAGGCCACCACCCACACGCTCCGCGCCACAGACACCTATCCGGCGCTTGAGAAGGGCGTGGTCGACGCGGCGGCCTGGGCGACCATCGGCCTCAAGGGCCTCAAATGGGACAAGTTCCTGCGCCACGCCGTCGAGCCGGAGTTCTTCCACACCGACATCGGCTGGATCATGAACTTGAAGAAATGGAACTCATTGAGCCCGGCCGCGAAGAAGCTGATCCAGGATCAGGTCATCGCGCAGGAGTCCGCCGCTCGCAAAAAGCTGTTGGCCCTGGCGGCCGCCGAGCGCAAGACGCTGATGGATGAGGGCATGAAGTTCTACACCGTGCCGAACCCGAAGGCATACGTGAAGCTGGCTGTCGACAGCGCCTATCAGCGCATGGTCAACCGCCTGAAAAAGACCAAGCGCGGCGCCGGCAACGCCGCCAAGCTGCGCGCGACCTGGCGCGAGTAGTCACTGAGGTCGGCTCATCGATGATCCCGGGGCCATCTCGCAGCTGGTCCCGGGATCGATTTTTCGGCGCCATCGGCGTCAATGAGGGCGTCATTCGGCGTGTGGGGCGCCAATGGCACAGGGGACAGCAAGGGGGGCAATGTCAGTCCTGAAGGCCGTTGATCGGCTGTGGGGACGTCTGCTTTGGCTGTTGATGGCCATTGCGGCGCTTTATGTCGGCGCGATCATGGTGATGATCGTCTATGTGACGGTTTTCCGCGCCGCCGGCTGGTCCTATACGCCGTTTGCCAACATCGCCATCGAGTACGGATTCGTCTACATCCTCTTCCTGGGCTCGCCCTGGCTGGTGCGCCAGCGCGCGCACATCTATATCGAGCTGCTGACCGCCGCGATCCCCGAGCGCGCCCGCAAGATCCTCTCGCGCGGCATCGTCACGGCGGCGGCGCTCATCTGCTTCATCTGGACCTGGTACACTTGGGGGCTCTTCACCGAGCGCTG
This sequence comes from Alphaproteobacteria bacterium, assembly GCA_037387885.1. Classification (GTDB taxonomy): domain Bacteria; phylum Pseudomonadota; class Alphaproteobacteria; order JAPULJ01; family JAPULJ01; genus DATKZM01. The sequence continues at coordinate 59,783 of JARRKQ010000001.1, read as the reverse complement.
GGGCGACACGATGTCGTTCGACGAGCTGCGCGCCCAGTTCAACATCCCGCTCTGGATCAGCACGATCCCCTTTCCCATCGGCTTCTTCCTGATGGGGGTGGAGTTTTTGCGCTTCGCCTTCACCGAGGAGCCGATGCATGTCGGCATCGCCGGGGTGGCGAGCGACCGCATCGAGCTCGAAGAGCAGAAGCGCGACCTGGCGAGCGAGCTCTAGATGGAGTGGTACTGGATCCTGCTGCTGCTCCTGGGATCGATCCTGGTCCTGATGTTCATCGGCGTGCCGGTGGGCATCGCCTTCGTGATCGTCTGCACGTTCACCGCCTATCTGATCTATGGGCGCTTCGGCGGCTTCGATGCCAATCTCGAGGCGAGCGTCTTTCAGCTTGCGGACAACGCGTTTTCGAACATCGCGATCTTCGCAATCGTGCCCATACCAATGTTCCTGTTGATGGGCGAGCTCTTCTTCCATACCGGGCTCGCCAACCGGATGTTCAACGCGGTGGAGATGCTGATGGGCCGGGTGCCGGCGCGGCTCTCCTATGTGACGGTCGCCGGCGGCACGGCGCTCGCCACGCTCTCGGGCTCGTCGATGGGCTCGACAGCGCTGCTCGGCACGCTGATGGTCCCGGAGATGACCAAGCGCGGCTACAAGAAGAGCATGTCGATCGGCCCGATCCTGGGCACGGGCGGGCTCGCCATGCTGATCCCGCCCTCGGCGCTGGCGGTCCTCCTCGGCACCATCGCCGAGATCGACATCGGCAAGCTGCTGATCGCCGGCATCGTGCCCGGCATCATCCTGGCGCTCATGTATGCGGTGCTGATCTTCGTGCGCGCCACTATCGATCCCGACGCGGCGCCGGCTTACGACGTCGAATACGTGCCCTACATGGTGCGCCTCAAGATGTTCGCCCGCGACGTGATGCCGATGATCTCGATCATCGGCATGGTCATCGCGCTGATCATGGGCGGCATTGCCACCCCGTCGGAGGCCGCGGCCTATGGCTCGGTGGGCGTGATCCTGCTGGGGCTCATCTATCTCTTCTTCGCCCCGCTGGTGCGGTTGCTGTTCAGCGGCGGCCGCGACATCGAAGCGGTGGCGCGGCGCGACGAGGCCAAGGAGCAGCTCAAGCGCTTCGCGCCCGCTTTCGGCAAAGCCTTGTGGAAGTCGATGTGGGGCGCGGGGCGGGTCACCGTGATCGCGCTGGTGATCCTGCTGGGCTCGTCGCTGTTCTCCAACGTGCTGGCCGCCTCGGGGGCGAGCGTCAAGCTGATCGAATGGGTGACCAGCTTCGACGTGTCGGGCTACGTGATGCTGCTGATGATGATCGGCATCCTGCTGCTGCTCGGCATGTTCATGGACCAGCTGGCGATGATGCTACTCACGGTACCGATCTTCTTCCCCGTGATCGCCAAGCTTCAGTTCGGCCTGCCGCTCGAGGTCACACAGATCTGGTTCGGCGTGATCATGCTGCTGGCGATGGAGATCAGTTTTACCACGCCGCCCTTCGGGCTTCTGCTCTTCGTCATGCAGGGCGTGGCGCCGCCGGGCACCAAGTTCAGCGAGATCTGCCTGGCCGCGATCCCCTTCATGGCCTGCGCCATGGCGCTGGTGGCGCTGATCATCATGGTCCCCGAGGTCGCCACCTGGCTGCCCTGGGCTAAATTTTGACGGGCTTTTGTGGCTGGCGCCTCGCTCCGGCCCGCTCCCCCTCCCGGCCGCCCTACGAGAGTATCCTAATTAGGCGGCCGGGAGGGGGAGCGGGCTGGTGCCGTGAATATGTTCAACCCATCTTGAAGACGATCTTGCCGCGCGAATGCCCGGTCTCGATGCGGGCATAGGCGTCGGCGAACTCTTCCAGCGCATAGGTCTTCTCCACCGCCGGCTTGAACGTCCCCTCGCCGACCAGCGCCACGATGCGCTCGAGCCCCGCCCGGTCGCCGCGCACTTGCGCGTTGAGCACCGTGACATCAGGACGGCCCGGCCCTTCCGGTAGGGGTTCCGCATTCAGATAGACGAGGAGCCCGCCCGGCTTCAGCGCATCGAAGGAGCGGCGGTGGACCTCGCCGCCCATCGTGTCGAACACCACGTCGCAGTTGGGCGCGGCCTCGGCGAAATCGACCTTCGTGTAATCGATTGCCTCATCGGCGCCGAGGGCGGTCACGAAGCTGTGGTTCACCTCGCGCGCCGTGGTCAGCACCTCCGCGCCCTTGTGCTTGGCGTACTGGATCGCGAGATGCCCAACGCCGCCGGCGCCTGCGTGAATGAGGATGCGGTCGCCCGCGCCGATGGGAGCTGTGACCTCCAGTGCCGCCAGCACGGTGATCGCCGAAATACCGAGCGCCGCCGCGGCCTCGTGGCTGAGCGCCTCGGGCTTGGCCGCCACCATCCCGGCCTTGACCGCGAGCGCTTCCGCGTGACTGCCCCAACGGGCGACCTCGGCAATGCCGAAGACCGGATCGCCCGGCGCGATCCCCTCGACGCCGTCGCCCACCGAGCGGACGGTGCCCGAGAAATCCCGGCCCGGCACATGCGGCATGTCGAACTCGAAGAATTTGCGGATATGGCCCGCGCGCATCTTCCAGTCGATCGGGTTCAGGCTCGCCGCCGCAATGTCGACGACGACGTCCCCGGGCCCCGGCTCGGGATCGGGAACCTCGTTCAAGGCGAGCTGCTCAGACCCGCCGTAGTCCATTATCTGAAGCGCTTTCATGAGCCGTGTTTTCCAGGTGTGGTGTGAGGCGCGTCCGCCGCGAAGCGGCTGCCGGTTATAGGCCGGAACGCCAGGCATTGCGACCGGGACAGGCCAATCGGCCCTGGCGGCCCATTAAATGATATGTCAATATACCATTTGAACATGTCACTTGGACGGCGAGCCGAGCGCCGTTTTCTCGCTTGCTCGCTTTCTTGGGAGGATCCGCTTCAGCAATGGCCGCGCAGCCGAGAACAGATACCCTGCTCGCCCGGCGACCCGCCGATCCCAATGCGACGGCCGCGCGCGGCGGCGTCGATGCGCGCCAGCCGACGCCGCTCTACCACCAGATCTACACGATCCTGCGCGACGAGATCGTGAGCGGCGCCTATCCCAACGGCGCCATCCTGCCGAGCGAGTTCGAGCTGACGCGGCAATATGGGGTCAGCCGGGTCACCGCCAAGCGGGCGCTGAACGAACTGGCCGCGGAAGGGCTGGTGAGCCGCGAGCGCGGGCGCGGCACCGTGGTGCGCTTCGAGGCGCCCTCGCCGCCCGTCCGCGCCTCCGTCGAAGGCTTGCTCGAAAATCTCCTGCAGATGGGCATCAAGACCGAGGTGCGGCTCCTCGATTTCGACTACGTCGCCGCCTCGGAGGAGATCGCCCGCGCCCTCGGCTGCGAGGCCGGCACGACGGTTCAGCGCGCGGTGCGCGTGCGGCACATGGAGGGCGAGCCCTTCTCGCATCTGACGACGCATGTGCCCGAAGCCCTCGGCCGCTCCTACAGCCGCGACGATCTGGCCAACCGGCCGCTGCTAGCCCTGCTCGAGCGCTGCGGCGTGATCGTCTCCTCGGCGCACCAGACGCTGACGGCCGCGCTGGCGGATGCGCGCATCGCGCCGTTGCTGGAGGTGCAGGTCGGCGCCCCGCTGCTGCGCATTACGCGCACGGTTCACGACCAGGACCAGCGCGCCGTGGAGCATATCACCGGGCTCTACCGGCCCGACCGCTACCAGTATCAGATGACGCTCAACCGGATCGACGGCGAGGACCGCAAGATCTGGTCGCCGGCAGGGTGAGGTCGCCATGAGCATGACATTGGCGGAAAAGCTTTGCGCCAAGGCGGCGGGCGTTCCGTCCGTCACACCGGGCGAGATCGTCACCGCCAAGGTCGATCTCGCCATGGTCCACGATTCGAGCGGGCCGCGGCGCCTCGTGTCCAAGCTGGAAGAGATCGGTGCGGACGTTTGGGATCCCTCGAAGGTCGTGCTGATCACCGACCACTACGTCCCCGCAGTCGATGCCGAAAGCGCCGCCATCCTCGACCTGACGCGCAAATGGGCGCGCGACACGGGCGTCGAGGCCTTTTACGACATGCAGGGGATCTGCCACATCGTGCTGCCCGAGCGCGGGCATCTGAAGCCCGGCATGTTCGTCGCCGGCGGCGATTCGCATTCGACGACGGGCGGCGCCTTCGCCGCCTTCATGATCGGCATCGGCGCCACCGAGATGGCGGGCGTGATGGCGACGGGCGAGATCTGGGTCAAGGTGCCGCCGACCATCCGCATCGAGTGGACCGGAGCGCTGGGCGAGGGCCTCGCGGCGAAGGACATGATGCTCAAGCTCTGCGGCGAACTCGGCATGGGGGTCGGGAACTACAAGGCGATCGAATACACCGGTCCCGCCATGACCGCGCTGCCAATGACGGAGCGCATGGTGCTCTCCAACATGGCGGCGGAGCTCGGCGGCAAGGTCGGCCTGATCGCGCCCGACGACGTGACGCTCGACTATCTGCGCGCCGCCGGCGCCGATGTCGGTGACGACGCGCTCGACTGGAAGAGCGATCCGGATGCCGAGGTCGAGGCTATCCACAGCTTCGATGCGACCACGCTCAATCCTCAGGTCGCGGCGCCGCACAGCCCGGAGAACGCCGCCGATGCAGAGGCGCACGACACGGTGAAGATCGATCAGGCCTATATCGGCGCCTGCACCGGGGCGAAGCTCGGCGACCTGCGCATGGCCGCGGCAATCCTGGGCGGCCGCAAGGTCGCGCCGGGTGTGCGCCTTCTGGTCGCCCCCGCCTCGGCGCGCATCACCAACGAAGCGGCGGCCGACGGCACGCTTGCGGTGCTGACCGAGGCCGGCGCCATTCTGATGCCGAGCGGCTGCGGCGCCTGCGCCGGATATGGCGCCGGCGTGTTGGCGGCGGGCGAAGTCTGCATTTCGTCGACCGCGCGCAACTTCAAGGGCCGCATGGGCCATGCCGAAAGCCGGGTCTATCTCGCCTCGCCCTTTACTGTGGCGGCGAGCGCCGTCACCGGCCACATCACCGACCCGCGCGCCTTCCTGATGGAGAAGGCGGCATGAGCGCGCAAATTACCTCGCTGACGGGCCGCGCCTGGGTCTTCGGCGATAATATCGACACCGACGTGCTCGCGCCCGGCATCTACATGAAGGGCTCGATGGCGGAGCTCGCCCAGCATTGCCTGGAATCGGTCGATCCCGACTTCGCCCGCAACGTCCAGCGCGGCGACATCTTGGTGGCCGGCGAGAATTTCGGCATGGGCTCGTCGCGCGAGCAGGCGGGCCAAGCGCTGCTCGAGCTCGGCATATCGGCGCTGGTCGCCAAATCCTTTGCCCGCATCTTCTATAGGAACGCCATCAATCTCGGCCTGCCGGCGCTCGTCTGCGCCGACGCGGACAAGATCAGGGCGGGCGACACGCTCAGCCTCGATCCGGCCGAAGGTACCCTTGCGATCGAGGGCGGTGAGCGCCTCTCTTGCGAGCCGATCCCGCCGCATCTCCTCGCCATGATCGCCGATGGCGGCCTGCTGCCGCATCTGAAGAAGAAGCTCAAAGGGGCGGCGGCATGAATGTCGCCCGCACGCCTGGTGGCGAAACTCTCCCTGCCATGCTGACGGGCCGGGAGATCGTCGTGGCGCCCGGCTGCTACGACGCGTTCACGGCGCTGCTGATAGAGGAGGCGGGCTTCCGCGCCGCCTATCTCTCCGGCGCCTCGATCGCCTACGCCCGCTTCGGGCGGCCCGACATCGGCCTCGTCGGCATGGAGGAGGTTGCGGGCGTGGTCTCGGCGATCCGCGAGCGCATCGCCATCCCGCTCATCGTCGACGCCGATACCGGTTTCGGCAATGCCCTCAACGTGATCCGCACGGTCAAGCTCTTCGAGCGCATGGGCGCCTCGGCGATCCAGATTGAGGATCAGAGCTATCCCAAGCGCTGCGGCCACCTGGACAACAAGGACCTCGTTTCGACCGACGAGATGGTCGGCAAGATCAAAGCCGCGCTCGACGCCCGCGCCGATGCCGACACGCTGATCATCGCGCGCACCGATGCGATCGGCGTCGAGGGCTTCGAGCCCGCGCTCGAGCGCGCCGCGCGCTACGCCGAGGCCGGCGCCGACATGCTGTTCGTCGAAGCGCCGCGCAGCGAGGACGAGATGCAGACCATGGTCGGGCGCCTCGGCAATGCCGCGCCGCTGATGGCGAACATGGTCGAGGGCGGCAAGACGCCGAGCCTCGATGCCGCGGCGCTGCAGGCGCTCGGCTTCAAGCTGGTGATCTTTCCGGGCGGCACCGCGCGCGCGGTCGGCCATATGCTGCGCGACTATTTCGGAAGCCTCGCCGAGCACGGCTCGACCGCGCCCTGGCGCGACCGCATGCTCGATTTCGACGGGCTGCAGGACTTGCTCGGCACCAAAGACATGCTCGATATGGGCAAGCGATACGAAAGTGAAGACGACTAGGAGAGAGACGGTATGGAGACATCCGACAAGACGGCCCGCCAGCTCTATGAGGAGATCAAGGCGAACCCGACGCGCCCGCGCTTCGGCTTCGGCCGCAAACCGGCGATCGTCAATATCGATCTGCAGAAGTCCTATACGAACGTCGGCGAGTTCAAGACCGCCTACGAGACCGACCCCAAGCAGATGGATTACGTGAACGAGATCTCCGATCTCGCGCGTTCGAAGGCGATCCCCGTCGTCTGGACCTATGTCGCCTATATGGAATCGGGCGAGGATTGCGGCATCTGGGGCACGCGCACCGACACGCCCGACTCGCTGCAGAACATCAAGGTCGGGTCCAGGCGCTCGGAGTTCGACGACCGCCTCAACATCGACAAGGTCCGCGACGTCATCATCAACAAGCGCATGGCCTCGGCGTTCCACGAGACCAATCTGCAATCGCTGCTGGTCTGGCATCAGTGCGACACGGTGGTGCTGACGGGTGGGTCGACCAGCGGCTGCGTGCGCGCGACCTGCGTCGACAGCCTCAGCCACGGCTACCGCACTGTGGTCGCGGAGGAATGCGTCGCCGACAAGCACGAGAGCCCGCATTTCGCCAACCTCTACGACATGGCGGTCAAGTATGCCGACGTCGTGCCGGCGGCGGACGTGATCGGCTATCTGAAGGACTGGCAGGCCCCCAACTGAGCGAGCCCGAAAACATGCAGAAAGACGATCCCGGGCTCTACGACTACTGGCCCTACAAGGACCGGCCGAAGCTCGAATGGCCGAACGGCGCGCGCGTCGCCCTTTGGGTTGCGCCCAATATCGAGTTCTACGAGCTCGATCCGCCATCGAACCCCAAGCGCACGCCCTGGCCGCGGCCGACGCCCGCCATCCTGCCCTACGCCCAGCGCGACTACGGCAACCGCGCCGGGCATTGGCGGATGATGGAGGTGATGGACCGCTGCGGCGTGCGCGGCAGCGTCTCGCTGAACGTGGCGCTCTGCGAGCATCATCCCGAGCTGATCGAGGAATGCGTCAAGCGCGACTGGGAATTCTACTCCCACGGCATCTACAACACGCGCTACTGCTACGACATGGACGAGGCGCAGGAGCGCGCCATCATCGAGGACGCGATCGAGACGGTGAAGACGCACACCGGGCAGATGATCGCGGGCTGGCTCGCTCCGGCGCTCACCCATACCGAGCGCACGATGGACCTGCTGGCCGAATACGGCCTGCTCTACACCTGCGATCTCTTCTGCGACGACCAGCCCCAACCGGTGAAGGTGAAGCAGGGCCGCTTCATCTCGATCCCCTACTCGCTCGAGATGAACGACATCATCGTCTACAACTTCAACTTCCAGGCCCCGCGCCGCTACGCCGACATGCTGAAGGCGAACTTCGACCAGTTGTATGCGGAGGGCGGGGAGAGCGGCACGGTCATGTGCATCCCGCTCCACGCCTACGCGGTCGGCCAGCCCCACCGCATCCAGCCCTTCGCCGAAGCGCTCGAATACATCACCGGGCACGACGATGTCTGGATGACGACGGGCCGCGAGATCGCCCAGTGGTATCTCGAACACCACTACGACACGGCGATCGCCGATATCGCCAAACATCAGGGAGGCTGATCCGATGGCGCTCCCCGACGACTATCTCAAATACCCCAAGCGCGGCTACGGCATGGATCACGACCGCTATGAGTGGTCGATCCTCCAGAAGCGCCCGAAGATCGAATGGCCGAACGGCGCGCGCATCGCGCTCTGGGTCGTGCCGGCGCTCGAATTCTTCCCGCTCAACCAGCCGGCCCAGCCCTTCAAGGCGCCGGGCGGCATGGTCACCCCCTATCCCGACCTTCGTCACTACACGCTGCGCGACTACGGCAACCGAGTCGGAGTCTTCCGCGTCTTCAAGCTGCTCGACACGCTCGGCATAAAGGCCTCGGTCGCGGTGAACTCCAAGATCGCCCAGCGCTATCCCCTCCTCATTGACGAGATCAACGCGCGCGGCTGGGAGGTGATCGCGAACGGCGTCGATATGGGCAAGCTCCACTATGGCGGGCTCGCCGAAGCCGACGAAAAAGCTCTGGTTCAAGAAGCGCTTAGCGTCCTGCGCGAGGCCTCGGGGCAGCCGGTGACAGGATGGCTCTCGCCGGCCAAGTCGGAATCGGAGAATACGCTCGACCTCGTGGCGGCCGAAGGCATCGATTACGTCTGCGACTGGATCAACGACGACATGCCCTACGCTATCAAGACCAAGCACGGCACCATCCACTCGATGCCCCACGCCCACGAGATCGACGATCAGACGATCATGATGGGCTACCACCACTCCGAGGCGCAGTTCGTCGACCAGGTGCGCGACCAGTTCGACGTGCTCTACCGCGAGAGCGAAAGCGAGGGCGGGCGGATCATGGCGGTCACCATCCATCCCTGGATGTCGGGCCAGCCGCACCGCATCAGGGCGCTCGAGGCGGCGCTCGCGCATATCACCAGCCATGACGGCGTCTGGTCGGCGACGGGCGCGGAGATCCTCGCGGCATTCAAGGGGCAGAGCTAAGAACGCGCGTCGCGGCGGCGCCCATGACCATCCTCAGCCCCGACCAGGCCGATTTCGCCTTCACCGTCCCGCTCGTCATCGTCGGTGCCGGGGCCTGTGGGCTGACCGCGGCGCTCGCGGCCTCGGAGCTCGGCGCCGAGGTCGTGGTGCTCGAACGCGATCCGCTGCCGATGGGCTCGACCGCCATGTCGTCGGGCATGATCCCCGCCGCCGGCACGCGCATCCAGGCGGCCAAAGGCATCGACGACAGCGCCGAGATCTTCGCTGGCGATCTCCGCCGCAAGGCCAAGGACAAGAACGATCCCGCCATGGTCGAGGTGATCGCCCGCGCCTCCGGCCCCACCGTCGACTGGCTCGCCGAGGACCGCGGTATTCCGCTCGAGCTGGTCGAGGGCTTCCTCTATCCGGGGCATTCGCGTCTGCGCATGCACGCCCCGCCCGGCAAGACCGGCCAAGCGCTGATGGACGCGCTACGGAATGCCGCCGAGGCTGCCGGGATTGAGATATTGTGCGACGCGCATGTGACCGCGCTCTTCGCGGACGAGACGGGGGGCGTTCACGGACTATGGTACGAGCGGCCCGACGGCAGTGCCGAAGATATCGGCTGCGATGTGCTCTTGCTGGCCTGCAACGGCTTCGGCGGGAACGCGTCGATGGTGGCCGAGAACATCCCGGAGATCGCCAACGCGCTCTATTTCGGCCATGCCGGCAACCTGGGCGAGGGCATCGACTGGGGCGCCGCGCTGGGCGCGGCCACGCGCGATATGAGCGGCTATCAGGGCCACGGCTCGATCGCGCATCCGCACGGCATCCAGATCACCTGGGCGTTGATGATGGAAGGCGGCTTTCAAGTGAATCTGTTGGGCGAGCGCTTCTCCAACGAGCATCAAGGCTATTCGGAGCAGGCCGTCTTCGTGCAGGACCAGCCAGAGGGCGTCGTCTTCGATATCTACGACGCGCGCATCCACGAACTCGGCATGACCTTCGACGACTACCGAACCGCCTTCGAGGCGGGCGCGGTCAAGACGGGCGACACGGCCGAAGCGCTGGCTGACGCAACCGGCCTGCCGGCCGACGCCCTCGCGCGTACCATTGCGGAAACGCAAAGCTTCGCGAGGGGCGAACGCCCCTGCCCCTTCGGCCGCGACTTCACGGGGCAGGCCCCGCTCGCCCCGCCTTACTACGCGGTGCGGGTGACCGCCGCGCTGCTCCACACACAGGGCGGACTTGTGGTCGACGCCGACGGCCGCGTGCTGCGCCCCGACGGCACGGCGCTCCCCAATCTCTTCGCCGGCGGCGGCGCGGCCTGCGGTGTGTCCGGCCCGCACGTCTCGGGTTACCTCTCGGGCAACGGGCTCCTGACGGCCACCGTGCTCGGCCGGCTTGCCGGCCGCGCCGCGGCGATGCAGGTTCTTGGGGACTGATCCGTGTCGCATGCTGGAAGAACCCGCCGCTCATGCCCGAGCCGCAATCCACCATCGAAGCGATCCGCGACTGGCTGCGCGCGGAGGGGCGGTTCATTGCAGACCCCGACGTATTCGTCACCGCCTTCGTCGAACGCCTGCTCGGCTGGGGCCTGCCGATCGTGCGCGTCACCTCGGGCGTGCCAAGCCTGCATCCCCAAGTCGACAGCTTCTCCGCGCTCTGGGAGCAGGATAAGGGCGTTAGCATCCGACAGTACCGCCAGACCGACGACGGCGAAGCGGTCTTCCGCAACAGCCCGCTCTACATCGTCTACAACGAGGGCCGCAGCGTGCGCTGCCATCTGGAGGCCCCACCGCAAGAGGGCGAGTTCACGGTCCTGCCCGACCTCCGCGCTGCCGGGCTCACCGATTACATCGTCATTCCCATCCCCTTTTCTGACGGCTCGAACAAGGCGGTGAGCTACGCGACCAACCGCGCGGGCGGCTTCAGCGAGGACGAGATCGCCGTGCTCGAGGGCATCGCGGGCGACATCGCCCCGATCATGGAGACGCTCTATCTGCACCGCCTCGCTAGAATGCTCGTGGACACCTATGTCGGGCCGGTCGCTGGCACGCGCGTCCTGCACGGCGCGATCAAGCGCGGCGCGCAGGAGACGATCAAGGCGGCAATCTGGTTCTGCGACCTGCGCGGCTTCACGCCGCTATCGGAGACGCTGCCCGGGCCTCAGCTCATCGACCTCCTGAACGACTATTTCGATGCCGTCGCGCGCGCGATCGAGGCCGAAGGTGGCGAGATCCTGAAGTTCATCGGCGATGCGGTGATGGCGATCTTCGTGCCCAAAGATGACGACGAGGCCGACGCCGCCCGCCGTGCCCTCGCCGCCGCCCGCGCGGCGCAGGTCGATCTCGCTGCCATCAACGAGGCGAGGACGGACGCCGGCAAGCCGACGTTCGAGTGCGGCGTGGCGCTCCATTTCGGTGACGTGCTCTACGGCAATGTCGGCAGCGTCAACCGGCTCGACTTCACCGTGATCGGCCCGGCGGTGAACCTCGCCGCCCGCATCGAAGGGCTGACGCGTCAGATCGACGAAAACGTGCTGGCCTCCGCCGCCTTTGCCGCCGTCCATGGTGGCGACTTCGAGCTGCTGGGCGAATTCGACCTCAAGGGCATCACCGAAAAACGCGCCGTCTACGCGCCGCGCTGAGCGGACGCGACCTAACGCACCAGCAGAGGCAGCTCGGCCGCCTCCTCCCAGATCCAGGTCCCATCGCGCTTGATGAGCTCGGGAAAGTGCCCCGGCACGATGCGGTCGGCGATCGCGAGGATGTGCTCGATCGAGGCAGTGCCGCTCTCGATCGTATCGAAGGCCATGTCGCAGCGCTTGGTCACCGCCTCCTTGGCGTATTTGATGGCATCGCCGGCCAGCACCACCCGCTCCCCCGCCGCGGTGTCGAGGTCCAACGCGTAAGACCCCGGCGTGTGACCGGGTGCTGGAAAGTAACGCACGCCCTCGGCAATCCGTCCCTCGCCGTCGAGGAACTCGACGTCATGCGTCTTCAGCTGCTCGCGCACCATCCAGGGCACGAACATGTCCTTTTCGTGCGGCGCGTCGACATACGCCCATTCGCGCTGCGAGACATTGACCTTGGCGTCGGCGAAGACGTCGATGTTGTTGCAGTGGTCGAAATGGAGGTGCGAGAGGAAGACCGCGCGTACGTCCTTCGGCGCGAGACCGTGGCGCGTCAGGCCGTCGAGCAGAGAGGGCCGGTTGCAGTAATGCCCGGTGTCGAACAGCACCGGCCCGTCGGGCGTGAAGACCAGTGTCACGTTGGCGAGGGCGAAATAGCCGCCGCGGAAGGCCAGATTGTTGCCCTTGACGATCACGTCATACGAAACGGTCATCTCCCCCTCCCAGGTCTGCCGGCGCGGTCGCGCAGCATAGGCCAGCCGGCCGTGAGGCGTCACGGGCGCTGCACGGCCGATTCATGATTAACGCCTGAAACCTCCGGAAAATCGCTCGCGGAAGCATTTGCGTGGGACCGTCAGACCCGATATGAATCCGGCCCAAGCAACGGGGCGCGTGTCGGTTGACGGCCGGCAGGACTGCCCTATATCGACGGCCGAGCGGCCGGCCAAACCTACCGACGCACAAACCTGACGACGCAATGGCGCGAACGCGCGAAAAAGGGATGCCATGATCCAGGCAGACTCGTTGACGAAATATTTCGGACCGATCAAGGCGGTCGACGGGGTCAGCTTCAAGGTCGGCAAGGGCGAGGTGCTGGGCTTTCTGGGGCCCAACGGCGCCGGCAAGTCGACCACGATGAAGACGCTCTGCGGCTTCCTCACCCCGACCGCCGGCACGGCCTCGATCTGCGGTTTCGATATCGTGCAGAACCCCATCGAGGCGAAGCAGCATCTGGGTTATCTGCCCGAGGGCGCGCCGGCTTATGCCGACATGACGCCGCGCTCCTATCTGGGTTTCATCGCCGGGATCCGGGGCTTGGGCGGTTCGGCGCGCGCCGAGCGCATCGAGAAGACGATCGAGCTTGCCAACATCGCCTCGGTTTATGACCAGCCGATCGAGACGCTGTCGAAGGGCTTCAAGCGCCGGGTGGGGCTCGCCCAGGCGCTGCTCGACGACCCCGACGTCCTGGTGCTCGACGAGCCGACCGACGGTCTCGACCCCAACCAGAAGCACGAGGTGCGCAAGCTGATCCGCGAGATGGCGCCGCAGAAGGCGATCATCATCTCCACGCATCTGCTGGAAGAGGTCACGGCCGTCTGCAGCCGCGCCATCATCATCGCATCCGGCCGCGTCGTCGCCGACGGCACGCCGGAGGAGATGGAGGCCCGCTCGCGCCATCACAATGCCGTCACATTGAAGATCGACAAGGACAGCGAAGCGGCGGCCGCCGAAGCGCTGCGGGGATTGGACGAGGTCGCCAACGTGCAGCCGCGCGGCGGCGGCGTGCTCATCGTCTATCCCAAGGACGGCCGCTCGATCATCGCGACGGTGAACGATCTGGCGCGGTCTGAGAAGTGGCCGGTCCAGGAGGTCTACGCCGAGCGCGGCCATCTCGACGAAGTGTTCCGCGATATCACGCAAACGGCAGCGTAAAAGCAGGCAGAGACGCGTATGAGCAATATCTGGACGATTTTCAAGCGCGAGCTGCGCGGCTATTTCGCGACGCCCGTGGCCTATGTCTTCCTCGTGGTTTTCCTCGCCGTCGCCGGCGCGCTCACTTATTTCGTCGGCAACTTCTTCGGCCGCGAGCAGGCCGATCTCCAGGCCTTCTTCGTCTTTCACCCCTGGCTTTATCTCTTCCTGGTGCCGGCGATCTCGATGCGGCTGTGGGCCGAAGAGCGCAAATCCGGCACGATCGAGCTGCTGTTCACCCTGCCGATCTCGCTGCCGCAGGCGGTGATCGGCAAGTTCCTCGCCGCCTGGGCCTTTGCCGGCGTGGCGCTCGCGCTCACCTTCCCGATCTGGCTCGTCGTGAACCGGCTCGGCAATCCCGACAACGGCGCGATTCTCGCGGGCTATGTCGGCAGCTTCCTGATGGCGGGCGGCTATCTCGCCATCGGCGCGTGCTTCTCAGCCTGGACCAAGAACCAGGTGATCGCCTTCGTAGTCTCCGCCGCGGTCTGCCTCATCTTCACGCTGAGCGGCACGCAGTTCGTCCTCACCTTCCTTGCAGGCTGGGTGCCGCAGACGATCGCCGACACGATCGCCTCGCTCAGTTTCCTCACCCATTTCAACGCGATCTCCAAGGGCGTCATCGAGGTGCGCGACCTCGTCTTCTTCGGCTCGATGATCGTGCTTTTCCTGATCGCGAATTCGATCGTCCTCGATCTTGAGAAAGCGGAGTAGCTAGCGACCATGGCCGACAGCAAGACCGCCAACCCGGACTCACCTGAAAAACCGTCCGCCCCCCAGACCGGCGGTGCGGGCACGCCGCCGGCAAAGGCCGAAACCGGCCTTGCCGGGCACCGCACCATCGCGATCGCGAGCCTGATCCTGCTGGCCGTCCTGCTGGTCGCGGTGAATGCGCTGTCGGGGCGGCTCTCGCGCGGCACCGCGCTCGATTTCACCGAGGACAATCTGTTCACCCTGTCCGACAGCACGCGGACCGTTCTGACCTCTATCGACGAGCCGATCACGCTCAAGCTCTACTACTCGCGCAAGCTGGGCGAGGCCGCGCCGACCTTCATTCCCTACATCACCCGGGTGCGCGAGCTTCTGCAGCGCTACCAGGGTATCTCCGGCGGCAAGATCCGGCTGGAGATCCTCAACCCCGAACCCTTCTCGACCACCGAGGACGAGGCGGTCCGCGCCGGCCTTCAGGCCGTGCCGCTCAGCAGCCGTTCCGACGAGAAGGGCTATTTCGGCCTCGTCGGCACCAACAGCACCGACGACGAGTTGACCATCGCCTTCTTCCATCCCAACCGCGAATCCTTCCTCGAATACGACGTGACGCGTCTCGTCGAGCGCCTCGCCAATCCGAAGAAGAAGGTGGTGGGCCTGATGTCGAACCTGCGCCTGTCGCATCCGGCGGCGCGGCGCGGCATGTGGGGCACGCCGTGGGTCCTGCTCTCCCAGCTCAGCGAGCGCTTCACCATGCGCCAGGTGAGCAGCGCCGCGAAGGCGATCGACAAAGACATCGACGTGCTCCTGGTGGTCCATCCCAAGAAGCCCTCGCCGCAGACGCTCTACGCCATCGACCAGTTCATCATGCGCGGCGGCAAGGCGATCTTCTTCATCGACCCCCACGCCGAGACGGACAGGGCCGGCGGCCGCTTCGGCATACCGAATCTCGACACCGGATCGAGCCTGCCGAAGGTCATGGAGCCGTGGGGCATCAAGGTGCTCCCCAACAAGGTTGTCGGCGACCCCTCGCGCGCGGTTCGGGTCCAGTTCCCAAGCCCCGACGGACGCGGCAGACAGGTCGTCGAGCATCTCGCCTGGATGGCGCTCACCGCGCGCAACATGAACCGCGAAGACATCGTCACGGCCGAGCTGCGCCAGCTCTATGTCGCCTCGCCCGGCGCGATCGTCCGCGACGAGAAGACCAAGAGCAAGGTCACCATGACCCCGCTCCTGATCAGCACGCCGCAGGCGGAGCTGATCGACGCCAACAAGCTGCGCTTCCGCCCCAACCTGCCCAAGCTCGTCGCCGACTATAAGGCCGGCGGCCGGGTGCTGGTGCTGGCCGCACGCCTGCGCGGGCCCGCCGAGAGCGCCTTCCCCAAGGGCCCCCCACCGGAGAAGCCCAAGAAGGGCGACAAGAAGAAAAAAGACGACAAGGCAAAAGCCAAGGCCAAGCCCAAAGCCAAGCCGGCCGAAAAGAAAAAGCCGAAACCCAAGCACCTCACCAAGTCGGTCGGGCCGATCAACGTCATCGTGATCGCCGACACCGACCTGATGGACGACAAGTTCTGGATCTCCCGGCAGTCGGTCTATGGCCGGCAGGTCCCGGTCGCCGCGGCCGACAACGGCGCCTTCATCATCAACGCCGTCGACAACATGGCCGGTGGCAAGGGGCTCATCGGTCTGCGCAGCCGCGGCCAGGCCGCCCGGCCCTTCACGCTGGTCCAGGAAATCCAGCGCAAGGCGAGCGTGCGGCTGCGCGCCAAGGAGCAGGGCCTGGTCAAGAAGCTGGCCGAGACCCGCAAGAAGCTGACCCAACTGCAGAGCAAGACCGACAAGGCGGGCGAGACGATCCTGTCGGCGGCGCAGATCAAGGCGATCGATCAGTTCCGCGTCGAGATCATCAAGACGCGCGGCGAGCTGCGCGCTGTCCAGCACGCCATGCGCAGCGACATCGACCGGCTGGAGCGGCGCATCCAGTTCTACACGATCGCCGCCGTGCCGCTGGCGATCGCGATTTTCGCCGCGATCATGGGTCTGGTGCGGCGGCGGCGGCGCCGGCGACGCCATGCGATGGCGGAAGGCTGAGGAGAGGAGCCATGCGCAAACGGAACTTCCTGATCCTCGCCGGCGTCACCGCGGTCGCGGTTGCGGCGGCGATCGCGACCGAGCCCTCCAACCGGCTCGCCAAGGTCGCCGGCAGCGGCAAGCTCGTGCTTCCCGAGCTCGCCAAGTCGATCAACGACGTGCGCGGCATCACCATCGCGCGCAAGAAGGGCTCGCTTACCATCACCCGCGACAAGGACGGCTGGCACGTCAAGGAGCGCGGCGGCTATGCCGCCGATCCCGACAAGGTGAAGGAAATCCTCGTCGGCCTCGCCGGCATGAAGGTGCTGGAGCCCAAGACCAACCGCCCCGATCTCTACGAGCGGCTCGATCTGCGCGATCTCTCGCACAAGGACTCCGCGGCACAGCTCGTCACCGTCGTCGGCGCGAAAAACAAGACGCTGGCCAAGCTGCTCATCGGCAAGACCGCGCGCGGCCGCTTCGGGCCGGGCACCGCCTACTACCGCAAGCCCGGCGAAAAGCGCGCCTGGAAGGCGTCCGGCGACATCAGCATCGATCACGATCCGTCGAACTGGATCGACAAGGACCTGGCCGATATCCGCAAGACCCGCGTCCGCTTCGTCGCGGTCAGCGGCAAGGCCGGCGAGACGGTTGCGATCAGGCGACCCAAGCCCGGCGCGGCGCTGGAGCTGACCAACTACCCGCTGCCCGAGGGCATGGTGCCGAAGACCGACGGCACCATCAGCGCGGTCGCCGCGGTGCTGGAGAAGCTGGAGCTGGAGGACGTGCGCGAGGCGTCCAAGATCGACTGGGACAAGCTGACCGTCTCGACCGCCGAGATTCGCACCTACGACGGCATCGTCGTCACCGCGCGGGTCGCCAAGGTGAAGAAGGACGAGTTCTGGGTCAGCTTCGACGTCGCCTATAACGCCGCCGGCGCGATCACGCCGAAGGGCAAGGTGCACGAGAAGATGGAGATCAAGACGGCGGACGCGGCCAAGAAGGAAGTCGCCGCGCTGCGGGCGCGGCTCAAGGGCTGGGCCTACAAGGTGCCCGCAACCAACCTGAGCCACATGCAGCTGCGCCTGAAGGACCTGATCGAGAAAAAGAAGACGTCGTAGACGCCGGTTCCAGCTAGCTTCGTTCCAGCGCGCGTCGCCCGCCGCCGGTCCCCAGACTCACGACGAACAGCAGCGTCGCGGCCGCCACGATCGCGGGGCCGGCGGGCCAGTCCCAGGCCATCGAGGCGGCAATGCCGCCGATCACCGACAACACGCCGATCCCCGCGGCGAACGCCGCCATCGCTTCGGGCGTGCGGGCGAAGCATCGCGCGGCCGCGGCCGGAATGATCAGCAGCGAGACGATCAGCAGCACGCCCACGATCTTCATCGCAATCGCCACGACAAGTGCGATCAGCAGCATCAGGACCGTGCGGGCGCGGCCGACCGGCAGGCCTTCAGCGCGCGCCAGCTCCTCGTTCAATGTCGCCGCCAGAAGAGGCGTCCAGACGAGCACCAGCGCCGTCAGCGCCAACGCGCCGCCGCCATAAATCCAGATGATGTCGATCCAGCCGATCGAGAGCACGTCGCCGAAGAGATAGGCCATCAGATCGACCCGCACGCCCTCCATCAGCGCCAGGGCGATGAGACCGAACGCCAACGCCGCATGGGCGAGAATGCCGAGCAACGTATCGGTCGGCAGCAGACGTTGATGCTGGAACACAACGAGCAGCATGGCCAGGACTACGGAGACGACGAGAACCGCCGGCGTCAGCCCGACCCCGAAGAGCAGCCCCAGGGCCACGCCGAGCAGCGCGCCATGGGCGATCGACGAACCGAAATAGGCCATCCGCCGCCAGACGACGAAGCAGCCGAGCGGTCCCGCCACCAGCGCGATGCCGATGCCGCCGATCAGCGCACGCACAACGAAGCTCTCAAGCATCGCCCGCGCCCCCCGATCCTTTGTCGTGCGCAGAGTCGTGGGTGTGGGTATGCGCGTGATCATGGTGATGATGATGATCGTGCCCGCCCTCGGCCGGCACCACATGGCCGGCCAGGTCGTGCTTGTGGTCGTGCTCGTGCGTATAGACCGCGAGCTCGCCCGCGCGCGGCCCGAAGAGCGAGACATATTCGGGATGCCGGGACACGGCCTCGGGCTGGCCGGCGCAACAGAGATGCCGGTTGATGCAGACCACGCGGTCGGTCGCGCGCATGACGATGTGGAGATCATGCGAGACCATCAGCACCCCGCAGCCATATTCGCGCTTCAAGCGCCCGATCAGATCGTAGAGATCGAGCTGGCCGGAGAAGTCGACACCCTGCACCGGCTCGTCGAGGATCAGGAGGTCGGGATCGCGCAGCAGGGCGCGGGCCAGCAGCGCGCGTTGCAGCTCGCCGCCCGAGAGCGCGTGGAGCGGTGCCTGACGCAATTCCGCAATCCCGGTCTCGTCCAGGATGCGGTCGAGCGCGCCGGCCGGTGGCCGCGGCGTACCGAGCAACAGGAACCGCGAGACGGTGAGCGGCAGTACCGGATCGGCCTCGAAGCGCTGGGGCACATAGCCGATGTGAAGGCCCGGCCGCCGCTCCACCGTGCCCGTATCGGGCGCCAGTACGCCGAGCAGCACCCGGATCAGCGTCGTCTTGCCGGCGCCGTTGGGGCCGATCAGCGTGACGATCTCGTTCTCCGCGACTTCAACGTTCACGTGCTCGAGCAGCGTCTTGCCGTCGCGGTGGACGCCCAGATCCACGCCCGCGATCAGCGGCCGGCCGGCCCCGCCGCCACCATTGGTGCCGCCGTCCGCACTCATGACCGACTGCCGCCGCAGGCCGCGCAGCGCCCGTGAACCTCCACGGTCTGGCGCTGGGGCGCGAAACCGGCGATCGCGGCGCGCTCGACGAGCTGGCTGTTGAGCTCCGGCGCATCGATCTCGTCGACCAGACCGCAGGTGTCGCAGATGAGGAACTGGCCTTCGTGCGCCGTCTGCGGCCGCGGGCAGCCGACATAGGCATTCAGGCTTTCGAGCTTATGGACGAGGCCGTGCGCCACCAGGAAATCGAGCGCGCGGTAGACCGTCGGCGGCTTCGCCCCGGCATCGAGCTTGGCCAGCAGATCGTAAGCCTTGACCGCCTCGTGGCCGGCCCAGACGAGCTCCAGCACCCGCCGCCGCAAGGGCGTCAGCCGCGCGCCCCGCCGCGCGCAGATCTCGGCCGCCGCATCGAGGGCGTCGTCGATGCACTGAGCATGATCGTGGGGGCTGTGGTCGCGCGTCGAGGCGTTATCGGCGTTGGCCATTTCTGTTCGATCCCTTCTCCGCCGTCTGGCCGTCCAGCGTCGTTTCAACAGCGGTTGACAAAGATTGTTATGATATAACACTATCAATTAAATGTTATGATATAGCGTTTCGAGCGAGATTCAATCCTTTCGCGACGGGCGCGGCGAGGAGCAGCAGACATGCCGGGAGTAATCCGCGCGGGGGCGACCGCAATCGTCGCCCTCCTTACCGTAATCGGCGGCGTGCCCGGCATTTGTGCTGCCGAGGCGCCCAAGGTCGTCGCCTCGATCCCCCCGGTTCATTCGCTCGTGGCCGGGGTCATGCGCGGGGTCGGGACGCCGACGCTTCTCCTCAAGGGCGGCGCCTCGCCCCATGCGTTTTCGCTCCGTCCCTCCGATGCCAAGGCGCTCGCCTCGGCCCGCATCGTCTTTTGGATCGGCGAGGACATGGAGCGCTTCCTGGTGCGCCCCTTGAAGACGTTGGCCCGCAAGGCGCAGACGGTCGCGCTGATCGAAGCCAAGGGCGTTGCGACCCTCAAGGTCCGCGAGGGTGGCGCCTGGGTTCGCGACGACGACGGCCACGAGACCCGGCCTACGGCGAAAAACGGCAGACCCCACGCGCATGGCGAGATCGACGCCCATCTCTGGCTCGATCCGCGGAATGCCAAGGCGATGACGGCGGCGATCGCGGCGGCGATCGTCAAGGCCGATCATGCCAATGCCGCCGCGTATCGCGCGAACGCGGCGCGGCTGTCAGCAAAGCTCGACGCCCTCGACCGCGACCTCGACCGCAGACTTGCGCCCGTTCGCACCGCGCGTTTCATCGTTTTCCACGACGCCTATCAGTATTTCGAGCGCCGCTATCGCCTGGGCGCCGTCGGCGCGATTACGCTCGATCCCGGACGCACCCCCGGCGCGCGCCGCCTGAGGGATATCCGCAAGACGATCCGCAAGCGCAAGGCGCGCTGCGTCTTCGCCGAGCCGCAATTCCGGCCGAGCATCGTCGCCACGGTGATCGAAGGCACCGGCGCCCGTGCCGCCACGCTCGACCCGCTGGGCGCGCGGATCGCGCCGGGCGAGGAGGCATACTTTACCTTGATGCGGCGGCTTGTCGCGGACCTGATTGGCTGTCTGAAAACCGGGCCGTGAGGCGCGCTCAGTCGAGCGGATAGGAGATCAGCCCGTCGGCCAGCTTAGGCTCGAACCAGGTCGATTTCGGCGGCATGATCCCGCCGGCATCGGCGACCTCGAGCAGGGTTGCGACCTGGGTCGGATAGAGCGCGAAGGCCGCCGCCATCGGGCCGTCATCGACCAGATGCTGCAGCCAGTCGAGACCGCGCGCGCCGCCGACGAAATCGACCCGCATGTCCTCGCGCGGATCGCCGATGCCCAGGATCGGCCCGAGGATGTGCTCGGCCAGCAGCGTGACGTCGAGCCGCGCGAGCACGTCGGTATCGTCCGACGGCGGATTCTTCATGGTCAGGCGATACCAGCCGCCGGCGACATAGAGCCCGAATTCATGGGCACCGGCCGGCCGAGCCGGCCCGTCGCTCGGCGCGACGTCGAAAGGCCCGGCCACCTGCTTCAAGAATGCATCCGGCGTGAGCCCGTTGAGGTCATAGACGACGCGGTTGTAGTCGAGCACGCGCACCTGGTCGTCGGGGAAGGTGATGACGAGGAAGGCATTGTAGGGCTCGTCACCCCGGTGATCGGGATTGGCCTCGCGCCGCATCGCCGCGACCCGGGCGGCGGCGGCGCTGCGGTGATGGCCGTCGGCGATGTAGAGCGCGTCGAGCGCCTCGGATGCGGCGGAAATCGCCGCGACGGCTTCGGGATCGGTGACCGCCCAAATCGTGTGGCGCACCCCGTCGACCGTGACGTCGCAATCGGGTTCGGCCTTGGTCGCAGCGTCCAGCAGCGCCTCGAAGGCGGGCGCGCGGCGGTGGATCGCCAGGACCGGGCCAGTTTGCGCGTTCACCGCATCGATCTGATGGGCGCGGTCGAGCTCGCGATCGGGCCGGGTGAACTCGTGTCGCTTGATGAAGCCGGTCTCGTAGGCCGCGACGGGCGCCGCGGCGGCGAGCCCGGTCTGCACATGCTCGCCGTCGGCGATCCGGTAGACGTAGTAGGCCGGCGCCGCGTCGCGGATCAACACGCCCGCCTCGATCATCCGCCGCAAGGCCGCGCGCGCCGCTGCATAGGCGTCGACGCCGTGCGGGTCGCTGCCGGCCGGCAGCGTGATCTCCGGGCGCGAGACTTTGAGGAAGCAATAGTCGCGGCCTTCGGCCAGGACCCGCGCCTCGTCGGTGGTCATCACGTCGTAGGGCGGCGCGATGATGCCGGCGGCGGCCGATCGGATCGGGCGCAGGCCGCGGAACGGCGCCAGAAGCGGAGCATCGACCGGCGCGCGCGCGGGCGTGTCGGGATTGGAAATCGGGGGCTGCGATGTCACGGGCGAAAAATCGGTACGTCTCTGCGGGCCTTGCCGGCCCCTCATGAACGGCCCCTTCTAACCCATCACCCTCGGCTTCGCCAACACCAAACCGTTACGAATCCTGGATTTAGGCACCGTTTCCGATCCGGCCTTGTCGCCGGGGGATATCAGTGATTTCTAAACGTAAGTCATCTTTGATGGCCGTCTCCGTCAGCACAGCGCCGGATCGCCTGTGACCAGAAACCGCACTCTTCAGGGCCTCGGTCTCGCCCTTGCCATGCATTGCCTCGCCGCGGGGCCCGGACTGGCCGAAACCAACGGCTGGGCCAAGGTCGCAAGACCGGCGCCCGGCGCCGCCAGGGTGCACGGCTTCTACAATCGAGGCTGCATCGCGGGCGCGCGGGCCCTGCCGATCGATGGCCGGGGCTTCGCCGTGCTGCGGCCCCAGCGCAACCGGTACTGGGGCCATCCGAGACTGGTGTCCTTCGTTCGCGACCTGGCCCGGCGCGTCGCCCGCGCCGGCAGCGTGCTGATGATTGCCGATATCGGACAGCCGCGCGGCGGGCCGGTCTCGGGTCATGCCAGCCACCAGCTCGGGCTCGATGCGGATATCCGCCTGCTCATGCCGCCGCGAACGGCGATCACCCCCGGCTACCGCGCCAAGCCGCCCAATGTCTCGATGCTGACCCGCGACCGCAAAGCGATCGACCGCCATCGCTGGTCGCGCCGCCAGATCGCGCTGATCCGCGCTGCCGCACGTGACGCCCGCGTCGACCGCATCTTCGTCAACCCGGTGATCAAGCGCGCGCTCTGCCGCGCGGTTACGGCCGAGCGCGGCTGGCTCGCCAAGGTCGTGCCCTGGTACGGCCATCACGCGCATATGCATGTGCGCCTGCGCTGTCCCAAGGGCAGCCCCGGCTGCGTGCGGCAGAAGGCGCTGCCGCCCGGCACCGGCTGCGGCAAGGCGCTGGCCTGGTGGTTCCGCAAGGTGACGGTGAAGCCCCGCCGGACCACGAAACGGCCGCGCAAGAAGCGCCGCAAGCCGCCGCTTCCCAGAGCCTGTCGGGCCGTCCTGGCGCGCTGACGAACCGGCGACCGTCACCCCATTAACCATTTGTTTACCATTGTGACCCGCGTCACTGCGCGGCGGATCGCGCATGGCTAGTGTGGAGGCAACTCGGAGGGCGATCTCGCCCCAAACCCATTCTTTGAGGAGCCTTCACATGTCCACGTTCACCTCTCCGCTTTCGCGCGGTCTCGCGCTGATCACCGCGGCCGTCGCCGCGTTCACCCTGCTCGCCGGCAGCGCCCAGGCCCACAACCGCTATGGGCACGGCGCCAAGTCGCGCGGCAAGATCGTCATCACCATCAACAAGCGCACCCAGCGCATGGTCGTCCGCGTCGGCGGCGTGAAGCGCTACGTCTTTCGCGTCTCCACCGGCAAGCGCGGCCACGCCACGCCGCGCGGCACCTTCCGCCCGCTGGTGCTGAAGAAGATGCACTACTCGCGCAAGTACAACATGGCGAAGATGCCGAACTCGATCTTCTTCACCAGCCGCGGCCACGCCATCCACGGCACCGGCGCGGTGCGCCGCCTCGGCCGGCCGGCCTCGCATGGCTGCGTCCGCCTGGCGCCCGGCAACGCCGCCCGCCTGTTCGCGCTGGTCAAGCGCCACGGCCGGCGCAACGTGACCATCCGCATCATCTAATCGAGATCCTGGTCGAGATCTAAACGACCGGACGGATGGCCGGGCTCGTGCAAGCGGGTCCGGCCGTTTTCTTATCTTCCGCCGCGCAGCTCCTCGAACTCCTCGGGCCGGCGCGGCCAGTCCTTCTTCAAGAACCGCGAGAGCGCGCGGTCGGCCAATAATCGCCCGCCGGTCTGGCAGCTCGGGCAGTAA
Source organism: Alphaproteobacteria bacterium (assembly GCA_037387885.1). Taxonomy (GTDB): domain Bacteria; phylum Pseudomonadota; class Alphaproteobacteria; order JAPULJ01; family JAPULJ01; genus DATKZM01. The sequence goes on along the minus strand of JARRKQ010000001.1, from coordinate 35,821 downwards.
TTGGTCTCGTTGGTCGCGTAGCGGATGCGCTGGATCTTGGCGCCGCAGACGGGACAGGGCTGCCCGAACTTGCCATGCGCCGCCATCTCCGGCCGGAACGCCGTGACCTTCTCCGGAAAGCCCTCGCCCGTCTCATCGCGTAGGCGCTCGCACCACTCCTTGAGGGTCTTCTTGGTCACCTCGAAGAGGCGCGCGATCTCGTCCGGGTCGAGCTTCTGCGTCATCGCCACCGGCGAGAGCTTGGCGTAGAGCAGGATCTCATCCGAATAGGCATTGCCGATGCCGCTGAAGAGGCGCGGATCGGTGAGCGCGCGTTTGAGCGTGTGGTTCGACCGGGTGAGCCGCGCGGAGAAATCCTCAAGGCTCGCCTCGAAGAGCTCGATCCCGCCCGGATCGTGCGCCGCGAGCCCGGCCTCGCCCTTGACCGCATGCAGCGAGGCGCGCTTCTTTGAGCCGGCTTCGGTCAGGATCAGCGTGCCGTCGGGAAAATCAAACGCCGCCAGGCCCCGCTTGCCGCCGGGAATGGCGGCGCCCGCCGCCTTCCAGTGGAGCCGGCCCGCAATCATCAGATGCAGGACCAGCCAGAGATCGTCCTCGAAGCCGAAGGCGATGCGCTTGCCGATCCGGCGCAGCCCACGCACGCGCTTGCCGGTGAAGTCGGCGAGCGGCGGCTCGACCGTGCGCAGCAGGAACGGGCTCGCGAGGCGCACGCCCTCCAGCGGCGCGCCGGTGACGCGGCGGTCGAGCGCCTCGATATAGGCGGTGATGTCGGGCAGCTCCGGCATGGCGGCGCCGAGATTGGCACGGGGGCGGCCCACTGTTCAATCGAACGGCGCTCAATCGGCCGGCGTTTGCATCGGTCCCTGATTCCGCTAGGGTCGCGGCCGATGAGTGCCCGCAAATCCAATCGCCGTGCAAGACGATCCGCGCCCCGTCGGCCGCGGACGGACGCGTCACCCCCGGCGGAGGTTGCCGCCTTGCAGCAACAGGCGGGCGCGCTCTTTCAATCGGGGCGCCAGGCTGATGCCTTGACCGTCTGCCGCCAGATCCTGGCGCTGCAGCCCGCGCGCGCCGACGTGCACGCTTTCGCCGGCATGATCGCTCTGCGCATGGGCGACGCGGAAACCGCGGTCGAGCACTACCGCGCCGCCGTCACAAACGAGCCGCAGTTCTTCGAAGCGCATTACAATCTCGGCCGGGCGCTGCAACAGCACGGTGATACCAAGGCGGCCATCGAGGCCTACCGCGCCGCGATCGCGATCAAGCCCGACCTCGCCCCGGCGTATCACAATCTCGGCAACGCGCTGATGGCGCTCGGCCAGCACGCCGAGGCCGCCGAAGCCTATGCGCGCACGCTCGACCTCGCCCCGGACGCCGTGGACAGCCAACGCAACCTCGGTCTCGCGCTCCAGAAGCTCGAACGCTTCGACGAAGCCGAACACGCGTTCCGCGCGGCGCTGGCCGCACGGCCCGACTGGAACGAGGCGCACAACAATCTGACCGACACGTTGCTCGCCGAGGGCGATGCGGCGGGCGCCGCCGATGCCGCGGCCGATTGGCTCGCGGCGCTCCCCGGCAGCGTCGCCGCGATGTCCTACCACTGCATTGCCCTCAACGAGCTCGGCGACAAGACGCGGCTGCATTATTGGCTCGATTTCGACGGCCTCGTCCGCACCCGGCGCTACGAGGAGATCCCCGGCTATGAGAGCCTCGATGCGTTCAACGCCGCGCTGGTCAGCCATGTGCGCAACCATCCGACGCTCAAGGTCCCGCCCGAGAGCGATCCCACCTATCACCATCCCAGCCTGTGGATCACCGAAGAGATGCTCGACGGCGACAAGGGCCCGATGGAGACGCTCGAGCGCATGATGTATGAGGCGGTCGAGGAGTACCGGGCAAGCGTGAGCGTGCCGCCCGACCACCCCTTCCTCGCCCAATGGCCCGAGCGCTGGCGCATCACCGCCTGGGGCGTGGTGCTGGAAGGCGAAGGCAATCTCGCCCCGCATCTTCATCTCGAAGGCTATATGGGCGGCTGCTACTACCCGCAAGTGCCGGACGTGGTCGCCGACGAGACCGCCAAGGGCGGCTGGTTCCAGCTCGGCCGCCCACCCGCCGAGCTACCGCTCAAGGCCGAGCACGAGACCATCGAGATCCAGCCGCATGAAGGGCTGATGGTGCTCTTCCCCGGTTACTATTATCACGCGACCGTGCCGTTCAAGTCGCCCCAGCGCCGCGTCTCGATCGCCTTCGACGTGGTGGCGGTGGATTAGGCGCCACTCACGCGTTCGTCTTCAGATCGAGCTCCCAGGTCTGGCCGACCAGGTCCTGGCCGAAGCTGTGATGGGGCTCCTCGTCGATCAGCACGAAGCCGACGCTCTCGTAGATATGCCGGGCGGCGTACAGGATATCGTTGGTCCAGAGCGTAATCTTCAAGTAGCCGACCGCGCGCGCGAAGGCGATGCATTCCTCGACCAGCCGCCGGCCGAGCCCGTGGCCGCGCGCAGCCGGATCGACGAGCAGCATGCGCAGCTTCGCGACCGCGTCCGATTGGCGCACCAGAAAGACCGAGCCGACGATCGCGCCCTCCATCTCCGCGATCCAGCAGCGCTCGCGCGCCTCGTCGAAATTGTCGATGAAGTCGGCGGCGACCCGCGCCACCATGGCATCGAAGGTTTCGTCCCAGCCGTATTCCTGGGCGTAGAGCGCGCCATGGCGTTGGATCACCCAGCCGATGTCGCCGGCCCGGTGCGGGCGCAGGATGTAGGGCGATCGCGTCTCGGGCTTGGCCTTAAGCGTTTGTTCGATCGTTTCCATCGCCGCGACGAGGCGCGCGCGGTCGCGCGGCGCCAGCGCGCCCAGCATGGCCCCGATCTCCTCGCGCGAGCGGGCATTGAGCGTCGCGAAGGCAACCTCCCCCGCCCGCGTCAGGTGCAGCAGCTTGCGCCGCCCGTCCCTGGACGAGCGCGTCTCCGCCACCAGCCCGCGTTCGCGAAGGCCGCGCAGCAGCCGGCTCAGATAGCCGGCATCGAGGCCGAGATCGGCGCCGAGCTCGCGCGCCGTCACACCCGCCCGGTGCGCCAGCTCGTAGATCACCCGCGCCTGCGTGAGCGAAAACGGGCTGTCGAGGAGGCCCTCGCGCAGCACGCCGATGCGCCGCGTGTAGAAGCGGTTGAAGCGCCGCACCGCCTCGATCCGCTTGGCCTCGGTGGGTTGCAGTGTTTCCGTCATTGCACCGCCAATACTCAAGGTCGCACGTCCATTTCAATCAAATTAGTTGCCTGAGTCAACTATCTGATTGTCATCCGCCCCACACGACGGCCGTGCTATCAAAGGCACGGGCGGAATGGCGGACGCTACGGCGGATTTTGGGGCGATGGCCTTCGAGCAACCCGACCACGACGAACGGCGGAGCCACGGCGGCGCGCGCATCGCGGCCTCCGCCCGAGTGATCGGCCCGATCGAGATCGGCCCCGGTGCCTATCTGGGCCAGGGCACGGCGGTGCGCGCCGCAGGCGGCGGCGTCGCCATCGGCGCGGGCACGGCGCTGCTGGAAACCGGGGTGATCGTCGGCCGACCCGACATGCCGGCCTCGGTCGGCCGACGCACCGTCTTCGGCCACCTCGCCCGGGTGATCGGCGCGCGGATCGGCGACCTCTGCGAGATCGGCAACGCGACCGTCATCATGCCGGGTGCAGTGCTCGGCGACCGCGTCTTCACCGGCGAGGGCACGCTGATCCCCGAAGGCATGACCGTGCCCGACAACGCCGTCGTCGTCGGCCGTCCCGGCCGGACGATCCGCGCCGCGAACGAGGCCGATATCGCGCGGCTTACTGCGCTGCGGGGCGGCGATCTCTCGCTGCCCGACGTTCCGACCGAGACCTACCGCGAATCGACAAACGCAGGACCGACCATGGCGCAGATCTATCGCTACAACGACAAGTCCCCCGAGATCGCCTCCGACGCCGTGCTCTTCGATAGCGCCGAGATCACCGGCGACGTCGTGATCGGGGCGCGGAGCATCATCGGCGCGGGCGTGCGCATCGTCGGCGACAGCCACGGGCCCGTGCGCATCGGCGCCGACGTCCAGATTCTGGAGAACGCGGTCCTCCACCTGCTGCCCGACAACACGCTGGAGCTCGCCGACGGGGTGGTGATCGGTCCCGGCGCGATGATCCATGGCTGCCGCATCGGGGCGGGCACCGTCGTCGAGCCCGCCGCGATCGTCTGCGACAATTCGGTGGTCGGCGCCAATTGCCTGATCAAAGCGGGCGCGCTGGTCCGCCAGGGGGCGAGCTTCGGCGACAATCTCGTCCTCGAGGGCTTCCCCGCCAAGGAGGCCGGCCCACATGCCCCCGCCGACGCACTGCCTGCCTGGGCGATCCGGCCCGGCGATCTCGGATCGCTGATGCCGGCGTGATATGGCTCGCCTTTACGCCATGCCCGGCGCATGCCAGATTCGAACATATATGTTCTTCGGCGTTCCGCAGCCAGGATGGAGTGCCTGCCCATGAACCGTCCCCTCACCCACCGGCCGACGCCCGACCTCGCGGCGCTGATCCAGCCCGACCGCGTCCACCGCAGCGTCTATACCGACCCGGATATCTTCGAGCTCGAGCTCGAGCGCCTGTTCGGCCGCGCCTGGCTCTTCGTCGGCCACGAAAGCCAGGTGGCGAAGCCCGGCGACTTCTACGCCACCCGCCTCGGCCGCCAGCCCGTCCTGATGGTGCGGGGCCGCGACGGAAATGTACGCGTGCTGCACAACCGTTGCACCCATCGCGGCGCCATGGTCTGCGCCGCGGAGACGGGCAACGCCAAGCATTTCCAATGCGGCTATCACGGCTGGACCTTCGGGACGGACGGCGCGCTGATCGGCGTGCCGCGCCAGGAAGGCTATGACGAGCGCTTCGAGAAGGAGCGCGGTTCGCTGGGATTACGGCCCGTCGCCCGCCAGGCGATCTATCGCGGCTTCGTCTTTGCGAGCCTCGCCGCAGACGGTCCTGCACTCGAAGAGTGGCTGGGCGACATCACGACGTCCTTCGATGACATGGTCGACCGCGCGCCGGGCGGCGAGATCGAGGTCGCGGGCGGCATTTTCAAGCACACCTACGACGGCAACTGGAAGCTCTATATCGAGAACGTCAACGACCTGATGCATCCGGCCTTCGTGCACGCCTCGTCGATCGACACCGCCGCCAAGCAGCGCATGGACGCGCCCACCGACGGTGCCGGCGAGATCGCCGTGCGGCAGATGACGCAGAACGGCGTGCTCACCAAGATCTGGGACAATGTCGGCGTCTGGGCCTATGACGGCGGCCACTCATACATGGGCGACTATCACGACGACGAGCGCCTGCTCGCCGCCTCCGACGATCCGGTCTTCGTCGAATACCGCGACGCGCTCGAAGCGGCGCAGGGCGCCAAGCGCACGCGCGAGATCCTGAGCGTCGCCCGTTTCAACACGATCGTCTATCCGAACCTCACCTTCATGTCGTCCTTCCGCCAGCTCCGCGTCATCCTGCCGGTGGCGCCCGACAAGACCGAGGTACACATCTATTCCTTCCGCCTCAAAGGCGCGCCCGAGGCGATGTTCCAGGACACGGTGCGCTTCGCCAATGCGATCAACTCGCCGGCCTCGCAGATCCTGACCGACGATCTGGAGATCTACCGCCGAATCCGCGACGGCCTGCAGAGCGAGGGTACGGAGTGGCTGCATCTCGGCCGCGGCGAGGGGCATGACGTGGACGACGAGCGCGGCGGCCGCCACGGCGATCACGGCACCAGCGAGATCCACATCCGCAACCAGTTCAAGGCTTGGCTCGACTACATGCGCCCGGCCACCAACGCTAGCGCAGAGGCCGCCGAATGACGACTGAGGTCAAAGCCAAGCCGCGAGACAGCTCGGTGCGGCTGTCGCCCGAGGCGATGACGACGGTCACCGCGCTGGTGCTGGAGGAAGCGCGCCTGCTCGACGAAGCCCGCTACGAGGACTGGCTCGCGCTCTACGCGGACGATGCCTACTACTGGGCGCCGCACCGGCCCGAGCAGACCGATCCGCTGAACGAGATCTCGATCTTCTACGACGACCGGATGCTGATGGAGGCGCGCGTGCGCCGCCTCACCGACGGGACGGGCCACGCCGTCTCGCCGCCGATCGCGACCGTGCGCGTGGTCAGCGGCACGACGCTCGAAAGCACCGCCGACGGCGGTAAGGAAGCGGTGGTGCGGTCGAAGTTCGTGATGCTCGAGCACCGCCTCAGCGAGCAGCGCGTCTACGGCGCCACCGCGCGCCATTGCCTGCGCCGGTCCGGCGGCGGCTGGCGCATCGCCTGGAAGCGCGTCGATCTGGTCAACGCCGAGGGCGTGCTCGACACGATCTCGGTGCCGTTCTGACGCGAAATTCGTTCGGGACCTCTCTCATCCCCTCCCCCTCTTCAGAGGAGGAGGGATACGTAAGTGGCCCCAACAAAAAACCCCGGCGCTAAGGCCGGGGTTTTCGTTTCGACCGATGGTCGGCCCACTACTTGATGAACTGGTTCGTGTAGAGATCGGCGACCGGCACCCGCTTCCGCACGATGCCCTGCTTCACATAGAAGTCCTGCAGCTTGGTCAGGCGCTCGACATTGATCTCGCCGAGCTTCTTCTGCCCCGGATAGACGAGCTGGGCGTAGTAGGTGAAGACGCCGGTGATATAGCCTTCCTTGCCCTTCCACAGCGGCACGAACTTGGCGAAATCGGCGGCCGCCGCCTTGGGGTTGTCCATGATGTCCTTCATGCCCTTCAGCGAGGCGCGGATGAAGGCGGCGACCATCTTGGGATTCTTCTTGATGATGTCGTCGGAGGCCAGAATGGCTTGCGCCATGTGCGGGAAGTAGTCCTCCGACTTGATGATGTTGATTTTCACCTTGGCGCGGTGGAAGGGCGGGATCCAGTCGGGCACGCAGGCGCAGGCCACGGCCTTCTTCTCGATCACCATCGTCGGCACGTTGCGCGGGCCGACCGCGATCGCCTTCACGTCCTTCAGGGTGAGCCCCTCGCTCGCCAACATGCCGCGCAACGCATAGAAGGTCGTGTCCTGGTAGGACATGACCGAGATGGTCTTGCCCTTCAGATCCTTGGGCGACTTGATGCCGCTATCGGCGCGCACCACGAGCTGCATGAAGCCACGGCCGCCAAATGAAGCGACCGAGCGCACCGGCACGCCCTGGGCGCGCACGATGATCGGCCCGTCGGCCAGTCCGCCGCCGAGCTGCGCATTGCCGGCGCCGACCTGCTTGGCGACGTCGACGCCGCCCTTGCCGCGCTGGAACACCACCTCGAGGCCCTCGGCCTTGTAGTAACCCTTGCCCTTGGCGATCTGGATCGGCCCGAACGCCGGCAGGATCGGCGGCGCCGGAAACAGATAGGTCACTTTCTCCGCGCTGGCCGAGCCGGCGCCGAGCGTCATCGCGAGCGCTGCGCCCGCGATCCCGATGAGCGCTTTGCGCGCCACCGTCGTCGTCCGTCGATTGAGCATGCTGAGACTCTCCCTTTGTCGTCCGGCTGATCTGCCGTCATGCTGGCGTCCGACGTTGAAGCTTCGCCGTCGGCGCAATGCTGTTCCGCGGCGCGACCCGCACGCCTGCCCCGACACTACTCCATTGGCTTCAAAGTGCGAAACGGCCTGAAACGGGATATGTCGAAGAATGTTTGATATACAAAACGATCGTTCTTATTTTAGACAGACTAACAGGCAGCGCTCCGCCGATCAATGCCCAAGCCGCGGGACCGAGAGCGGTCCCAAAGCGCGGCGCCGTCACCGGCGCGGCCTCTGTTTACCCAGCGGCGCGAGACCTATACTTCTGATCCGACGTCCTGCCATCAGCATCAGGGCCGGATACGGGGCACGCTGGCGGGACAGCAACCAGATACGAGGAGAGCGATGGCGGAAGAATGGCACAAGGTCGCGAGCACCAGCGAGGTCGACGAGGACGAGCCCGCGGCGGCAGAAGTCGGCGACAAGCTGGTGGCGATCTTCAAGATCGGCGAGGAGTTCTTCGCGACCGAGAATGTCTGCCCGCATGCCTTCGTGATGCTGAGCGAGGGGTTCGTCGAGGACGGCCAGGTCGAGTGCCCGCTCCATGCCGCCAAGTTCGACATCAGGACCGGCAAGTGCCTCGCCCCGCCCGCCGAGGAGGACCTCACCGTCTATCAGGTCAAGGTCGAGGGCGACGATATCTTCGTGAAGCTATCTTCGTGAAGCTCGCCTGATCCGCCCGGTTCGCACGGCGAAATCCGGCCCTTGATTCTCTCGCACCGGCCTGTTAATGTGTTTTGTATAAGAACAATAGTTTTATATACAAAACTACCATGAAGCACACGGGCCGGCATCGGTGGCAGGGTGCGCCGAGCCGGCAAGCACCGGGAGGGTCGCGAACGTGTCCGACTTCAATCCCCACCTGCGGTTCGCAATGGAGGCGAAAGCGGCTGCCGGCCAGCTCGACAGCAAGGCCGACGGTCCCAACAAGGGCAATGCCCAGTCGATCGAGCGCTACGACGCGCCGGCGCTGATCCGCTGGCAGACCCGGCCCGCCCCGCCGACCGACTATGAGAACGCGCTGGGCGATGCGCTCGAAGCGCTGTTCACCAAGGAAATCTACGAGCTCGATGCCATCATCGCCGGCCTGAACGAGACCGGGCCCGCCGATCCCGATGGCAATCCCTGGACCGAAACCTCCTTCAAGTCCGTGATGCAGCGCCTCGGCGCCGGCGAGCCTGCCGGCAGCGGCGGCTGAGCGGACGGGAGAGCACCCATGGCAACCTCCCGCCTGGAGTTCCGTCAGGTCACCAAGCGCTTCGGCAACCGCAATTCGGGTGACGGCCGCGATCCAGTGATCACGGCGGTCGAGGACGTCTCGCTGGCGCTGGCCGACGGCGAGGTGGTCTCGCTGATCGGGCCGAGCGGCTGCGGCAAGAGCACGCTGCTCAATCTCGGCTCCGGGCTCGACCGCCCGAACGAAGGAACGGTGCTGGTCGACGGGGAAGAGGTCGACGGGCCCAACTCGCACGTCGCCTTCATGCTGCAGAAGGACCTGCTGCTGCCCTGGCGGACGATCCGCGACAATGTCGAACTCGGCCAGGAGATCCAGGGCGTGGCCAGGGAGAGCCGCCGCACGGTCGCCCTCGATCTGATCGCGAAATACAAGCTGGGCGAATTCGCCAATGCCTACCCCCACCAACTTTCCGGCGGCATGCGCCAGCGCGCCGCACTCGCGCGCACCATGGCGATGGACCCCGACGTGCTGTTGCTCGACGAGCCCTTCTCCGCCCTCGATGCGCAGACCAAGATGGTCCTCCAGACCGATCTCGCGCGCACCCTCAAAGACGAGGGCAAGACCGCTTTCCTGATCACCCACGATCTGATCGAGGCGGTGGCGCTCTCTGACCGCGTCCTGGTGATGTCGTCACGTCCCGGCCGCATCATCGAGGAGATCGCCGTCGAAATGCCCGAGCGCGAGAAGCCGATCGCCCGGCGCGGCCATCCCAAGATGGGCGACTACATCACCAAGCTGATGGGCTTGCTGCACATCGGCGACGAAATCGAGGCGGCGTGATGGCGGCCCGCGACGCCGGCGCCCTTGCCCCGGCCGTTCCGCGGCCCGATGCGGAGCGGAGCTGCGCTGCGGCGACCTGCTGCGCGGCCGCGACAGTTGAACAGGGGCCGCGCCCGGTGGCAGCGCCCGCACCTACGCCGGCAGCGGCAAAGCGCGGGCTCGCCAGCCGCTTCAACCGCAAGGAGACCTGGCTCAGTCTTGTCGTCCTGGTGCTGTTCGTCGCCGGCTGGGAATGGGGTCCGGTGCTGCTCGGCATCGCGCCCTACAACATCCCCCGCCTCTCGCTGGTGATCCAGGAAGGCGTCTTTCTCTACCAGAACAGCGAGCTCCTCTATCACGCCGGCATCACCTGCTTCGAGGTGCTGGTCGGCTTCAGCCTCGGCTGCTTGCTGGGTGCTGTGATTGGCTATCTGCTCGGCATGTCGCCGACCACCGAAGTCATCGCCTCGCCCTACCTCCTGGCGCTGCAGATCGCGCCCAAGGTGGCCTTCGCGCCGCTCTTCATCCTGTGGTTCGGCTACAACATGGCGCCAAAGATCCTGGTCGCCGTCCTGATCGTCTTCTTCCCGATCCTGATCAACGTGCTGACCTCCGTGCGCACGGTCGACCCGGCGCTGATCAACCTCGCCCGTTCCTTCAAGGCGAGCCGCTGGCAGATCTTCTGGAAGATCGAGTTCCCGGCCTCGATGCCCTCGCTCTTTTCGGGCCTGCGAATCGGCTCCACCCTCGCCGTCATCGGCGTCACGGTGGGCGAGTTCGTCGGCGGCAATACCGGGCTCGGCTACCTGCTGGTCCAGGGCGAGGGCCAGGGCAATACCGGCTCGGTCTTCGCCGCCATCATCCTTCTGACCCTCATCGGCATCATCGCCTACGCGCTCGTCATCCTGGCCGAGCGCCGCGTGTTGCGCTACCTGCCCAAGCGCGACTTCGGCGATGTGGCGATACCGATATGAACCCGAATACGAATATGACGGGCACACGAGGCTTGCCATGACGACATCGAAGATCGACCGCAGCGCTATCGACGGGCTCGTGAACAGCGGCTTGCGCAATCTCTGGTACCCGATCGCACCGAGCTACCAGGTGACGACGCGGCCCGCCGGGATCACGCGCCTCGGCGAGAACATCGCAGTCTGGCGCGACACCGACGGCACGCCCCATGCGATCGAGGACCGCTGCCCGCATCGCGGCGCGCGGCTCTCGCTTGGCTGGAACCTGGGCGACCGCCTGGCCTGCTGGTATCACGGCATCGAGGTCGGCGGCGACGGCGAGGTCAAGGCCGTGCCCGCCGTCGATCGCTGCCCGCTGGAAGGCACCAAGCCGGTCAAGAGCTATCCGGTGCGCGAGATCGAAGGCGCGGTGTTCGCCTATTTCGGCGACGCGGCGCACCCCGAGCCGGTCGATCTCGTCCTGCCCGAGGAGCTGGCGAACACGCAAGAATACGCGACCATGCTCTGCACCGCGGTCTGGCGATGCAATTACCGCTACGCGGTCGACAACGTCATGGACCCGATGCACGGCGCTTATCTCCACGCGCTCTCGCACTCGATGGCCGAAGGCGACAAGCAGGCGAAGATGAAGGTCTCCAAGATCGACAAAGGCCTCGTCTTCGAGAAGGAGACCCAGCGCGACATCAACTTCGACTGGGTCGAGTTCCGCGAGACCGGCGCCATCTTCCTCCGCCTTGCCATCCCCTACCGCAAGTCGGCGGGGCCGGGCGGGCTTTTCGGCATCGTCGGCTGCGTCACGCCGATCGATGAGAACACCTGTCAGGTCTTCTTCTGGCGCAACCGCAAGGTCGCCGGCTGGCAGCGCGACCTCTGGCGCTTCATGTACCGGAACCGCCTGGAAGGCCTCCACTGGGACGTGCTCGAGCAGGACCGCGTGGTGCTGGAGAACATGGCGCCCGAGGCGCGGGCCCGCGAATTCCTCTACCAGCACGACACCGGCATGGCCCGCGTCCGCCGCATTCTGGAGAAAGAGGCCAAGGCCCAGCTCGAGGCGCTGGCCGCGTTGGAGCACGAGCAAGCGGCGGCCGAATAGCCGCCGAAAGCGACAACACCGACGACCAACACATTGCGATCAAAGCAAGGAGCGAAGCGATCATGAGCGCACAGACCGCACTCAAGGACGACCAGACGGTCGGCGGCAAACCGGCCGATATGAGCCTCGGCGACTGGGTCGAGAGCCGCATCGCGCGCTACGAGACGCGCCGCTACGACTGGGACGCGCTGAAGTTCCAGGCCGACTACGACCCGAAATACCGCCGCGCCCAGATGCGCTACATGGGCACCGGCGGCACGGGCATTTCGTCCGACCAGAACACCGTGCCAGCCGAGCACTTCACCTTCTCGACCATGGTGCTGCCCGCCGGCTGCGAAGGCCCGATCCACGTTCATGACGACGTGGAGGAGGTGTTCTTCATGCTGCGCGGCCGCATCCGCCTCTTCGTCGAGCAGGACGGCGAGCGCTTCGAGACGGTGTTGAAGGAGCGCGACCTGATCTCGGTGCCGCCGGGCCTCTATCGCGGTCTGCTGAACGACGGCCAGGAAGAAGCGCTGATGTGCGTGATGCTCGGCAACTCTAAGCCGCAGACGCCGACCTATCCGCCGGACCACCCGCTCTCCAAGATCAAGCGGCCGAAGAAGTAAGGCCGAAGGAGCGAGCCGATCGATGGCGAAGCTGCGCCACATCGCGATGCAAGTCCCCGATCTCGAGAAGGCTGCCGCCTTCTACGAGGCGGCGTTCGATCTGCGCCGCGTCTACGAGTCGGAGAGCGAGATTGGCGACACGATCATGCTGTCCGACGGCGTGATGAACCTGACGCTGCTCAAATTCCCCGAGGGCCAGCCCTCGATGATCAACGGCCCCGACTGGGCGGGCGTGCATCATTTCGGCTTCGTGGTCGACGACCTCGACGAGACGATGAAAAAGATCGAGGCGAATGGCGGCGCATACTTCATGGAATTGCCCGACGTGCCCGGGGTCGAGGTCGAGACCAAGGTCAAGGACGTGAACGGCGTGGTCGTCGACATCTCCGAGCATGACTGGCACCTAGAAAAGCAGGCCTGACCGCCCATGGGCGCGCTCGACGGCAAGGTGATCGTGGTGACCGGCGCGGGGCGCGGGCTCGGCCGCGCCTTCGCGGAAGCCTCTGCCGAGGCCGGGGCCGAGATGGTCGTGATCGCCGAGATCAACGAGGACTGGGGCCGCGATACCGCCCATGCCCTGGGCAATGCCGGCTACGAGACGCTCTTCGTGCCGCTCGACCTCGGCGATCCGGGCAGCGTCACGGCGATGGCCGAAACGGTCGAGACACGCTGCGGGCGCATCGACGGACTGGTCAATAACGGCGCCATCGCCACCGGCATCGGCGGCAAGACGTTCGAGGAGATCGACATCGAGACCTGGGACCGCGTCATGCAGGTGAATGTCCGCGGGCTCTGGCTCGCGGTGAAGGCCTGCGCGCCGCTGCTCAGGAAAGGCGTGAACGGTGCGCGCGTTGTCAACATCGCCTCCGACACCGCGCTCTGGGGCGCGCCCAAGCTGCTGCATTACGTCTCCAGCAAAGGCGCGGTAATCGCCATGACCCGGGCGCTCGCCCGCGAGCTCGGCCCCGACAACATCGCCGTCAACGCGATCGCCCCCGGCCTCACCCGCGTCGAGGCCACCGAATACGTCCCCCAGGACCGCCACGACCATTACGTCGAGGGCCGCGCCATGCACCGCGCCCAGGACCCCGAGGATGTGGTCGGTTCGGTCGTCTACCTGCTGTCGGACGGCGCCGCTTTCGTCACCGGCCAGCTTCTGCCGGTGAACGGCGGCTTCGTCTTCAACTGAGGATTTGAGACCATGAGCGAACACGCCCTGAAGCAGATCGACGCCAACGGCCTCACCATCGCCTACCGCGAGGCCGGCAGCGGCGCGCCCATCGTTTTCCTGCACGGCATCGGCTCGGGATCGGCTGGCTGGACCAACCAGCTCGATCATTTCGGCGCGCACCATCGCGCGATCGCCTGGGATGCGCCGGGCTATGGCGGCTCGGGCGATCTCGACGGCGAGTGCCCCGGCACCGCCGCCTATGCCGATGCGCTGGCCCGCCTGCTCGATGCGCTCGATATCGAGAGCGCGCATCTGGTGGGCAATTCACTGGGCTCGCTCTTCGCCGGCGCCTTCGCGGGCCGCCACCGCGCCCGGGTGCGTTCGCTTCTCCTCTCCGATCCCGCCATCGGCCACGCGGAGGCCGATCCCGAGACGCGGGAGACGTCGCTCAAGATGCGCCTCGACGGCGTCTACAACGACGGCCCCGCCAAGATGACCGAAGCCCGCGCGGCCAAGCTGGTCGGCCCGAATACGGGCGAGGACGTGCTCGAAGCCGTGCGCGGCGTCATGCGCCAGGTGCGGCCCGACGGCTATGCCCAGGCCGCGCGCACGCTCTCGCAAGGCAACATCTTCGCCGACCTCGACGGCTGCGACGCGCCGGCGCTCGTCGTCAGCGGCGGCGAAGACATCGTCACCCCGCCCGAGGGCGGCCGCCGTATCGCCGATGCGCTCGTGAACGGCCGCTTCGTGCTGCTCGATGGGCTGGGTCACTTGCCGTATGTCGAGGCGCCGGAACGCTTCAACACCGTGCTTGCCGATTTCCTCGCCGAACAGGAGCGCGCTGCTGCATGACCGATGCCACTCACAACGCGGACGCGAATGCGGCCGGCGCGGATGAGCGCTACATGGTGCCGGGCCTGGCGCGCGGGCTTGCCATGCTCTCGGCCTTCACCGCCGAGACGCCGCAGCTTTCGCTCGCCGACCTCGCGCGCGCGGTGGGGCTCACGCGATCCTCGGCCTTCCGCATCGCCTACACGCTCGCCGAGCTCGGCTATCTGGTGCGCGACGAGGCGACGAAATCCTACCGCCTCGGCCCGCGCGTGCTCGGCCTCGGCTTTGCCTTCCTCTCGTCGATCGAGATCGTCGAGGTCGCCCAGCCGCATCTGATGGCCTTGCGCGACCGTACCCAATGCTCGGCGCATCTGGCGATCCTCGACGGCACCGAGATTGTCTATGTCGCACGCCACGCGGTGCAGAAGGCGCTGACCAGCCATGTCCAGGTCGGCTCGCGCCTGCCGGCGCACGCGACCTCGATGGGCCGCGCGCTGCTCTCGCAGCTTTCCGCCGACGACGTCCGCGCGCGCTTCAAGGGCCAACCGCTCGAGGCCTTCAGCGAGGTGACGGCAACCTCACTCGACGATCTGATCGCCCAGCTCGCCCGCGACCGCGCGCAAGGTTACGTGCTGAGCCGCTCGAACTTCGAGCGCGGCATCGCCAGCGTCGCTGCCCCGGTCTTCGATGCCGAGGGCGCGGTAATCGCCGCGATCAACATCACCACGCCCGAATCCACCCTGAGCGGCGACGATCTGGAAACCTGGATCCGCGACGCCGTGGTCGAGACCGCGGGCACGATCTCCGAATGGCTCGGCCATCGCGGCGAGCGGCGCTCGGCGTAAGGGAAACCCGCGACATGACCAATCAGGTAGGTGTCACTCGGTTACGCGGCCTCGGTCTCGGCGGGCTGAACCTGACGCAGAGCGAGACCTTCTACACCGAGTGCTGGGGCCTGGAGACCGTGCACACCGAACCCGGCGCGGTCTATCTGCGCGGCAGTGGGCCCGAGCACCACATCCTCTCGCTGCACGACCGCGAGACCCGCGGCATCGTCCGGATCAAGCTCGCCGTGCCGGACGAGACACGGCTGCAGGAAATGCACGACCGCCTCGTCGCGGACGGCACGCCGATCGCGCAGCCGATCGGCCCCAACGAAACGCCCGGCGGCGGCACCGGCTTCGCCGTCGTCGATCCCGACAACCGGCTGCTTCGCA
This sequence comes from Alphaproteobacteria bacterium, assembly GCA_037387885.1. Classification (GTDB taxonomy): domain Bacteria; phylum Pseudomonadota; class Alphaproteobacteria; order JAPULJ01; family JAPULJ01; genus DATKZM01. The sequence continues at coordinate 20,361 of JARRKQ010000001.1, read as the reverse complement.
TCTCCGCCGGGGTCGAGACCTATGCCGACGCGCCAGACCGCCCGGCCGCCCCCCGCAAGATCAGCCATGTCGTGCTCAATACGGCGCGGCTCGAGACCTGCCTCGCCTTCTACGAGTCGGCGCTCGGCTTCCGGGTCAGCGACTGGTCGGAGGACCAGATGGTCTTCATCCGCTGCAACACCGATCACCACTCGATCGCCTTCAACCGCGCGGAGCACGCCTCGCTCAACCACATCGCCTTCGAGATGCCCTCGCTCGACGATCAGATGCGCGGCATCGGCCGCCTCAAGTCGCACGAAGTTCCCGTCGCCTGGGGCATCGGCCGGCACGGGCCGGGCAACAACGTCTTCTCCTATTTTCGCGACCCCAACGACTTCGTCATCGAATACACCTCCGAAGTCCAGCAGATCGACGAAGCGACGCACGAGCCGCAGGTCTGGAAGCGCGTGCCCCCTGGGTGACCGCGTAAACGCCGCCGTCGTGGACAGGTACGTCCGCGCGGCGTGCGGCATCGAGGAGATCGCTGCGCAGCGAATCGCAGAACGGATGTGTAAAGTCGATGTACAACGGTCGGCGCGCTGGTCGCGGCCTATCTCGAGGCCTGCGGCGTCAGCGCCGCCTTCGGCGTCATCTCGATCCACAACATGCCGATCCTCGATGCGATCGCCGCACGCGGGCGCGTGCGCTTCGTACCGGCGCGCGGCGAGGCGGGCGCGCTCAACATGGCCGACGCCTTCGCGCGGGTGACCGGCGGGCTCAGCGTCGGCGTGACCTCTACGGGCGTTGCGGCCGGCAACGCCGCCGGCAGCCTCGTCGAGGCGCTCACCGCCGGCACGCCGGTGCTGCATCTGACCGGCCAGATCGAGACCGGGTTTCTCGACCAGGGCCGCGGATACATCCACGAAGCGCCGGATCAGCCCGGCATGCTGCACGCGATCTCGAAGAAATTCTTCCGCATCACGCGGCCCGAGGACACGCTCGCCGTCCTCGAAGAAGCGGTGAAGACCGCCCTTACCCCGCCCACGGGACCGGTCAGCGTCGAGATCCCGATCGACGTCCAGGGCGCCGAGACCACGCTGCCCGGCACGATGACGCCGCCGGTCGTCGACCCGCCGGTCCCCGACAGTGCCGCGCTCGACCGCCTCGCAGCGCTGGTCCGCGACGCCAAGCGTCCGCTCTTCTGGTTCGGCGGCGGCGCAAGGGCAGCCGCGACCGAGGCTCGGCAACTCGCCGAGATGGGCGTCGGCATCGTGACCAGCGTCAACGGCCGCGGCGTCGTGGCGGAAGGCCACCCGATGAGCCTCGGCGCCTTCAACGCCGTGCCGGCGGTCGCCGACTTCTACAAGACCGTCGATCTCATGGCCGCCGTGGGCACGCGCCTGCGCGGCAACGAGACGCTGAAGAACACCCTCGCCCTGCCCCAGCCGCTCGCCCGCATCGACGCCGACCCGGCCAAGGACGGCCTGTCCTACGCGAACAATCTCTTCATCGCGGGCGACGCCAAATTGGCCCTGCAGGGCCTGATCGAGCGGCTCGGCAACGGCCCCGCGATCGATCCGGCCTTCGCGGACGACCTCGCGGCCGCCAAGACCGCGGGGGTCGAGGACCTGCGCGACGGCTTCGGCCCTTACGCGCGCATCATCGACGATCTGCGCGCCGCCATGCCCGAGGGTGCCGCCTGGGTGCGCGACATTACCGTCTCGAACAGCACCTGGGGCAACCGCTACGTCGATCTTTCGGGTCCGCGCCAGGGCGTGCACCCGCTGGGCGGCGGCATCGGCCAGGGCCTCGCCATGGCGATCGGCGCCGCGCTCGGCAATGACGGGCGCAAGACCGTCGCCCTCGTGGGCGATGGCGGGCTCGCGCTCGGCCTTGGCGAGCTCGCGACCGCCGTCCAGGAGAAGGCCGACATCGCCCTCATCCTGATGAACGACCTCGGTTACGGCGTGATCCGCAACATCCAGGACGCCCAGTATGGCGGACGGCGCATCTACGCCGATCTCGTCACGCCCGACTTCGCCAAGCTCGCAGGCTCGATGGGCCTGGCCCACGAGCGCGTGTCCGATCCCGCCGGCTTCGCCGATGCCTTCGCCCGCGCGCTCGCGGTCGAGGGCCCGGCCGTCGTCGAGATCGACATGACCGCGGTCGGCCCGTATGCGAAACGCTTCGCCGGCCCGCCGACGCCCAAAGATGGATGACATCGACCCCAATGTGGAGCCAGGCGTGGACCCGAGCGTGCCGCTGGACATTGCCCTGATCGGCTACGGCGCGATCGGGCGCTATGTCCATGCGCGCCTCGCCAAGGAGCAGCACGCCCAGATCGCCGCCATCGTCATGCGCCCGGCGCGCGTGGCCGCGATCCAGGACGAGGTCGGCGACGCCGTCAGCGTGGTGAGCGCCATCGACCAACTACCCACCCCGCCGGGACTGGTCGTGGAGGTCGCGGGCCATGAGGGTCTGGCCGAGCACGGTGTCGCCGCGCTGGAACAGGGCCATGATCTGCTGGTGGTCTCGGTCGGCGCGCTTGCCGATCCCGTGCTCTACAACCGTCTCCTCGCCGCGGCGGAGAGCGGGCGGATGCTGATCGCGCCGGGCGCCATCGGCGGCGTCGATGCGCTTGCGGCCGCGCGCGAAGGCGGGCTCACGCAGGTCCGCTACACTTCGCGCAAGCCGCCACAGGCCTGGGCCGGCTCGCCCGCCGAGGAGGTCGCCGATCTTAACGCGCTCACGGAAGCGACCGAGCTCTATACGGGCCCTGCCGACGAAGCGGCGCGGCTCTATCCCAAGAACGCCAATGTCGCCGCCACGGTCGCCCTCGCGGGCGTGGGCTTCACCGACACCGCCGTTCGGCTGATCGCCGACCCGGAGGCCGGCGGCAATATCCATCTGATCGAAGCGGACGGGGCTTTTGGTTCGATGACCATGGAGCTGCGCGGCAACCCGTTGCCGGAGAACCCCAAGACCTCCTCGCTCACCGCCTACAGCGTGCTGCGCGCGATCCGCAACCGGGCGAGCGCCATTGAGATTTGAGTAGGGAAATCTAAGCGGTGAGATTTGAGCGGCCAACTCGAGCCTGAAACGAAACGGGCGGGACCTCGAAGGCCCCGCCCGATTTCGTCACGAACCTGACGCGCGCGTTACTTCTGCGTCGCCAGATAGGCGATGATGTTCTCGCGCAGCGACTTCTTCTTGAAGCGGTTCTTCATCTTGTTGTGGACCTTCTTGGTATCGAGATACTTCTTCAGGAACTTCGTCGGGCCCTTCAGATACTCCATCAGGTTCTCCTCGGTCCAGACGAGACCCTTTGCACCGGCGGCCGCGAGGCTCTTGGAATATTTGTACTTCGCCGCGGTCCCGGCCTTGCGGCCGACAACGCCGTGGAGCGAGGGACCGATCTTGTTCTTGCCCGCTTCAACGGAATGGCAAGCCTTGCAGCGGCTGAACTGCTTCCCGCCGCGCTTGGCGTCGCCTGCCGAATAGGCCGAACCGGCGGCCACCGTCATGGCCAGCGAGGCGAACAGCAAAATCAAAAACCTCATCCCATGGCTCCTTTCGCTCAACGACAGTCCGGTTTCACGACTGTCATGAATTCTGTCCCGTTGCAGGGTTCATCGTCCCGGGCGAACCCCGTTACGATTGCTTGAACATGGCGTGAGTATCCAGAGGTCTGGCCAGATTTCCAGTCAATTCTCCGGTCAGCGCGCCAAAACGCGCTGTACGAGCACTCCCGCCAGCGTCCTGCCCTGCAAAATAGAATACGTGGGCCCGCCTTGCCAATATCCATTCCTAAGCCGGCCTGCGACAAAATGGACCAATAGCTGCATGACCACGTATGCGGAAGTGCGTCAAACAGCCCGCGAATGGCGCCCTTCGCCGCGGCCGAGATAGGCATCGAAGGCCGCCGCGACCACCCGAATGAGGGGTCGCCCCGCCTCCACGACCTGCACATGGTCGCCCGCGACCTCGACCAGCCCATCGGAGGCGAGCGAATGGAGCGCCGCCTTGTCGGCCGCGAAGCAATCGGGCGTCATCCCATAGGACCGGGCGAGCGCACCCAGATCGACCTCGAAATCGCACATCAGCCGCTCGATCACGGCCCGGCGCAGGCGGTCTTCGGCGTCGAGCGCCACGCCCTTGACGGTGGCGAACCGGCCGTCCGCCACTGTGGTCATATAGTTCCGGACATCGGGATCGTTCTGGACATAGCCCTGCCCCAGATCGCCGATCGAGGAAGCGCCGAGCCCGATCAGCGTACGCGCCTGATCGTCGGTATAGCCTTGGAAGTTCCGGTGCAGCCGGCCGGCCGCCTCCATCTGCGCCAAGGCGTCGTCGTCGCGGGCGAAATGGTCGAGCCCGATCGGGCGATAGCCGGCCGCGACCAGCACCTCGGCCGCCGCTTCCGCCTGGCGCCAGCGCTCCCAGGCACCCGCCAGCGCCGTTTCGTCGATCAGCCTCTGGTTCGGCTTCATCCAGGGCACGTGGGCGTAGCCGAAGATGGCGATCCGGTCGGGGACGAGATCGGCCATCGCTTGCGCCGTCGCCGCCACGCCGTCGACGGTCTGGTGCGGCAGGCCATACATGAGGTCGATATTGACGCCGCCTATCCCGAGCTCCCGGCACCAGTCGACGACCTGCTCGGTCATCGCGCGCGGCTGGATGCGGTTGACCGCCTGCTGGACGGCCGGGTCGAGATCCTGCACGCCCAGGCTCGCCCGCGTGACCCCGGCATCGGCGAGCCCGCGCATCTCCTGCCGGCCCATGCCGCGCGGATCGATCTCCACGCTGATCTCCGCTTCGGGCAGGAGCTGGAAGCGGGCCCGGAACAGATCCATCAAACGGGCGAAATCCGCCGAGCTCAGGATGGTCGGCGTGCCGCCGCCGAAATGAAGATGCGCGACCGGCGCATTCTTGCCGATCGCCTCCGACACCAAGGCCACCTCGGCACTCAGCGCTTCGAGATACGCCTCGACCGGCGAATAGCGATTGACCGCCCGCGTATGGCAGCCACAGAACCAGCAGAGCGTGCGGCAAAACGGGATATGCGCGTAAAGCGACAGCGGCTCATCGCGGTCCAGCTTGGCGAGCCATGCACGATACGTATCCGGCCCCACCTCCGCGGAGAAATGCGGGGCGGTCGGATAGCTCGTGTAGCGCGGCACGGGGCCGCTATAGCGATCCAGCAGGTCCGGCGTCATGGGAACGATTTGATCGGTGCGGCGGCAACGGCGCCTTGACCTCGGTCAAGCGAACGGGACTGTTGTGCTCCCCGCGTCTGGTCGCCTACCGCGTTTGATCACCTACAGCGTTTGATCACCTACCGCGTTTGATCAAATGCGTCCTGGATGCGCCGGAGATAGTCGAGCATGGCTTTCTGGCCGTCGTCGCCCAGCGCGTCGGAGATCCGGTCCTCCATCGACATCACCTTGTCGCGGAGGTCCTGCATCTTGCGCTCGCCCGCGGGCGTCAGGCGAAGCGCATGGGCGCGCTTGTCGCCCTGCGAGGGAATGCGCTGGACCCAGCCGCTCTTCTCGAACCGGTTGAGGATCGGCACCAGCGACGAGCGGTCGAGCCCCACGGCCCTGGCGATCGCCGATTGGGTACGGTCGGGGTTCTGTGCGATCAGATAAAGGATGGGGAAATGCCCCGGCACGAACTCGGGCGCGATCAGCTTGTGCAGCACCGAGGCGGCAACGTTGCGCGCGCGGTGCAGCTGAAAGCCCACGAAGTCGTCGAGGTCGCCGAAATCGATCGCGCCATGGCGGTCTTGGCCATTGCCGGTCTGCGCCGCCGCATCTGAATGGGCCGGATCGGGCCTGTCGCTCATATCGCTGATATCGCTCATGGGCGCATCATAGCCGGGATTTGTTTGCCGTCCAACAAAGCGTATCGTTGCACGGATTTTCGCGGAAAACGCGCGGCCGTCTCCACGGCCAAATTCCCTGCGCCTATTGCACGCCCTTGAAGTCGGGCTTGCGCTTGGCCACGAAGGCCGCAACACCTTCGCGGCCGTCATGCCCCGCCCCGTTGGCCGCGATGTGGCGGGTCTCCATCTCCAGCTGGGTTTCCAGCGTGTTGGTGAACGTATCCGCCAACAGCGCCTTCACCGAGCCGAAGGCCTGGGTCGGCCCCTTGGCCAGCTGCGCGACCAGAGCGTCGGCCTCCTCCATCAGCTTATCGTCCGGCACGACGCGGGTGATGAGGCCCCATTCGGCCGCCTCGTCCGCGGTGAACCGGCGATTGGTCAGGAAGAGCTCCTGCGCCCGCCGCAGGCCCGCCAGCCGCGGCAGGTAGTAGGATGAGGAACCGTCCGGCGAGAGGCCGGCCGCCGTGTAGCCCATGGTGAAGGTCGCCGACTGCGCCGCCAGAACGATGTCGCCGCAAAAGGCGATGCTCGCCCCGCCGCCCGCCGCAATCCCGTTGATCGCGACTACGACTGGTGCTGCCATGCGCGCGAAGCGCGACTGCGCGGCGTGCAGATAGCTCGTCGTTTCCTTCAGCACATGGCCGACCCGGTCGGCATTGTCGTGGAAGAACTTGAGGTCGCCGCCGGCGGAGAAGAACCGGCCGGTGCTGGTCAAGATCACGGCGCGGATGCTGGGATCCTGGTCGATCTCGATCGCATAGTCGAACAGCTTCTTGGCGCTTTCGACCGCTAGCGGATTGGCCTCGTCGGGCCGGTTCAGCGTGATCCGCGCAACCCCGTCGCGCACCTCGAACAGCAATGCATTCTCCGCCATGGCTCGCCTCGCTCCCTTTCTAATCCGGTGGTTTTGCCGCCCGGTTGTCTCCCATATGATGCCCGACGCTACCGGGCGCCGCGGGCGACCGCAAGCGGCCGGCTTGGGCATGCCGGCAAACACAATATTGTTGGACGTCCAACAATATTGTGTTATAGTCACCTCGAAAGCTGGCGAAGACTGGCTGTGTTTGTGTGATCCAATAAACCGGAAGGGATGGCACCGTGACGACCAAGATCGGCATCGACGTTGGCGGCACCTTCACGGATTTCCTGGTCGTCTCGGACGACGCGGAACCGCAGATCTTCAAGACGCTGTCGACGCCTAAGGATCCCTCCATCGGCCTGATCAACGGGCTGACCGACATCGCCAAGGCCGCCGGCAGCACGCTGGAGGCCTTCGCACCGACGATCGACACGATCGTCCACGGCACCACGGTGACGACGAACGCGACGCTGACCCGCACGGGCGCCAAGTCCGGCCTCATCACCACCGAGGGCGTGCGCGACGCTTTGGAAATGCGCCGCGGCATCCGCGAGGAGCAGTACAACAACCGCTACACCAACGTGCCGCCGCTGGTGCCGCGCTATCTGCGCGCCGGCGTGCGCGGCCGGCTCGACCGCAAGGGCCGCGAGATCGAAGGCCTCGAGCTCGACGATGTCCGCGCCGCGATCGAGACCTTCAAGGCCGAGAGCGTCGAGGCGGTGGCGATCTGCTTCATGAACGCCTTCGCCAATCCCGCGCATGAGAAGGCTGCGGGCGAGCTCGTCGCACGCGAAATGCCGGACGCCTATCTCACGGTTTCCGCAGAGCTGTTGCCCTCGATCCGCTTCTATAACCGCGTCTCGACGACGGTTCTGAATTCGTACAACGGCCCCAAGCTGCGCGCTTACATCGACGCGCTGATGAAGCGTTTGGCCGATACCGGCTTCAAGGGCGTGCTCTTGATCATGCAGTCGAATGGCGGCGTGGTGCTGCCCGAGACGGCGCAGACGACGGCGGCGATGACGCTGCTCTCCGGCCCGGCGGCGGGTCCGGTCGCCGGGCTCGGCTACGCCGAGGCGCACGGCCAGAAGAACTGCCTCACCGTCGATATGGGTGGCACCAGCTTCGATGCCGCGATGGTACTCGACGGCGTGCCGATCACGGCGAACGAGGGCGAGATCAACCGCTACCGTATCGCGCTGCCGATGCTCGACATCGTCACCATCGGCGCCGGCGGCGGCTCGATCGGCTGGATCGACGAAGGCGGCCTCTTGCGCATGGGCCCGCAAAGCGCGGGCGCCGATCCGGGCCCGGTCTGCTACGGCCAGGGCGGCGAGCTGCCGGCCTGCACCGATGCCGATCTGGTGCTGGGCTATCTCGATCCGGGCTACTTCGCCGGCGGCAAACTGAAGCTCGACGTCGATGCGGCGCGCAAGGCGATCGAAGAGAAGATCGCCAAGCCGCTCGGCATGTCGGTCGAGGAAGCCGCGCTCGGCATGTACCGCGTCATCAACACCAATATGGCCCAGGGCGTGCGCGAGATCACCATCAAGCGCGGCTTCGATCCGCGCGAGTTCCCGATGGTGGTCGCCGGCGGCGCCGGCCCCAACCACGCCTGCATGATCGGCGAGGAGCTCGAAATCCCACTGCTCATCGTACCGCGCGAAAGCTCGATCTTTTGCGCCGCCGGCATGCTGATGTCGGACTTGAAGCACGACTTCGTGCGCAGCTATGTCCGCCGCATCGACGACGGCGACTGGCAGACTTTGAACGCGCTGATCGCCGAGATGCGCGCGGAGGGCGACGCTTTGCTCGACAGCGAGAGCATCTCAAAGGATCGGCGCGACTACATCCTCAAGCTCGATGCGCGCTACGCCAAACAGTATCACGAGGTCACGCACGAGGCACCGATCAGCGCCGTCGAGGCGCAGGACGGCGAGGCGATCAAGGCGCTCTTCCACGCCGAGCACAACCGGCTCTACGGCTATTCGCTGGAGGAGCAGGGCACGCCGGTCGAGATCATCAATGTCCGCCTGCAGGCGGTCGGCCGCACCGACAAGCCGGCCTACACCCAAGAGAGCTATGCCGGGGCTGACCCCTCGCCCGCGCTCAAGGGCGAGCGCAAGATCATCGTGCCCGAAACCGGCGAAGCGGCGACCGTCCCGGTCTATGATGGCCACAACACCAAGTTCGGCTATCGGATCACGGGGCCCGCGATCATCGAACAGGAAAACACCTCGATCCTGGTCACCCAGTCCTACGACTGCGTCTGCGACCAGTACGGCTCGTTTGCGGTCTACCAGAAGGGCCGCGAAGAGCTGGTCAAACCCAGTCTGGAGGCCGTGGCATGAGCAAATCCGATATCGATCCGATCCTGCTGTCGGTCTTCGCGCGCGCCTTCAAGTCGATCACCGACGAGATGAGCATGTCGGTCGAGCAAACCGCGCGCTCGCCCATCTTGTGCGAGGCCAAGGATTTCGTGACCGGGCTCTACGACGGCGAAGGCCGGATGCTGGAGCAGACCGAGAACCTGCCGATCCTCGCCTTCTCGCTGGCGCCGGTGTGCAAATACATCATCGAGTATTTCGAGGGTGACTTTAAGCCGGGCGACGTCATCTTCCACAACGACGTCTTCTCGATGGGCAACCAGAACAACGACGTTGCCGTGTTCCGGCCGATCTTCTTTGAGGACAAGTTGGTCGCCTGGACGGCGGTCAAGGGCCACCAGGCCGATATCGGCGGCGCGGTCGCTGGCGGCTACAACCCCAACGCCGTAGAGGTTTGGCAGGAAGGCATCCGCATCCCGCCGGTCAAGGTCTATGACGGCGGCACCTTCCGCAAGGATGTCTGGGACCTCATCTTCGCCAATATCCGCTTCGACATCGTCCAGGAAGACATGCGCTCGCAGATGGGCGCGACCAATGTCGGCGCGCGGCGCATGGTGGCGCTGTTGGAAAAACACGGGCTCGACGTCTTCGAGCGGCACAAGTTGGCGCTTTTCGATGCCACGCAGAAGATGATGGAAGCCGAGATCGGCTCGATCCCGAACGGGAATTACTCGGGCGAGGGCTACGTCTATTACGACGGCAAGAACAAGGGCTCCAAATACACCATCCGCGTCGACATCGAGGTCAAGGACAAGGCGATCACCTTCGACTATTCCAAGACCGATGCGCGCACCAACGGCTTCGTCAACGGCACCTATACCTCGAGCGCGAGCGCCACGGCGCTGACGCTGCTCCAGATGGTCAATCCCGACATTCCGCATAACGAGGGTATGCTGGCGCCGCTGGAGATCATCATTCCCGAAGGCACGATCCTGAACGCCGGCTATCCGGCGGCGACCACCTTCGGCAACCACCTCTGCCCGCCCAACGCAGACGCGATCCAGCGCGCACTCGCGCCGGCCATTCCCGACCGCGTGACGGCCGGCTGGAACAATCTGCTCTCGTCGCTCACCACCGGCTTCGACGAGGAGAAGGACGACGACTACGTCGACATCTTCTTCATGGGCATGAAGGGCGGCGCCGGCGCCATGAATGGCACCGACGGCTACGACCATATCGGTATGATCGACGCCTCGGGCGGCGTGCTCGACCAGGACTACGAGATGTTCGAACAGCAGTCGCCGCACCGCTTGATCAAGCACGAATATCTGACCGACTCGGCCGGCGCCGGACAGTGGCGCGGCGGAATCGGCATCGAGACGGTCTACGAATTCGGCTCCGACAACACCCAGCTCGTGACCTTCGGCGACGGCGACTACGAGCCCGCCTTCGGGCTCTTCGGCGGCGGCGACGGCACGCTCAACACGATCAAGCTCACCACCCCCGACGGCAACGACGTGGTGCCGCTCAACAAGGACCTCATTACCGGACTGCCGAAGGGCACGGTCTATTTCCAGCAGGCCGGCGGCGGAGGCGGCTACGGCGATCCCAAGAAGCGCGACCGCACCAAGCTCGCCGAAGAGGTCAAGAACGGCATCATTTCAGAAGACACCGCCCGCGAAGTCTACGGCTACGAGCCGGCGTCGCAGGCGGCGGAATAGATATCGGAGCGCAGCACGATGGCTGACAAGAAAGTCCGCATCCTGGTCGCCAAGCCCGGCCTCGACGGCCATGACGTCGGGGCCAAGATCGTGGTGCGCGCGCTGGTCGATGCCGGCTTCGAGGTCATCTATACGGGCCTACGCCAGAGCCCGGAGATGATCGCCAACGCCGCCCGCGACGAGGATGTCGACGTGATCGCGCTCTCCATCCTCTCCGGCTCGCATATTCCGATCTGCGAGCGCATTGCCGAACTGCTGAAGGAATACGGGCTCGACGACCGCCTCTGGGTGATCGGCGGCAACGTGCCCCGCGAGGACCACGAGGCCTTGCGCAAGATCGGGCTCGACGCGGTGTTCAACACCGGCTCGAAGCTCAACGAAATCGTCGATTTCATCAAGGAGAAGACCCTTGAACGTGCAGCGTAAACCGGACGCCGATACCCGCCGCAACGAGTCGGGCATCGAGATCAAGCCGATCTATACCGAAGAGGACGTGGAGGCGACCCGCTTGCCCGATGAAGGGGCGCCCGACGGAATCGGCAAGCCGGGCGAATACCCGTTCACGCGCGGCATCCACGACATGATGTACCGCAAGCGGCCATGGACGATGCGCCAGTACACGGGCTTTGGCAACGCCGAGGACACGAACAAGCGCTTCAAATATCTGATCGAGACCGGCAATACAGGCCTCAACGTCGCCTTCGACCTGCCGACCCAGTGCGGCTATGACAGCGACGATCCGATGGCCGGCGGCGAGGTCGGCCGCGTCGGCATGGCGATCGACACGCTGAAAGACGTCGAGATCGCCTTCGACGGTATCGACATCGAGAACATCACCGTCTCGCTCACCATCAACGGCACCGCCGCGATCATGATCGCGATGTATCTGGCGATGGCCGAGAAACGCGGCTTCGATCTTTCGAAGCTCCGCGGCACCTGCCAGAACGACATTCTGAAAGAGTTCGTCGGCCGCGGCACATGGATCTATCCGGTCGAGCCCTCGGTGCGCCTCGTCGCCGACACGATGGAGTATTGCGCCAAGCACGCGCCGCTCTACTCGCCCGTCTCGGTCTGCGGCTATCACATCCGCGAATCGGGCGCGACGCCGACGGAAGAGATGGCCTACGGCTTCGCCATCGCCAGCGCATACTTCGACGAGGTGCTGAAGCGCGGGCTCGACATCGACGAGTTCGCCTACCGGATGTCGTTCAACTACAACATCTTCGGCCAGTTCTTCGAGCAGGTCTGCAAGTTCCGCGCGGGCCGCCGCCTCTGGGCCAAGATCGTCAAGAACAAGTACGGCGCCAAGAACCCCAAATCGATGTGGCTGCGCATGATCGCCGGCGGCGGCGGCGCGGGCCTCACCATCGAGCAGCCGGAGAACAACATCATGCGCGGCGCCTACTATGCGCTCGGCTGCGTGCTCTCCGGCGCGCAGACCATCGCGCTCTGCTGCTACGACGAGGCGTACACGATCCCGTCGGAAAAGGCGCAGCGCATCTCGCTGCGCACCATGCAGCTCCTGATCGAGGAGATGGGGATGACCGATACGGTCGACCCCCTCGCCGGCTCCTACTACGTCGAGACGCTGACGAACCAGATGGAAGCCGAGATGGTCCGCATCATGAAGGAGCTCGACGACAAGGGCGGCATCGTCAAGATGATCGCCGACGGCGAGATCCAGGCCCACGTCTCCAAGCAGGCTTACGAGCACCAGAAGGACCTCGAGACCGGCGAATACCGCAAGGTCGGCGTCAACTGCTACGAGATCGAGGAGGACGAGCCCGAGGTCGAGATGCATCCTTACAAGAAGGAAGACACCGACCGGCAGATCGGCCGCCTCAACGACGTCAAGGCCACCCGCGACCAGGCCGCCGTCGACAAGGCGCTGGCCGACCTTAAGGCCGCCGCCGAGGGCGACGCCAACACGATGCCCGCGATCATGGATGCGGTGAAGGCTTACGCCTCGGTCGGCGAGATCACCGCCGTGCTGACGGAAGCGTTCGGCCGCTATCAGGAACCGATGCGGTTCTAGGCACGCGTAAAGAGACAAAGGACCGCAATGACCCTTCCCCAGCTCCAACAACCGCCGGCGATCGAGGAATACGCTGCGCCCCGCTCGCTCGACGAAGCGCTCGACGCGTTGGCGGATGGCGCCGCGACCTGCGTTGCCGGCGGCACCGACCTCTGGGTCCAGAAGGACGAGCCGGGCCGCGCGGTCGGCAAGCGCCTCGTCAACATTAAGAACGTCCCCGAGCTTGCGGGCATCGAGGTGAAGGCGGGCCGCATCCGTCTCGGCGCGCTCGTCACCATGACGCAGGTGCTCGAGCACAAGGATTTGGCCAAGAAAGTCCCGCTGCTTCGAGCTGCGGCCGATAAGTTCGCAAGCGTACAAATTCGCAATGCGGCGACCGTCGGCGGCAATATCGCCAACGCCTCGCCCGCGGCCGACTTCGTGATCCCCCTGCTCTGCCTCGATGCCGAGGTCTCGCTCGCCTCCATGAAGGCCGGCAAGGTCAAGACGCGCACCGTGCCGATAAACGAGGTCTTCGCCGGCCCTGGCAAGACCGTGATCGCACCGGAGGAGCTCATCACCGGCGTCGAATTCGCGGTTCCCGGCAAGAATTTTTATGGCGGCTTCGCCAAGACCGGCCCGCGGCCGGCGCTCGAAATCGCCCTGGTTTCGCTCGGTTTCGCTGCCTATGTCGAGGGTGGAACGTTGCGCGACGTGCGGCTCGCGCTGGGGGCCGTGGCGCCCACGCCGATCCGCGCCCGCAAGACCGAGGCCGCGCTGGAGGGCAAGAGCATCGATGATGCCTTAATTGACACCGCCGCCGAGGCGCTCGACGCCGAGATCGCGCCGATCGACGACCATCGCGGCTCGGCCTGGTACCGCCGCCGCCTCGCACGCGCCTATCTCATGCAGGAGCTCGGACATGCCGCTTCAGGTTGACGTTACTTTCACACTGAACGGCCGGACGACCCGCGTCGGCGTTCCGGTCGGCGCCTCGGCGCTGACGATCCTGCGCGAGCGCCTCGACCTCGCCGGCGCCAAGCTCGCCTGCGGCGAGGGCGAATGCGGCGCCTGCACCGTGATCGTGGACGGCCAGTCGCTCAATTCCTGCCTCATGCCCGCGGTCGATCTCGAGGGCCGCGAGGTGCTCACGGTCGAAGGCCTGTGGACCGACGCCGGCATCGATCCCGTGCAGGACGCCTTCATCGAGCATGGCGCGGTGCAGTGCGGCTTTTGCACGCCCGGCATGATCATGCAGATCCGCTATCTGCTCGACCGCAATCCGAACATGTCGGAAGACGAGATCCGGCGCGGCCTCGAAGGCAATGTCTGCCGCTGCACCGGCTACAAGAAGATCATCGACGCCGTCATCGCCGCCGGGCGAACGGCCACCGCCTGAATCAATCGACCTCATGCGCTAGGGAACCCGCTCCATGACCAAGATCATCGAGAAGGACACCATCATCGGCAAGCGCGTGCGCAAGATGGACGCGCCCGACAAGACGACCGGCCGCACGCGCTACGTGAACGACATGGTCCTGCCGCGCATGCTCTACGGCAAGATCCTGCGCACCGATCGGGTGCACGCCAAGATCCTGCGGATCGACACCGAAAAGGCCAAAGCGGTCCCCGGCGTGCACGCCGTGCTGACCGGCGCGGACACGCCTGATTTCGGCATCGGCGTCCTGAAGGACAACCCGCCGCTCAAGAAGGACCGGGTGCGCTGCATCCGCGACGAGATCGCCGCCGTCGCCGCCGAGAGCGAGGAAGCCTGCGACGAGGCGCTGCGACTCATTACGGTCGAATACGAGGATCTGCCGACCGTCTTCGAATGCGAGGACGCGCTCAAGGACGGCGCCCCGGTGATCCACGAGGAGCGGCCCGACAACATCGCCATGGCGCAGCACTTCGACCACGGCGATATCGAGCAGGGCAAGGCCGAGAGCGACTTCATCGTCGAGGGCGACTACAACGTCCACTACGTCACCCACTGCAACATGGGCGTGTCCTGCGCCGTCGCCGACATCGACCCCGACGGCCGCGTCACGCTCTACTCGCAGTCGCAGTATCCCTTCATCATGAAGATGGACATCGCCCCCTCGCTCGGCATGCATCCGGGCGACGTGCGCATCGTCCAGCCGCCCGTCGGCGGGGCCTTCGGCTCCAAGCTCGACGTCTATCCCTACGAGCCGATCTGCGTGCTGCTCGCCAAGGCAACCCGCCGCCCGGTCAAGGTCATCTTCAGCCGCGAGGAGGAGTTTATCGCCTCGCCGACCCGCCAGCCGGTCGAGTTCAAGATCAAGGCGGGTATGAAGAAGGACGGCACGCTTACGTTTCGCGAGGTCGACACGCTGCTCAATAACGGCGGCTACACCTCGTGGGGCGCGACCACGCCTTACGTCACGATGCGGACCATCACCTCGCACTACAAGGTGCCGCACATCCACTACAGCGCCAAGGCGGTCTACACGAACAACCCCTTCGCCGGCTCCTTCCGCGGCTACGGCAACGTCCAGGCGACCTGGGCGATCGAGACGCATATGGACAAGATGGCGGAGATCGGCGGCTTCAACCCGATCGAGTTCCGCCTGAAGAACGCCAATGAGCCCGACGAGATCACGCCGCAGGGCTCGAACCTCGGCTGCATCGACCTCGTCGGCTGCCTCAACACCGCGGCGGAGAAATCCGATTTCCTGGCGAAGTGGGCCAAGTACAAGGACGGCTGGGACAGCCCCGAGCGCTACAAGCGCGGCATCGGTATCGCCGCCTCGCTGCACAATGCCGGCGGCGCCAAGATCCACAAATCCGACGGCTGCGGCACCATCATCAAGATGGACGACTACGCCCGCATCACCGTGATCACCGGCGCGAGCGAGATCGGCCAGGGCATCGACACGGTGATCGCGCAGATCATGGCCGAGGAGCTCGGCATTCCGATGCGCGACGTCACCATCGTCGCCAACGACACCGCGACCGGGCCCTGGGATGTCGGCGTGCATGCCAGCCGCACCACCTATATCGCCGGCAAGTCGGCCCAGCGCGCCGCCCAGAAGGCCAAGGCGCAGATCCTCGATGCGGCGGCCAAGCAGTCGAACGTCTCCGCCGACGCGCTCGATCTCCGCGGCGGCCATGTCGTGCAGGCAGAAGACGGCGTCGCGGTGATGCCGCTCGACCGGCTGCTCCGCCAGATGCACTTCGCCGGCGAGGCCGCGCAGCTCGTCATCCAGTCCGACTACTACGAGCCGCCGACCGAATCGGAGGACGAGAACCATGTGGGCGACATGTCGGCCGCGTACTCCAACGCCGTCCACGTCGCCGAGGTGATCGTCGACACCTTCACCGGCGAAGTGAAGGTCGAGACCGTGTGGTCGGTCCAGGATGTCGGCCGCGTCATCAACCTCACCGGCCTCGAGGGCCAGATCGAGGGCGGCATCGCCATGGGTCTCGGCTACGCCCTCTCCGAAGATCTGAAGATCGAGAAGGGCATCGTGAAGAACCCGTTCTTCCGCGACTATCACCTCTTCACCGCGCCCGAGATGCCACGCATCGACATGACCTTCATCGAGACCATGGACTCCGAAGGCCCCGCCGGCGCCAAGGGCATCGCCGAGCTTCCGACCATCGTGATCGCGCCGGCCGTCGGCAACGCCGTCTACAACGCCACCGGCGTGCGCATCGACCACCCGCCTGTCTCGCCCGAGAAGCTCGCCCGCGGCCTTTTCGAGCGCGAGCAGCGGATGCGCCAGGCGGCGGAGTAACAAGTCATCCCGGCCCACATGCTTCGACAGGCTCGGCATGAGGGCCTCATCCTGAGCTTGTCGAAGGACGAGGGTCTCATGTTTATCCAGGTTAAGGTCCGCCCATGAAGCCCCGCACCGTCCTCTCCATGGAGCAGGCGCTCTCCATGACGTACGCGACGCTGCGCTTCGTGCAGCTTGGCTGGCGGGTGATCCGGCTCGAGTCGACGCCGCTCGACGGCGATGCGCATCCGGGCGACCCCAACCGGTACATCGGCTCGAAGGTCCTCGACGACGACCGCCACTCCTATTTCGTCGCGCCCAACTGCGGCAAAGAGGCGATCGCGCTCAACCTCAAATCGGAAGAGGGCCGCGAAGCGCTGCACAAGATCGTGCGCGAGCTCGAGGTCGATGTCTTCTGCTGCAACACCCTGCCCGGCCGCTACGAGCCCTTCGGCATCGACTACGAGACCTTGTCGGCGATCAACCCGAAGCTCATCTGGGCCGGCATCTCGGCGATGGGCCCGGACTATCCCAAGACCCCCGGCTACGATCCGGCGATCCAGGCGCAGACCGGCTTCATGGAGACCACCGGGTTTCCGGACGGCCCGCCGACGCTCTCGGGCATCCCGATCATCGACCTCAAAGCCGGCGACGAGGTCTACGCCAACGTGATGCTCGGCCTCGCGGAGCAGGCCGAGACCGGCGAGGGCAAGCGTATCGACGTCTCGATGACGCAGGCCGCCGCCTCGTGGCTCATCACCACCCTGCCGCTCATCGACTTCGACGCCGATCCCGAAGAGTATTCGCGCTGGGGCAACGCGCACCGCAAGTTCATCCCGACCAATGTCTATCCGACCAGCGACGGCTTCATCTACATGGCGATGGGCTCGAACACCCAGTGGCGGCGCCTGACCGCGATCCCGCGCTTTGCCGGCCTTGCGCGCGACAACCGCACCACCAACGACGAGCGCTATGCCGACCGCCACGCGATCTACAAGGAGCTGGGCGACGCGACATCGACCGGCACGACCGACGAGGTCGAGGCCGAATTCGCCGCCGCGGGCATTCCCAACGCACGCATCAACACCGTGCCGCAGGCGCGCGAGATGCCGGCGATTGCATCGAAGCTCACCCGCACGCATCTGCCGGACGGCAAGGAAATCCGCATGCAACCCATGGCGGTGGATATGCCCTATGCAAAACGCGACATTGCCTTTCCGCCCAAATACGGCGAGCATACGGACAAGATCCTAATGGAAGCCGGTTTCTCGGAGGCCGAGTGCAAGCACCTTCGCGAGACCGGGATATCAGCATGACGGCCGGACGGTCCGCCGCTTGACCGAGTGCGTCGCGCGCTTCCGGCCAGGCCTCTTGCGACGAGGCCGCAAGACCCTCGGAGGTAACGTATGACGTCGAATGTTGTCACCCTCGACGACAAGTATCTGGCCGAACGCGGTCAGGTTTTCATGTCCGGCCTGCAGGCGCTCGTCCGCCTGCCAATCGAACAGCACAAACGCGACGCCGCG
This sequence comes from Alphaproteobacteria bacterium, assembly GCA_037387885.1. Lineage (GTDB taxonomy): Bacteria > Pseudomonadota > Alphaproteobacteria > JAPULJ01 > JAPULJ01 > DATKZM01. The sequence continues at coordinate 2,311 of JARRKQ010000001.1, read as the reverse complement.
GCGGGCTTGAACACCGCCGGCTTCATCTCCGGCTATCGCGGCTCACCCGTCGGGCGCTACGACATGGAGCTCTGGCGCGTGAAAGCGCTGCTGAAGCAGCACAACATCACCTTCCTGCCAGGGGTGAACGAAGACCTCGCTGCCACCTCGATCTGGGGCACGCAGGAGGTCAACCTCTTCCCCGGCGCGAAGTATGACGGCGTCTTCGGTATCTGGTATGGCAAGGGCCCCGGCCTCGCCCGCTCGATGGACGCGATCAAGCACGGCAACCAGGCCGGCGCCTTCGAGAAGGGCGGCGTGCTCGCCATCGTCGGCGACGACCACGGCGCCACCTCCTCGGCCTTCGCGCTGCCCAGCGAGTTCAGCTTCATGGATGCGCTGATGCCGGTGATCTATCCGGCGGGCATGACCGAATTCATCGAAATGGGCCTGCTCGGCTTCGGGCTCTCGCGCACCTCCGGCCTCTGGGTCGGCTACAAGACCGAGGCCGACACGGTCGAGGCCTCGGGCACGCTCACCCTCGACCCCGACGAGCCGAAGATCATCCGCCCCCGCGATCTGGAAATCCCCGAGGGCGGCATGAGCACCCGCGTCGGCGAGATGGCCATCCCGGCCGAGACGCGTCAGTACAAATACAAGCTCGAGGCCGCCAAGGCCTATGCCCGCGCCAACGGGCTCAACAGGATCGTGCTCGACGCGCCCAAGGCGCGCCTGGGCATCGTCGCCGCCGGCAAGAGCTATCTCGACGTGCGCCGCGCGCTCCGCATTCTCGGGATCGACGAGAAGCGCGCCGAGGCCCTCGGCATCCGGCTCCTCAAGCTCGGCATGATCTGGCCGCTCGAGCCCAACATCGCGCAGACCCTGGCGAAGGGGCTCGAGGAGGTCTTCGTCATCGAGGAGAAGCGCGCCTTCATCGAAACCCAGATGAAGGAGCTGCTCTACAACAGCCGCGAGAAATCCCCGCGCATCATCGGCAAGACCGACGAGACGGGCGCCGAGCTGCTGCCGCCTTACGGCACGCACACACCCGAGCAGCTTGCCCGCGCCATCGGCAAACGCCTGCTGGCGATGCACGGCGACGACAGCGCGCTCAAGGAACGCATGGCGTTCCTCGACAGCATCGGCGGACACAAGGGCTCGGAGGCGATCGTCGCCCGTACGCCCTATTTCTGCTCCGGCTGTCCGCACAACACCTCAACGCGCGTGCCCGAGGGCAGCCGCGCGGTCGGCGGCGTCGGCTGCCACTTCATGGCCGTCTGGATGGACCGCGACGTTTACGGCTGGACCCATATGGGCGGCGAGGGTGCGACCTGGATCGGCCAGGCGCCGCACACCACGACCAACCATGTCTTCCAGTCGCTCGGCGACGGCACCTACTACCATTCCGGCCTGATGGCGATCCGCGCGGCCAAGGCGGCCGGCGTCAACATCACCTACAAGATCCTCTTCAACGACGCCGTCGCCATGACCGGCGGACAGCCGGTCGACGGCCCGCTTTCCGTGCCGATGATCTCGCGCCAGGTCGCCGATGAGGGCGTTGATCGCATCGCCGTCGTCTCCGACGAGCCCGACAAGTATCCGATCGGCTCCAACTTCGCGCCGGGCGTCACCTTCCATCACCGCCGCGACCTCGACGAGGTGCAGCGCGAATTGCGCGACTGGCCGGGCGTCTCCGCGCTCATCTACGACCAGACCTGCGCCGCCGAAAAGCGCCGCCGCAGGAAGCGCGGCACCTTCCCCGATCCCGACAAGCGCATCTTCATCAACCAGGACGTCTGCGAGGGCTGCGGCGACTGTGTCGAGCAGTCGAACTGCCTTTCGGTCGTGCCGGTCGAGACCGAGTTCGGCCAGAAGCGCACGATCGATCAGCATTCCTGCAACAAGGATTACAGCTGCCTCAACGGCTTCTGCCCGGCCCTCGTGAGCGTCGAGGGCGGCCGGCCCAAGCGCGCCAAGATGCCGACGCTGAGCGAGCTGAAGGATCCGCCTGTACCGGAGCGCGCGCGCAGCGATCAGCCCTACGGCGTGCTCGTCACCGGCATCGGCGGCACCGGCGTCATCACCATCGGCGCCATTCTCGGCATGGCCGCGCATATCGAGGGCAAGGGCTGCACCATCCTCGACATGACCGGCATGTCGCAGAAGGGCGGCGCGGTCGTCAGCCACATCCGCATTGCCGACGCGACCGCCGAGCTCGACACCAACCGTCTGTCGGCCGGCGGGGCGGATCTCGTGATCGGCGCCGACGCGCTCGTCGCCAGCACCGGCAGCGCGCTCGACACGATGCAGAAGGGCCGGACGTCGGTGCTGC